>CAYMTN010000013.1:0-22382 GCA_964393335.1 uncultured Anaerolineaceae bacterium
GATCGCGGTTGAGGCGCAGCGCGCGTTCGAGCGGCATCAGCGCCTCGTCGTAGCGGCGCAAAATGATCAACTCGTCGGCCTGGTTGTACCAGAACCATACGTCGTCCGGTTGCAGCGTGGCTGCCTGCCGGAAACACGCCAGCGACTCGTCGTGCCGGTCCAACGCGCTGAGCGCCAGCCCGCGCCCGTTCCAGGCCCACGCGTATTCCGGCGACAATTCGACGGCCCGGCTGTAACTCGCCAGCGCTTCCTCAAAACGCCCCATGCGGCGCAGGGCCTGGCCTTGCTTGGCCCACGCCCGCACGTAACGCGGATCGACTTCGAGCGAGCGTTGCAGCGCGTCGAGCGCGGCGGCGTGCTGCTTGAGGAAGACCAGCGTATCGCCCTTGTTGTACCAGTAGAGCGGGTTGACCGGCTCGGCCTGCGCCGCCTGATCGTACGCCTCGACGGCTTCCTCGTAGCGTGTCATGATTTCCAGCGTGACGCCGCGCTCGTTCCACGCCCACGCGTACTCCGGGGCGAGCTTGACGGCGCGGTCCAGGTATTGCAGCGCCCGGCTGGGCTGGTCCAACTGGCGGTACGTGTTGCCCAGGCGTGCCCAACTGCGGGCGTGGTCCGGGTTGATGCGGATCGCTTTTTCCAGCAGCGGGATCGCATCTTCCAGCCGCTCTTGCAGCACCAGCAGATTCCCCTGGTTGTACCAGTGCCAGACGTCGTCCGGCGCGATGTCGGCGGCGCGGCGGTACATCTCGAACGCCTCGTCGTAGCGCCGCAGCCGTTCCAGCACGATGCCCGCGCCGTTGACCGCCCACGCGTAATCCGGCTTGAGGGTGAGCGCCTGGAGATAGGCTTGCAGCGCATCTTCGTACCGTTCCAGGTAGCGGAAGACCTGCCCCAGCTTGGCCCACGAATAGGCGTGCGTCGGCGCGACGCGTGTCGCCTGCTGGGTGGGAGCCAACCCCTGTTGGTAGCGGCCCATCTCGACCAGCATTTCACTCTGGTTGTACCAGTGCCAGACCTCGCCCGGTTGGTGGCGAGAAGCCTGCTCGAAGGCTTCGAGCGCTTCTTGCAGGCGGCCCATCGCTTTGAGCGCCAGTCCTTTGCCGTTCCAGGCCCAGGCGTAGGGCGGGTTGAGTTCGAGCGCGCGGTTATACGCGTTGAGCGCTTCGGGATAACGTTCCTGGGCGCGCAGGACCTGCCCGCGTTTGGCCCAGCTTTCGGCGTGGTGCGGGTCGAGTTCGAGCGCGCGGTCGAGAATCGCCATCGCGCCGTCATAATCACGCAGCGAATGCAGCGCCTCGGCTTTGTTGTACCAGGCCCACACGTTGCCCGGTTGTAGTTCGGTGGCGGTCTGGTGCGCGGCCAGCGCGCGCTCGATCTGGTTCAGGCGTTCGAGCACCTGCCCTTTGCCGGTCCAGGCCCACGCGAAGCGCGAGTTTAACTCCAGCGCGCGGTCATAACACGCCAGCCCCTCCTCGTAACGGGCCAGCAGGCGCAGCGTGCGGCCTTTGCGCGCCCAGGCCCACGCGCTTTTCGGCTCGATTTCCAGCGCGCGGTTGTACGCGACCAGCGCTTCCTCCGCGTAGCCCAACTCGGTCAGGCTGTAGCCCTTATCCATCAACTCGCGCACTTCGAGCGCCGGACCTTCCGGCTCCATGTCCGGCGGCGCGCCGGTCACCGTCTCGTACTGCGCAGCCAGTGCATCGGCCAGTTCGGCCCAGGTTTGCGGACGGTCGGCGGGGTTTTTCTCCAGGCAGGCGAGCGTCAGGTCACGCACGGCGGGCGGGATGCCGGTCGCCGTATCCGGGAAGGTGGGCGTGTAATTCAGGTGGGCATAGACCCATTCAGTCAGCAGCTTGGCTTGAAACACCGTCTGGCGGGACAGCATCTCGAACAGCACGCAGCCAAAGGCGTAAATGTCGGTGCGCATATCGACGTCTTCGGCGCGGCACTGCTCCGGCGACATGTACGGCGCGGTGCCGACCAGCGCCCCGACGCGCGTCAGGCCCACCGACGCGTTGTGGTCGTCCTCGGCCATTACGACGCTGTCATCCAGGTCGAACGAGCGCACCAGCCCAAAATCGGTTACTTTGGCGATGCCGTCGTGCCGGACCAGGATGTTGGCCGGTTTCAGGTCACGGTGAACCAGGCCGGGGATGATGGTGGTCGCGTGGCGCATCCCCAGCGCGATTTGCAGGCCGAATTCCAGCGCGGTTGGCAGGTCCACCCGGTTGTGGCGAATCCAGCTGCGCAGGTCCGGCCCCAAACCTTCCGGCCCGGAGATATGCTCCAAAATGATGTGCGGGCGGCCTTCGAATTTTTGCACGCGCCGCGCCTGCACGATATGGCGGTGCTTTTCGAGCATGATCCAGGTGCGCGCCTCTTTGGTGAAGCGGGCGACCGCGTGCTCGTTCGTCAGGTAACGCCCCTGGAACGTCTTCAGCGCCACCGATTTCCGCTCGTCGTGATCGTAACACAGGTAGACGATGCCCATGCCGCCGCGCAGCACCTGCGCCACTTCGTAGCGGTCGTCGATCTTGTCGCCGTAGTCAAAATCGCTGCCTTCTTTGCGCCGCGCGCGCGCCGGCTCGGCGATGGACGGCGGACCGGCCAGGCGCGGGCCATGCTGGGTCGCTTCCAGTTCCAGGCGGAAAACCTCGGAACGATCCGAGCGCGTTTCACTGACCCCGTCCGGATTCTCGATCGACAGCAGGCCGGATTCCACGTCATACCCTTCGTCGTCATGCGTGGGGATTTCGTCGGGATAGATTTCGGTCACGTCTTCCGGTTCGGCCAGCGTCGGGTCCGGTGACGGCGTGATGTCGTCGGTGTGGGGCGGCGACACGTACCACATCGCCAGCAGTTGCGCTTCGTCGCGCAGCCCCGGCACGCTCTCGATTTCTTCGACTTCGGCAGCGGCCCACAGCGTCGCGGCGATGTTGCGGCGGGTGGGCGCGGCGCGTGCCACTTGCAGCAGCCAGCGCACGTAAGCTGCCAGCGCGGTCTGTGCCAGCGCGTGATCCTGGCCGTCGTCGGCGGCGAGGTCCAGCGCGCGGCGGAACGCATACAGCGTTTTGCCGACGTAATACACACGCAGCCGCCGGTCGATCTCGGCCAGCGACAGCCGCGCGCACAGGTCACTCAGCGCCAGGTAGTCATAGGCATGCATCACGTCACGCCGCAGCGCCAGCTTGCCCAACCGCCGGATTTCGTCATCCGGGTCGCTGGCGAACGGGTCGATCTGGTCGGCTTTACGCCGCCGGTTGAGCAGGCGTTGTTCCTGGTCTTCCGGCAGCGCCAGCGGCGCGATTCCAGTTTGCGGCAGGGGAGGCAGGTCGTTTGTGGTCATAAGCTTCCAACGGAGCGTTTCATGGTTTGTTAAGCGGTGTCGTATCCCAGGCTGCACCGAGAACGGTGAGCCGCTGACGGTATTCGATGCGTTCGATCCAGTCGTGAGGCCAGCTATCTACCCCGTGATAGGCTCCTGCAAACGCGCCTGTCAGGCAAGCGATGGAGTCCGAATCGCCGCTGGTCACCGCCGCGCGCCGCAAGGCTGCCACCGGATCGTCTGGAAACAACAGAAAGCATAACAGGCCTGTGGCGAACGCTTCTTCGGCAATCCAACCCGCGCCTGTTTGCAGACACGGATCGGCATCACGGTCGGGGCAGTTCATGACGTTCGCCAGCCGGTCCAGGACGTTCAGGCATTCATCCCATCCCCGCGCCATAAACGCCTGTGGGGTCGTGCTGGCCGGTTGCTGCCACAGCGTTCCCAACCATTCTGCGTGATACATCTCACGCTGGGACCGGGCGTAAGCGTGCAGATCGTCGATCAGCGCGCCAGGCGCTAAGCCTTGCGCCAGCAGGCTTATGCACCGGGCGGTCAGATCAGCGGCTGCCAGCCCGGTGGGATGGCCGTGTGTCAGGGCGGCCTGGAACTGCGCCACGCTGGCGCAGATCGTATCATCCAGGCCGTGCGCAAGGCAGAACAGCGGAACCGGTGCGACCCGCATGTTGGCTCCACACCCTTTGGACCGGGTCACCGTGGCTTGCTGCCAGGCCCGGCCGCGTTCCAGGTTGCGGCACGCCTGCATACAGGTGTGTCCGGGGGCGCGCGTATTATCCGGGCTGTTGGCCCATGCGACGAACCCGGCCCGCAGCAGCGATTCGAGTTGGCCCGGTTCGGGAGGCACACGACTCTGGATCAACGCTTCGCCGACGGCGAGTCCCATCTGAGTATCGTCTGTAACGCGCGCCGGGTTTCCTTCGGGCGCTTGAGGCCCGCCGGATGGAAACCGCCGCCGGATGGCGTCTATATCCAGGAATTCGACGGGTCCGGCCAGCGCATCGCCGAGCGCCATGCCGGTGAGACACCCTGTTGCTCGCCGTGAAGCCATGGTATCCTCGCGTCTGATGATTGGTTGACGAGTGGTCACTCTGCGCGTTGGGCCGCTTCGGGACGCGCCGGTTCGGTGCCGTCGATGTCGTCCGTATCGGCCCCCGCCGGGTCACCATCGGGCGTGGCCGCCTTGGACGCCGCCACTTTTTGCAGCACCAGTTTATCCCCGTCGGTAGCGACCCGAATCGTATCCCCCGCGTGGAACGTTTCGTCCAGAATGGCATTGCTCAACGGGCGTGTCAGCAGGCGCTGCACCGCGCGGCGCAGCGGGCGCGCCCCATACGCCGGATCGTAACCCTCGCGCAGCAGCAGCGTGCGCGCGTTGTCATCGAGCAGCAGCGTCAGTTTTTGCGCGGTCAGCCGCTCGGTCACTTCCTGGAGCTGCAAATCGACAATGTCGTTCAGCGCCGCCTCGGTCAACGGGTGGAAGATCACGACTTCGTCCAGCCGGTTCAGAAACTCCGGGCGGAAGTGTTTTTTCAGGTGAAAATCGTAATCCGGCAGTTGATCGGGCGTGGCGGTGAACCCCAGCCCTTTGCCGATGTCGCCCGTGCCGATGTTGCTCGTCATGATCCAGGCGGCATGCCGCGCGTCGATGGTCGCGCCCTGCGAATCCGTCAGGCGGCCTTCGTCGAAGACCTGCAAGAAGATGTCGAACACTTCCGGCGCGGCCTTTTCCACTTCGTCCAGCAGCACGACGCTGTACGGTTTGCGGCGCATCGCTTCGGTAAGCTGGCCGCCCTGTTCCATGCCTTTGTAACCGGGCGGCGCGCCGATCAGCCGCGCGACGGTGTGCTCGTCGTGGAACTCGGACATGTCGAGGCGGACCATCGCGTCCTCGTCGTTGAACAGAAACTGCGCGAGCGCTTTCGCCAGCTCCGTTTTTCCGACTCCGCTCGGCCCCAAAAACAGGAAGACGCCGACCGGGTGCTTGGGATCGCCTAACCCGGCGCGGTTGGTTTTGATCGCGTCCGAGACGATTTGCAGCGCGTGGTCCTGCCCGACGACGCGCTGGCGCAGCGTATCGACCATTTTGGCGAAGCGCTGGCGCTCGTTGGCCGTCAACTCGCTGACGGGAATGCCCGTCCACTCGCTGAGCACCTGCGTCACCGTCTCGGCAGAGACTTCGAGCGGCTCGGCGGTTTCGTCGCGGTCCGGGTTATTGGTCTGGATCACCAGCCGGGCACAGGCTTCGTCCAGCAGGTCGAGCGCCTTATCCGGCAGGCGGCGCTCGTGCATGTACTGGTTGGACAGCCGCACGGCGGCTTCGCGCGCCTCCGGCAGAATCATCACCTTGTGATGTTCTTCGTAGCGCTGGTACACGTGATCGACCACCACCAGCGATTCGGCGATGCTCTGTTCGTGGATGTCAATTGTGCGGAAGCGGCGGTCGAGGGCCGGGTCGCGCGCGATGGCTTTGCGGTATTCCTCGAACGTCGTCGCGCCGATGCACGTGATCTCGCCGCGTGCCAGCGCCGGTTTGAGAATATTAGCCGCGTCCAGGTTGCTGTCGATGGTGTCGCCCGCGCCGACAATGGTGTGAATCTCGTCGATAAACAGGATCACTTCCGGCGCGTTTTTGACCTCGTCCACAATACCGACGATGCGCTCCTCAAACTGGCCGCGCAGGCTGGTTCCCGCCACCAGCATCCCGATCTCCAGCCCGACGATGCGCCGGTTCAGCAGGAATTTAGGCGCGGTGCCGTGCGCGATCTCGTAGGCCAGCCCCTCGACGACCGCCGTTTTGCCGACGCCGGAATCACCGAGCAGCAGCGGGTTATTTTTTTTGTTGCGCGTCAGGGTGCGGGCCACCATCCGAATCTCAAGCTCGCGCCCGATGGCCGGGCCGATTTTACCGGCGCGCGCCTGTTCGGTGAGATCGCGCCCGTACTTGTCCAGCAGGGGGGTTGGCATGCGGCGGTCGGAACTGCTGTCGTCGTTAAACGCGTTCATCGACGAATCGAAGTCGTCGAACAGGAATTCGTCGAATTCGTCCTCGCTGGCGTCTTCCATCTGGTCGAGCAGGGATTCGATCCACCGCACGATGTCCACGCCCTGCCGGATCAGCAGGCGTACGGCAACGCCTTCGCCTTCTTGCAGCAGCGCCAGCAGCGTCTGCGCCGGGGTCACGAACCGGTCGCCCGCGTCATCCGCCAGGTAAACGGCCATCGCCAGCACGCGGTGCGAGCGCGGCGTGAGCGGCGGCGTCTCGCTGACGGCGTCATCCCCGCCGCCGACGTCACGCCGGATCAGGTTGCGGATTTCGCGCGGCTCCAGCCCGGCCTGCACCAGCAGCCGGGTCGCCGGGCTGTCCGGGATGTGAGTCAGCGCGTTGAATAAATGCTCGGTGCCAATGTAGTTATGGCGCAGGCGGGTCGCTTCTTCGATGGCGCCTTCGAGCAGCGGAGCGCAGCGTTTGCGGATTTCCTGCTCGCTGATGTCCAATGGCGACTGTGGCATTTGACTAATCCTTACCTTATGCGGCCCAGATCAGACCCCATCACCTTACGTGACTATGCCCCCCAGTATACCAAGTCTTGCGCGTCCCGTCGCATTTTTCCGTTCAGAGTGCGGTCAGTCTTGCGCGACAGGGACCGCGATAGGCTGCCGGAGAACATGCTCCCGGCGCACGATAAACTCGTGCAGCCCAAACATGATCAGCGCGTTCACGATCAGGAATGGGCCGATGATGCTCAACCCGGCGTGTTCGGCCAGAAAACCGCCCAGGCCGGGCAGCATGGCGATGCCGATCCCGGTGATGCCCACCTGGAAGCCGATTGCGTTGGCGGCATGGCGCAGCCCGACCCGGCGGGGCGTTTCCGCGATCAACGTGGCGAAGAAGGGTGCCAGCGAAAAACCGATCAATGCCAGTCCCAGGAACGAAACCGCCGAACCAACGTTCGCCGCCAGCAGCATCGTTCCAATGACCGCGCCTGCCATGCCGCCGCGCAGGATGAGCAGCGTTGACATGCGGTCCGCCACAAATCCCATCAATATGCGCCCGGCGGTGAAGCTGAACCAGTAAAAGCTGATCCAGAAGCCCGCCGTCCCCTGGTTGATGCCGCGCCCGTCGACAAACAGCGTGTTGGTCAACTGGGCCGCGCCGACTTCGAGGCCGCCGTACACGAAAAACAGCGCCATCGACAGCACCACCAGCGGGATACGCAGCGTCTCGACCGCGCTGGCGGCGCGGATGTCCGGCTGGTCGCGTTGTCCGTCGGGCGCGAGCTTCCAGCGTTCGCGCGTCAGGAACAAACACACGGCGAGAATCACGAACATGACCAGCACTATCGCGTAACTCACGCGCCACGACTGGTCCAGCCGCGTGATGGTGAAGGTTGCCAGCAGCGGCCCGACCGTCGCGCCCACGCCAAACGCGGCATGCAGCCAGTTGAGCCGCCCGGTGCTGTAATTGGCCGAGACGAAGGTATTCAGCCCGGCGTCGAGCACGCCCGACCCCATGCTGCCGAAGATCGAAAAGGCCAGCAGCACGGTCCAGGTTGGCGCGAGAACGGTGTTGAGCATACCCAGCGCGCCCAGCGTGCTGCCGATGATCAGCGTCCTGCCGATCCCCAGGCGACCGATCAAGCGCCCGCTGATAAAACTGGTGATCAGGTACCCGACGGTGTTGACACCGAGAAAAATGCCCAGCGAGCCAAGCCCTACGCCAAACGTAGGTTCCATGTACGTCCAGGCGATGTTTAACACGCCGCCCGGCATGCCGATGATCACAAAGGTGAAATACGCGATGATGAGAAGCGAAAGCGGGCCGTTCTTACGGTTCATGATATCCTGCGCCGGTGTGAATGAACGGGCGCGGCCACTCGCGCCCCCCGGCCAGCAAGTGTAACGCCGGATCACAAAGCGCGCACCTGCCAGTTGGGGGGGCGGCAGGCAATCGGTTCCAAAACAGGGTTGAGGGGGTCCGGTACGGGGGCGGAGACGGTGATCGCTACAGCATCACCTTGCCGCCGTCGATGTTGATCGCCTGCCCGGTCAGGTACGACGCGGCATCCGAACACAGGTACAATACCAGCCCCACGATGTCTTGTGGTTGACCGAGCCGTCCCTGAGGGATGTCGGCCAGCCATTTTTCCATCTGGGCCGGGTTGCTGCGCAGGGCGGCGGTCATCTCGGTTTCGATCACGCCGGGACACACGGCATTCACGCGGATGTTGTACGCGGCGAACTCGCGCGCGCATTCTTTGGTCAGGCCGATCAGCCCAGCTTTGCTGGCGACGTAACTGGCGCGGTTGGGCAGCGGGATGTTGTGCCCGGCAATCGACGCCATGTTGACGATCACGCCGCCGCCTGCCGCACGCATCAGGCGGCCCGCTGCCTGGCTGGTGTAAAACGCGGCGCTCAGGTTGACGTCGAGCGTGCGCTGCCAATCGCTGACCGGCATGTCCAGCAGGGCGTGTTTCGGCTCGATCCCCGCGTTGTTGATCACGATGTTCAATCCGCCCAGGTCGGCGGCGATCTGCTCGATCATACGCTGCACGGCGTCGGGATCACCCACGTCGGCGGGGTACGCCCGCGCCGCGCCGCCCAGTTCGCGTGCAGTAGCGGCAGCGCTGGCGGCGTCGATGTCGTTGACGGCGACGGTCGCCCCGGCGTCTGCCAGCCCGCGCGCGATCGTCTTGCCGATGCCGCGTCCTGCCCCGGTGACCAGGGCCACGCTGCCGGAAAGATCAACTGAAAACATGGTGAACGACCTCTCTTCGCAGGCGGTGCATGATTACGCCGTGATTACGGTTCCGGCAGGCTCACAACGCAGGTGCCCGTGTCAATCGGGCACGTACCGATCACGGTGTCGGTTGCGGCATTACGCACGGTGAAGACCGCGCCGGGCTGATCCGACAGCCAGAAATAGCGGCCTGATACCCCCGTGCGGAACCAGCCCAAAAAGCGCGTGCAAATGTCGTGGCTGGGCGTCGTTTGCGTGCCATCACCGGTCACAAGCTCGTAGCAGCCCCCGGCAGACATCTCCGAGGGCGGACTCAGGACGCCGGGCCGGTCCCATTCCTGGGCGTCAAAACGGCGCATGGCGCTGTCGGGCAGTTCCTGCTCAAACATCAGTTGGCTGAGATCGAGCACCCGGTTCGACATGTTGACGATCAAAAAGCTGTCCGTACCGTACAGCATGCGCAGGTCGCCGGGTGTGGTGGCGACCGGCGTTTCGCTGGCCGCAGGACTCGGACTGGCTGGGGTGGGCGTGGGGGCCGGTGTCGCAACCGGCGCGGCAGCGGGACCGAGGTAAAACGCGCATTCCCCCGCGTCGATCGGGCACGTGGCGAGCAGCGTGTCGCTGCTTGTATACCGCACGGTGAAGACCGCGCCCGGTTCATCCGACAGCCAGAAATAGCGGCGGGTCACGGTCGAGCGGAAGTAGCCCAAAAACTGCGGGCAGACTTGCACGCTGGGCGGCATTTGGGTCGCGTTGGCGGTCAGCAGTTGGTAACACCCCCCGCTGCGGAGCTGGTCGGTCGGGTCGCCAATGTCGTCGCGGTTCCAGTTCGTGGTACGGAACGACCGCGTCGTGCCGTTGCTCAGGTTTTGCTCAAAAATCAACTGGCTGACGTCCAGCACGTGATCCGACACGTTGACCAACAGGAACTGCTCGCCATCATAGATCAGGTGGATCGTCGGTTCGGAGCCTTCGATTGTCGCGGTCACGGTCGCGGGGATGGTCGTCGGCGTTTTCGATGGGGCCGGAGTCGGGCTGGCCGTCGGCGGGAGCGGTGTTTCAGTCGGTTGTTCGGTCGCCGTCTCGCTTGGTTGGACGGTGGCCGTGCGGCTGGCTGTCGGCGTGCCGGTCGCTGGAACGGCCATCGCCGTCGCCGGGATGGTGGCCGGGATCGTCTCCGTGACGCCGGACCCGGCGCTGCTGCCGGTGGCTGGTCCTGGGGGTGAGGCCTGGGACGTCGCCGTGCTGGGCCGCGTGGCGGATTTGGCCGGTGTGGGGCTGGCCGTAGGCCGGGCGTTGGCGGTCGCCGTCTGGTTACCGGCGGCGAGCAGCGCGGCCCGCGTGCCGGATTGGATCGTGGCGGTTTGCGTCTGCTCGGTGGACGACAGCACACGACCGCCCGACTCCTGATCGCCGCCGGACCCGCGCGTGCCGATCCACACTGCGCCTGCCAGAATGGCAATCACCAGCACCAGCGGCAGCAGCAGGCCCAGCCGCACGCGCCGCCGGGGTTTCTCGTCGGGCGGCCTGATCCGGCTGTCAGCGGGCCGTTCGGGCAGCGTAATGCCTTTGGCATCCGGCCCGACCAGGCCAATATCACGTGGATCGGCGTAACTATCCAGGATCGAGCCGAGCGTGTCCTCGTCGATCTCCAGCTCTTCGTCGCTCAACGATTCCAGGGCGGCTTCATCTTCTTTCTGCTGGCGGCGGCGTGCGAACCGTCCAGCCAGCGCGCTCAGTCCGGAGTCGGATTTGTCGGCGTCGGTGTACGCCACGGGCGGCGGCGTGAGGCGCGGCGACACGGGCGGCAGCGATCGGTCTTTTGCGCCGGACGGCGACGAAGGCCGCGAATCCATCATATCGGTGATGGGCGGCGTGGTTACGCCTGCCGGAACCGGCGGTTTTGCCTCCCAGAAAGCGTGTTCCAGGTCGCTCGCCAGTTCTGCGCCGGTCGCATAGCGGCGCTTCGGGTCTTTATCCAGCACGCGCATGATCACGGCTTCGACTGCCAGGGGCAGATCGGGGTTATACAAACGCGGCGGCGGTGGAATTTCGTTGAGGTGTTTGAGGGCGACGCTCATCACGGACGGGTCATCGAACGGCACTTTGCCGGTCAGCATTTCGTACAACACGATGCCCCACGAATACAGGTCACTCTGCGGGACGGATTTAGCCGACGAGATCGCCTGTTCGGGCGCGATGTAGTGTGCGCTGCCGAAGGTATCGCCCATCGTGCCTTCGTGGATGCTCAGTGCCAGCCCAAAATCCATCAGGATCGCGCGCCCGGTTTTTTTCTCCAACATGATGTTCGAGGGCTTGATGTCCCGGTGGATCACGCCTTGCTCGTGGGCATAGTCGAGCGCGTTGGTGACGTCCTGCGTGATGCGCAGAATCTCGTCAACGGGCACGCGCTGGTTCTTTTCGGCATATTCTTTCAGCAGCGTGCGCAGGTCTTTGCCTTCCAGGAACACCTGCGCCATGTAATAAATGCCCTCGGTGCGCCCGAACTGGTAGATGCCGACGATGTTCGGGTGGCGCAAGTGGGCGATGGCACGCGCCTCGCTGGTAAAACGGCGCGTATATTCTTCTTCGGTCGTGGTCGCAAAATCGCCGCTGATGACCTTCACGGCGGCGTAGCGCTGCAAGTTTTCGTCGTATCCCCGATAGACCCGCGACATGCCACCCCGGCCCAACAACCCCTGGATGAAATAGTCTCCCAGTTTTTTCCCGATGAGCTGATCGTCAGCAGCCATAGCCATTCTCAATTATGTGGGCACGGGGATGTGGGCAGGTCACATCCACTTCACGGTTACGCGCTCTTTTAGTATACCCCAGTCCGTATGATCGCAGAAATGGTTTACCAGTCTTTTGGTCATGCGGGCAGCCCGTCCAGCGTGATATACCCGCCCGCGCTGATTTGTGAAAACTGACGAAACATACGCGGTCGCCTTGCGCTAGAATTCACGAACCTTACGCTTTAGCCTGAGAGGTCGATCATCATGCCTACCTGGAGTGAATTTGCAGCCGCCGCGCCTGACCTGGCCGCCTGGGGCGAGAGTCGTTTGAACCGGTCACGTGTCGCGTTTTTGGCCACCATCGCCGCCGATGGCACGCCGCGTGTCAACCCGGTGACGCCCGTGATCTGCGAGGGTCATCTCTTGTTGTTCATTGCGCCCACGTCGCCTAAGGTCGATAATTTGCGCCGCAATGGGCTGTATGCCATGCATTCGTTGATCGATAACCCATCGGGGATCGGCGGCGAGTTCAGCATCAAGGGCACGGCGACCCTGATCGCCGACGCCGAGATGCGCGAGCGTGCCATCGACGCCCACTGCTACACCCCGTCGGAAGATTACGTGTTGTTTGAACTGAGCATCGACGCGGCGCTGGCGCGTGATTATGAAGAGGGTGCTCTGATCCAAAACCGTTGGGAACCGGCGCTGGCTTGAGAGTCTGGCAGGACCTTCAATCGAAAATAATCACGGGCAGAGGCGACTCCGCCCGTGTTTTTTTGCGCCGGCGTGCAGCCGCTAGGACACATGGGCAGAAGTCCATCACCGGTTATGTAGGGGCGCTGCTTGCTGCGCCCAGGGCGGGGCAAGCGCCGCCCCTACGAAAAACCCGCTTGAACTTGCGCCGAGCTGTACTAAATACGGTCAGATTGATTCCGCCGGTTCGATTGGGCGCGGCAAGCAGCGCCCCTACGAAAACATCCTGCAAGATTTCTGGGATTGTACTTAGTGCCCCGGATCGAGTGTCGGCAGCGTGGTGGGACGCGGCGTATTGGTCGGCAGCACGGTAGCGGTCGGCGTGAGTGTGATGGTCGGGCGCGGCGTACGTGTCGGGCGTGACGTGGCGGTGCCGGTCGCGGTGGACGACGGCGTTGGTGTGACAGTCGGCGTACTGGTGCTTGTCGCTGACGTGGTCGCGGTCGCCGTATCGGTGCTTGTCGCTGGCGCGGTCGCGGTCGGCGTGGCGCTGGCGGTGACCGTTGCCGTCAACGTGGGTGTGTGCGTGACGGTTGGCGTGCGCGTGGGGCGCGCGTCTTCCGTTTGCGTGGCGAAGTCGGCGCGCGCGGTGGCTTCCATGTTCAACGAGAGAGTGGCCGTTGGTGCGCCGGGGCTGGCCGTTTGATCGGAGTCGTCGCCCCGGTCAAAAACGCCGCCCAGGGCCGCCGCGCTCAAACCGCCGACAATCAGAATCACGGCCAGCAGACCGATCACCTGGACATAACGCGCCAGCCGCGCCCGTGACTCTGGCTCCGGCTCGGTTTCGGCGGGCAGCACGTTCGCCGTGATCCACGCGGCAATCAGCCGCGCGCGCAGCGTGTAGGAGTCCGCTTCGGCGTGGATCAACCCGTCATAGTCCAGCGCGCGCAGCGCCGCCGCCAACTGCGTACGATTCATGGTGTATCCCGCGCCGGTCAGCCAGCCGTACGCCGTGTCAAACGCGATGCGCTGGCCGGGTTCGAGCGCATCCAGGCGGACCAGCGCCGTCAGCGTGAAGCGTTCGTTGGGCGTGGCCTGCTGCCACAGCGGTCCAAAAATCTCGTCGGCTTGGTCGACCACCGCGTCCTGTACCGCCGCCAGATCGTTTTCGGTGATCAGGCCGCTGAAGTGGCGTTCTTCAGCGCGGCGGAAGATCAGGCGGCAGATCGAATGCAGCAGGAACGGGTGACCGCCCGCCAGCGCCAGAATCTGCTCGACGACGCCGTCGTCGTACTGCCCGGCGGCCAGCATCGGCTCGCGGACCAGCCGCTCCGCCGCTTCCGGGCTGAGTTCCCCCAACCGAATGTGCAGCCCTGGGTCGTTGATCAGGTCGATGGTCAGCAGGCGCGTTTCGAAGCTGGCGTCAACCGCCAGCGCCATATCCAGCCGGTCGTGGGATGCCAGCAGTTCGCCCAGGAAATCCAGCAGGGCGGCGGGCGCGCTACCCGTCACGGCGTCAAACAGCAGGTGCGCGTCGTCCAGCGTCAGCAGCAAATGGCGCGTGCGCAGCGCGGCGAACACCACGTCGAGGTAGTCCCCTTCGAACCAGCCGCGCACGTCAGCCGGCGTGCCGTCCGCGCCGGGTGTCGGCCAATCCGGCAGGCGGTACGTGCTGGCCCCGATGCGTTCCAGCGTGATGTGAATCTCGTCCACCAGCGCGCCGATCAGCGCTGTTTCGCCTTTGGTCAGGTCCAGGGCGCTCACATTGATGATGCACGGCACGTAGTGCTCGTCCAACTGGGTATGAAGCTGGTGCAGCACCGAGCTTTTGCCCAACCCGCGCCGCCCGATCAACACCAGGGCGTGATCGTGGGCCGTGCCGACGAAATGCTGCCGGAAAAAGGCGAACACGTCCTCGCGCCCGAAAAAATACGCCGCGTTGGTGGTCGGTTGCAGGGGATCGTAAGGGGTCGAAATGGTCGCCATAATGCCACCTGTGGTAATGGAAGCCGGTCAGGGGGACGCGTGCCGTCCGTGTGTAGTGTACAGTGAGGGCGCGTGGCGGGGCAAATGGCGACGGTGAGCTTACTCCGGCAGCATCTCGAATGACAGCACCGTGATGAACCACTCTTCGTCCAGCATATCCGGATGGTCGAATCTCATCGACGCCGGGTAGCCGTAGGTCGGGTCAAAACTGGCGGTGAACCATGCGGCATCCCCGGAATCGACGAAGCGGTGCGCGCCCGTAAACAGGGCGGGAACCGTGAAGTCTTCAGCCGCCGCTGCCGGGTCGTCGGGGCAGTTCGTCAGGCCGACCATGCCGGGATCGCACTGGACCGCAACGTCCGCGATCAGGCCGTTCCGCACGGTGATCGTGTACGTGTTGAGCCACCATGCGCCGCCGATCCGAACCTGGATGCGGTAGCTGTCCACGCCGGACGTCTTCCACAGCGCTTCGGCGTTTTCCAGGTCCGTTACCAGAGCGCTGGCCGTCACGCTCGATACGGCAGGCTCCGGCCCGGACGCCGGGAACAGGTCAACGGTCCCGCCCACCGGGATCAAGACCAGGGCGAGTACGGCCAACACGGATGACAGCAGCACGCCGCCGATCACGGCGGCCAGGGTACAACCTCCAGGCGTCGAGGGCATCATCGTCGGGTTCCTTTCAGCGTGCGTGTGATGCGTTGCAGGTAAGACGTTGGGCGGCGGCGGGTGGTTCCCGAATCAGTTCAGTTTGGCGAGGGTCACCTTCTGGATGCGTTTCAGCGCGGCGACTTTTTCGGCGTCGGTCATAGTATGCGGGTCGTAGCCGTGCTCGATCAGGTCGAGATGCACGAAGATCGAAAAATCCGGGTCGTGAATGTCGTCGTAATACGACTGGTCGCTGCACAGGTATTGGATGAAACGCAGCAAGCTTTCCTGCTCGTCCAGGGGGAACTGGCTCAGCCATTCGTACAGGTCGCTGTTAATGTCCTCGCTCATACGCGGACGCTCCCTTCTGCCACATGACACGACGTTTTTCCCATCATTATTTATACGTGTCAGGCGGCCAAAACCGGTCGCTAGAAAAACAGCGGTCGCTAGAAAAACAGCGGTCGCTAAAAAACAGCGGTCGCTGAACCTGTCTTCGGCGACCGCGTGGGAGCATCGAGGGCGGGTCAATCCATGTGCAACACGGACCGGATGCGCGTGATCGCCCAATCGACCTGGTCACGCGTGATGATCAGCGGCGGGGCGAAACGGATGATGTTGTGATGCGTTTCTTTGGCGAGAATGCCGGTGCTTTGCAGCGCCTCGCAGAAGCGGCGCGCGCCCCCGGCCTCTGGTCGCAGCTCAATGCCGATCAGCAGCCCTTTGCCGCGCACTTCTTTAACGTGCGGGCTGTTGATCTCGGCGAGCTGCTCCTGGAAGTACTCGCCCATGATCGCGGCGTTGTCGATCAGGTCTTCTTCGACCAGCACGCGCAGCGCCGCCCGCGCGACGGCGGCGGCCAGCGGGTTGCCGCCGAAGGTGCTGCCGTGATCGCCGGGCTTAAACACGCCCAGGATTTCACGGCTGGCCAGCATGGCGGAGACTGGGTAAAACCCGCCCGACAGCGCTTTGCCAATCGTCACGGCGTCGGGGCGCACGTCCTCATGATCGCAGGCAAACAACCTGCCGGTGCGGCCCAGGCCGGTTTGAATTTCGTCGGCGATCATCAACACGTTGTGGCGCGTGCAGATGTCGCGCACGCGGCGCAGATAGCCGTTCGGTGGCACGACTACGCCGCCTTCGCCCTGGATCGGCTCGACGAGAAACGCGACCGTGTTCGGCGTGATGGCGGCTTCGAGCGCGCTGGCGTCCCCGAAGGGCACCAGCGTAAAACCGGGCGTGTACGGCCCGAACCCGGCGCGGTACTGCGGCTCCGAGCTAAAACTGATGATCGAGATCGTGCGTCCGGCGAAATTGCCGGTACACGCGATGATCTCGGCCTGGCCATCCGGCACGCCCTTCACCTGATAGCCCCATTTGCGCGCGGCTTTGAGCGCGGTTTCGACGGCTTCGGCCCCGGTGTTCATGGGCAGCACCATCTCGTAGCCGGTTAGCTCGCATAACTCCTGGCAGAACGGGCCTAACTGGTCATTACGAAAGGCGCGGCTGGTCAGCGGCAGGCGTTCGGCTTGCTCGATGAGCGCCGCGCGGATGCGGGGATGCGCGTGGCCCTGGTTGACGGCGCTGTAGGCGCTCAGGCAGTCCATGTAACGGTTGCCCTCGACATCCCACACCCACACGCCCTCTCCCCGGCTTAACACAACATCCAGCGGGTGATAATTGTGCGCTCCGTACTGGTCCTCCAATGCGATGAGGTCTTGAGACGAGAGGTGAAGCACGGTTTCCATAACGTGGTGTCCCTTAAAAATATTAGCTGTTCATTCACTACTGTCGGGAACAAGCAGTACCGATGTTTAGATTATACAGGTTCCAACAGACCATTGGCAGACCAAGTAGCACCATATTGGTCCGGTGCAGAGAGAGCAGCAGAAATATCGTGGCGATGCCCCGCTCTAGGATTGTAGCGAGTCGATAAGCTCGGCCAGCCTGGAAATAAGTGGCGGCAGATCAACAGAAATAATCTGCCAGATGATATCCAGGTCTACGTCAAAGTAACCATGAATCAACCGGTTGCGAGTTCCGGCAATTTGCTGCCAGGGAATCTCAGGGGAGGCGGCTTTGAGCGAGTCCGATACGTTCTTTGACGCTTCGCCAATGATCTCCAGCAGGCGGACAATCGCCAGGGTGAGCATTTCGTCAGGGTCCAGATCGTCTCGCGTGCGGTCTTCGGTGAACGCGACTGCTTTTTGGGCCGCGTCCAGCATGTGATTCAACCGGACAACATCTTCATTAGCTGCCATACAGTACAACGGCCTCCGACTGTACCCGATCGCGGAAATACCGGCTTAAAAACCCAGGAGTGTTTAGATCGACTCGCCGCCCTAACAGTGAGGATAATTGTTCTTCGATCTCGAAGAAAACCAGCCCAGGAACATGATCGGGATCGAATTCCACCAATACGTCTATATCACTCTCCGGGCCGAAATCGTCACGCAAGATGGACCCAAACAGCGCCAGTTTAGTGATATGATGCTCCCGGCAGAATGCGGCGATGGTTTCATAGGGCACGGCGATAGGCACGCGGTTCACGGGGCGTCCTCCTCCTCGTCCATGTGTTCGAGCGCTTCCTGAATCTGGTTGACGAAATGGGCCGCCTCGCGGGCATCCATGTGCAGCGTCGGGTCTTCGTGCCCGATCAACTTGTCGTAAGCGTCACGCAGCAGCGCCGCGCTGTGATCCCAGGCGTGGTGATCCGCGACCCAGGCGCGTCCCTGGCGGCCCATTTCCGCGCCTTTAGCGGGATGTTCGAGCAGGTCGAGCACGGCATCGGCAAAAGCGCGCGGTGAATCGCGCAGCAGCATGTGTGTCCCGTCCTGCGCGTCGAGTCCTTCCGCGCCCACCGGCGTACTGACGACGGGGCAGCCGCACGCCAGCGCTTCCATCAGTTTGAAGCGCGTGCCGCTGCCGCTGCGCAGCGGGCACACAAACAGCGCGCTGCTTTGCAGGTAAGGCCGGGTATCGTCTACCAGGCCGGTCACCGTGACGGCGGTATCCGGGTCATTGTGCAGCGCGATCAGCTCCGGCGGCGGGTCTTTGCCGACGATCATCAACTGGACGTCGCCGCGCTGCCGGCGGATCAGCGGCAGAATCTCCGCCGCAAAATACAGCATGGCGTCCGTGTTGGGGAAGTATTTGTAGTCGCCCATGTAAACCAGCGTGCGGTTGTCGCGCTCGACGGTGTCATCCGGGTGGAAAAAATCCACATCGACGCCGTTGGGCGCGTGGATCGTGTGCACGCCGGGCGTCACGCGTTTGATCGTAGCCTCGTCTACGTCCGACATCACGCCCACGACGGTCGTATCCGCCCAGGCGCGCGGCTCCCACAGCCGCATTTTCAGCGCTTCCAGCGCGATGGCGGGCCGCGTGAACCAGGGTTTAGCGACCTGGACATGCCGCCCCCACGCCACGTACTCAATCGCCGGTTCGGAGAGCAGGACCGGCATGCCGAGCTGCGACGGCAGGTTGGGCAGCATGTAGAACGATTCCACATGAATCAGCACGATCGACCGTTCCTGGAGCACACGCAGCACGGTGCGTTCCATGTCCGGCGTATGGTAGAGGCGCATGGTGACCGGTTTGGGCGAGGTCAGGCTGAGCAGCGCGGCCCTGAGTCTGCCGGGGCTGGGCGCGCGGTCCACGACGATCAACTCGCACAGCTCGCGCATCGGGGACAGGTCGAATTCCTGCTCGTCCGGGCGGCCAAAACACACCAGCGTGATCCGGTAATAAGCGCGCAGGTGTTTCACGAGGTTGTATGTCCGGCTGCGCCCGCCGCTGTTAGGTGGGTAGGGCAGGTACGGCGTCAGCATCAAGATATGTGGTTTCATGGGTGCTTCTCCCCATTCAAATCTGCCGCACAGTGTACAGGGTGACGCGATACGGCGTCAAATGGCGCTGAGAGGACGCCGCCACTCTTTTGGTTGCGGCTTGTACGCGCGGCGGGTCGTGGGATGGGCGTTGTTCTGCAAACGTCGCGCGCCGGGGCGACTTGCACTACAATTGCCCCTGTCACCGCCTGCTGCACGAACCGGAGGAAGTCACCCGCATGATTCGCCGTGACGAAACAGACGCCATCTGGCTGATTCACCAGGCCGCACACGCGGTTATGGCCGGGCAGATCGCCGCGCATTGGACCGGCAGCGGTGCGATGGTCGCCGCCCCGCGTGACGAACTGCTGATCGCGGCCATCTGTCATGACGCCGGATGGGCGGCGGCAGAACAGCATCCGCGCATCAATGGCGATGGGCTGCCGCGCACCTTCACCGAAATGGACCTGCTCGATCATTTTTCGATCTGGCAGCACGGCATCGAAGCCGTGTTCGTGCAGAACCGGTATGCCGGGCTGTTGACCAGCCTGCACTGCACGGCGCTCTACGAACAGCGCCTGCGCCTGGTGGACGATCCGCCGCAAGACCGCGCCCGAATCCAGGTGTTTTTGGAGAAGTGGCACGGCTGGCAGCGCCTGGTGATCGCCGCGCTGACCGATCACCCGCGTTATAGCTCAGCGGTCCACCCGCCGCGCCTGGGCGAAAATCTGCGGCTGCTCCAGGTGTGGGATTACCTGTCGCTGCTGCTGTGTATGAGCACGGTTCGCGAGCGGACGCTTGAGGATATTCCGTTGGCAACCGGCGAGCGCGGGACGCTGCGCGTGGCGGCCAGCGGCGAGCGCGGCATGGCGCTCGATCCGTTTCCGCTCGACCAGCCGCTGACGCTGTGGATTGATGCGCGGCGGCTCACCGGTGGTCCCTTTGCAAGTGACGAAAAACTGCGCGATGCCCTGGTCGATGTGCCGTACAGGCCGCTCGTCTTTGAGATTACGCGCTTTGATGCGGCGCGGTAGTGCGGCGCTGTGATACGGTGAGAGGAGAGAATCATGATCGGCAAAACGAACCTCAAAGTGTTGATTCTCGATACTGATTTTTACGCGCGGCAGGCGCTGAACAGTTATCTCGCCTGGGACCGCCGGACGCGTGTCGTTCACCTGGCCGAGACGATGGACTCGGTGACGGACTACGTGCAGGCTGTCGATCACTCCGAGTGGCCGGACGTGGTGCTGCTTGACGCGCAGGCCGCCAGTTCACCCGCCGAACTGGCCCAACTGGTGCGGCTTATCGAAGACACGATCCCCAGGGTCATGACGCTGGTGTTGGACCGCCGCTTCAACCTGGAGACGGTCCGCGCGGTAGAAAAAGCCCGCGTAAACGGCTACCTGCTGCGTAACGAACTGCGGATTCGTATCGCGTCCGCGATCTGCTGGGCGCAAAAACACGATTTTGTGGTGACACAGGGCGTCAAAGATGCGCTGAAAGATGAATTTGAAGGGCGGTTGTTCCGCGCGGAAGTCGTGCCCGAACGGCGCGAATACCCGGAGTTGACCGCGCGCGTATTGCAGGCGCTGAATCTGTGCGTGGTGGAGGGCATGTCGGCGGAACTGGCCGCCGATGAAATGAGCATCAGCCCGCATACGGTGCGCAGCTACGTCAAAGAAGGGTATCGCATCCTCGAAACGTATGACGACACGATCTACCCGCCGGGCATGAGCGCCCAGGAAAAAGCGTACATGCGCATTACGGCGCTGGTCGAAGACAGCGACGGCTGTTGAACGCGCTAGCCGCCATCCGGCGGCGCGGATTCTTTGAGGCGTTGCAGAACCGCCTGTAAGGCGTCGATCTGCTCTTCCAATTCTTCGATGCGCAGCAGCATGGCCGCCGGGACCGAGTGCGCGGGCAGGCTGGCGACCAACTCAGCGTGGTCGCGCTTGAGGTGCGCCAGCGCGGCGCGGGGATCGTCCTGGGGTGGGGCGTTCATGGCGTCACGTCCTGGCGCACGACCGCGCCGCCGGGACACACGTACATGCACACCATGCAGCCCCAACAACGGCTCATATCCAAAAACGGCGCTTCCCCCCGGTCGATGAACCGGATCGCGTTGCCCCGGCACTGCTGTCTGGCGACACAGTCGTCACAGAGCAAACAGCGGTCTTCGTCGATGGTGAGTGGGGTGGTGGTGCGGGCAGTTCCGTTGGTCATACTAGCCGGCCTCGTCTAGCCACTTCTTTGCCTGTAAGAGACACAGATCAGACACATACAATCGGCCTGGCCGATCACTGGTGCCTGGTGATTGGTTTTTGGTGAAAATCGTCGCGGATACGCGCCTCTAACCAATAACCAAGAACTGACAACCGGTGTCCTATTGTGCGCGGTCTGATCGTTTGCTCCATTAGATGCGGCGACAAGGTATTTGGATGCAAAACTGCCCGCCGGGCCTACAACAACCGGAAGGCCCGGTCGTTGCGGTAATAGATCGCAACCGGCGTGCCCGGCCCCGGCAGCGGCAGACGCCGCAGGTCGTTGCGTATCTGGCTGGCACGGTGCACGATCACGCTGCCGGATGGCGTGCGGAAGCGGTATTCGACCATCAACTTGAAGTCACCTTCATCGTCTTCGCGCCCGGTGCAGCCGACCATCTCACCGCGCAGCAGGCGGCGGCCTCGCGCCAGCAGGTAGGGTCGTTTGCGGCGCACGATCCACAGGATCACCAGCAGCAGGAATACGACCGACATGCCGATTGCGCCGATTGTCAGCCGGTCCCGCACCAGGTCGTCGGGGTTTTGCGCCGTCAGCCGCGACGTTGCCGGGTCGCCGGGCAGGTACTTCACCTCGATGGTGACCGGGTCGCCCCCGGAGGCTTGCCATTCGGCAAAGACGGGCAGCAGGGCGTCATAGTTGGCTTCGGTGATGGGCTGCTCATCCTGGAATTGTGCGGCGGCTCCCGAATCCGCCACGACCTCGAACGCATACGCCGCGTAGAACCGGTCGGCGTTGGTGATGCGTAGGTTGGTTAGCGTGCCCTGCGTCGTGACGCCGTTCTGGCGGAAGTCGTACCACGTCAGCAGCTCCGGCAGCGCCAGCGCCCACAACGCCGCCGCTACGAATAACACCAGCAGCGCGATCAGGAACGGAACCCGGCTGCCGCGCTTGTGTTCGGAGATGCGTTTGGTTTCACGCGCGACGAATTTGGCGTTGGCCGGATTGAGCAAAAACAGCGTGTGTGAGGCGGGATGGCGGGGCTGGGACGCGGCGCGGCGCGGCTCTGAGGCGGCGCGGCGGCGGGCAGCCGCTGATTCCGGGCGCGCTGGTTCACGCTGTGGACCTGGAGTAGCGGGCGGTTCTGGGTGCTGAGGCGAGGCGGACATTGGGCTTTTTTCCTCCGGGTG
>CAYMTN010000013.1:22392-36143 GCA_964393335.1 uncultured Anaerolineaceae bacterium
ACTCTTGACCGGTCCTGGTGCCGGGATCGACGGGCCGGCCTGGTTGAGCGCGTGCCAGGCGGCCTGCCGGACGGCGGAGTCCGGGTCGCGTTCATAGAGATGTTCGAATACCTGCAACACGCGGGGATCGTCGCGCAGCGCGCTGAGGATCGTGATGCCGCGTATGCGTTCTATCGCGTCGTCGCTGCGCAGCAGTCGCAGGCTGCGCAGCACGTCGGTGGCGGTCGGGACGCTTGCATCGCTCATAGCAGCCGGGTCCTTACTCGGTGCCTCAACAACTGAAGGCGGATGATGGCATGGCCTGCGCTTCTGCCCAACGCCGGCTGAATTCCTCCAGGTAGGCGCGGGCCAGGTCAGGATTATGGATGATCAGCATGTTTTCGTCGTTGTCGTTGGCGGCGCTCTGTGAAAAGTTAAATGATCCCATCACGACGATGGACTCGTCGATGATGAAGACCTTGTCGTGCATGACGTCCGGGTTGCCGTCTTGCCGCACGTCCAGCCCGGCGCAGTACAGGGGCTTGACATAACTACGGCTGCTGGATTCGACGACGCCCTGTAGATCGACCGCGCCGGAGCGCGCCCGGTCGCGCAGCAGCTCCATCACGCTGCGCTCGGTGCCGTTATCGTTCCAGCGCATGCTGTCGGTGAACGAAAACGCCAGAAAGCGCACGGTGTGCGCCTGGCCGAGCAGTTCCGCCAGCCGGGCCGGGGCGTCCCCCTCGGCCTCAAAAATGACTTCGATCTGCGTGCCTTCGACGGTCACCACCGGGTTCGGCGTGTTTTGCGGCGACGACTTGCCGAACGACCCGGCGAACAGCTCGTTGAACTCGGTGGCGTAATCGTCCGCCAACCGGCTGGACCGGATCAGCATCGAGTTGTTGTTATTGTTGTACATGCCGTTGACTGTGATATTGGTCGAGCCGGTCCACACATACAGCCCGTCGATGACAAAAAACTTGTTGTGCATCAAACCGTTGCGTGTCCCGTCCGTTTTGAGCGGGATACCGGCGGCTTCGATTTGATCCAGCGTCGTTTCCGGGTCTTCGAGGCCGTATTCGCCAACGGAAACGACACGCACCATGACCCCCCGCAAACACGCGCGGAACAGCGCATCGGTCACCGGCTGCGAGTTCATCTCAAACACGGCTACGTCCAGCGACTGCTGCGCGCCGTCAATCGCGCGGACCAGCGCGTCTTCAATCGGCGCGCCATGAAACTTGCTGGGGTCCTGGGTGTTGATCGGCTGCGTGAAATAGACCTGGAACCAGCCGCCGTCGTACCCGCCGGGGATCGGGATCAACTTGCCGCTGGGCGGGCTGGTCGTCGCGCTGCTCACAGTCGAGCCGCTGGTAGCAGGCACGGGCGTTGAATTGCCCGTAGAGGTGTTCAACACGTCGATGCCGACGAATTGAGCGATCAGCACGATCAGCACCAGGACGGCCCCGGTGATGCCGGTGACGGCGGCGCGCTGCGTGTTGCTCGTTTTGGTGCTGCCACGCCGGGCGCGCCGGCTGCTGGTATTTTTGGTCATAAAAGGGTGTCTCCTGGCCGGGATGGCGAGTCGGTCGGTCCCGATTGGTCAAATGTGTCGGTCATGTCAGGTAGTTCAGGTGACGCCGGTGTACCAGGCGGCGGCGTGTCTTCCGCGCCCGGTCCGGCAGCGAATTCCGGTGCGGACGGGGCCAGCCGCGCGATCAGCCCCTGGATCAACTCGGCATCGGCGTGCGTTTCATGGGCGGCGATCCAGGCGGCGATCTCCTCGTCCGAAAACATGGGCGCATCGTCCCCTAACAACTCGCGGCTGAGATCGTTCACCGTCTGGAACGTGCGCGACAGCCACGCCGCATCTTTTTTGCGCCGGTAGCTGACCAGCCAGTTGATGCGCGTCAGCAGCCGCGCCAGCGCGTAGGCGGCGTTATCGACCTGTTCCTGGTCGGGGGGCGGCGTGTCAGGCGCGGCCAGGCGCGTCCCAAGATGGGCCGCGTAGGTATTGCCCCATTCGACCAGCGGGATTGCTTCGGCATCGTGCAGGCCATCGCGGATTTTGCTGTTGGTGGCGATGGCGTCCTGGATGCGTTGGCCCCAGCAGTCGGACGGGCTGTCTTGGGTTGGCATAGCAATCGTTCTCTTTCGCCAAGATAAATGCAAAAGCGATTCTAACAGGGGTATGTGCAAAGAGCAATCGGGGCAAATCGATCCATGTCTGGCGATCCCGGCGGCGGGGTGGTATCGTTAGCGCGACGATCAGGGAGGTCCCGTGAGCAAGACCCGCACGCCAAAACCTAACGACGCGTTACGCCGCTCGCTCTCCACAGTGGCGCTGGTGATCGGCGCGGTGCTGCCGGTCGCCATTGCGTTTTTGCTGGTGGCGGCGTCCGACGATGGCGAAAACCCGCTCGACCGCATCCCCGATTATGAAGACCCGCTCGAAGAAACGGTGGTCCTGCCCTTTGACCGGGGCGAGGCGCTGCGTACCCAGTACCGCTATCATGGCGCTGTGCGGATCGTCATCGAAGGGAGCGGGCAGCCCGGCGGGGCGGCGTCCCGCGACGTGTTTTACCTGGTTGCCGCTGCCGGGGAGACCGCGCTGGAGCCGCCGCAACTGGCGGCGTCCGCGCTGGCGATCAACGGCGAACCCGCGCTCTCAGCCCTGGGGTTGGCCGACGATCCGCCGCCCTTCGCGCCGGACCACGTATACACGGGCATCTATGATGCCGGGTCCGCGCTGCGCTACCTGACGTTCCGCCTGCCGGATGACATGGCGGGCGACAGTTCCGGCCAGTTCACGATTACGGTGATCCAGCTTGAGTGACGGTCGCCGTACGCCGCACGTCCGTTATAGATCGCCGTGTGCCTTGTACCAGTTGTAGGTATCCTGCAAGCTCTGGCGGATCGGGATTTTCGGCTCACCCAGCTCGCGCCACGATTTCCGGCAGTCAAAGAACATCATGTGCGTGCTCAGCCGGAGCTGGTTACCCTCAATCAGGATCGGCACGCCGTAGCGCCGCAGAATGTCCGCCACCCAGGCCACGATCAACACGATCCACGCGGGCAGCGGCAGCGCCGTCATGGACCGCCCGACCGAGTCCGCCGTGAGACGCAGCCACGCCCGGTGCGTCAGGTCCACCGCGCCCAACAGGTATCGCTCGCCGGTGCGCCCGCGCTCGGCGGCGGCCACGTGCGCCGCTGCGACGTCGCGCACGTCGATCACGGTCACGCCGCCCGGCGGGACGGTCGGCGGGACGTTGCCGCGCGCCAGTTCCAGCACGACGCTGCTGGAAATCTGGTTGAGGTCGCCGGGACCGACGATCACGCTCGGATTGAGGATCACGCAGTCCAGCCCGCGCCGGATCGCGCGGAAAACCTCTGCTTCCGCCAGAAATTTGCTGTGGCCGTAGGGCGTGAGGTGCGGGTCCCAGTTGAAACGCACGGTTTCATCGACCGGGCGCAGATCATCGCGGTAGCCTATCGCGGCGGCGCTGCTGGTGACGATCACCCGTTTGACGCCGCTGGCCTCGGCGGCGCGCAGCACGTTGCGCGTGCCGTCCACGTTGACCTGGTAAATCCGCTCCGGGTCGGTGCGCCAGTAATCCGCCACCGCCGCGACGTGAAACACCCACTCGACGCCCTGCATCGCGTCGAGCAGCGATTGGAAATTCATCACGTCGCCGGTCGCGTGTTCGCAGGCCAGATCGGCCACCGCGTCGAGGCGGCTGGTCGCGCGGCGCAAAATGCGCACCCGGTAGCCCCGCTCGACCAGCGCCCGCGCCACGTGCGACCCCACGAATCCGGTTCCCCCGGTGACGAGTGCCATTTTGTTGTGCATGCTCATACCCGTGCGTGTCTCCCTGTGCGGCGCGGATGGGCATAGGCGTCGTGGCCGCAACCTCTGATCGCGCGTGGCGGCACTTGTCCTGCCCTAAAAGTGTTACGTTTAGGGTTACTGAGCCTCGCATATGTTCCTGAACGTAGCTGCTCGCCGGTTAGCCTCACCCCTGGCCCCTCTCCATATCATGGAGAGGGGAAAAGGGGCCGGGGGTTAAGGGGTGAGGCTTGCTGCCGGCATTCAAAATTCAGTTTTCACTGCGAAGTCAGTCAATTGACACCTATTGGACGACACTTGTCCCGCCTGGCGGGCGCAGGCGAACCGCCGGTTCGACAGCCGCGCCCCTACGCGAAAAACCCTACACCAGATAATCTCCGTCTTTGATCAGCGTTTTGCCATCCACGATCAGCGTCGGATCGCCGATCACGCCGTCCAGGTGGATCGGGGCGCGATTCTGGCCGCCGTAGCTGGCCAGCGCGTTGTGGCCGATGGCGATGTGCACCGTGCCCATCACTTTTTCGTCGGTGAGCACGTTGCCTTGCAGGCGCGCGTTGGGGTTGGTGCCGATGCCGAGTTCGCACACGACGCGGCAGCCCTCGCCGTACGGCTTGCGCTCGCCATCCCGGACCATCGCCAGCAACTGCTGCGCCTCGCGCCCGCCCGTGATCTCGACCACGCGCCCGCGCTCGACCGTCAGCCGGATCGGCTCGTCGATCAAAATGCCGGGATACGATTTATCGACCACAAAAACGCCGTTGGTCTGGTCCTCGATAGGCGCGACGTAACATTCACCGGCGGGCAAATTGCCATGATCGCGCGGTTTGTGAAACAGCCCCGTATCGCGCATGACTTTCCGCCCGCTGATCGTCATCTCCAGGTCGGTGCCAAGCGCCGTCGTGATGCGGGCGTGCGCGCGCCCGTCCAGTTCGTCGCCCAGCCGGTTCGTGAGATCGGCGATCTGGTGATAATCGGCGTTCAGCTCGTGCTCCAAAATGCTGTGATTGATCATCGGACCGGAGGCGAAACGCGCGTTTCCGCGTTCCACCGCTTCGACCATTTCCAGCGCGCGCGGCGTTTCGATTTCCGGGTTGCGGCGGTGCTCGAAGATCAGCACCACGTCCACGCTGCCTGCCAGCTCGTAGAGCAGCGCGGGGTAGTGCGGCAGGGGACGGGTCGCGTCGGTCACGACGTACGACCACAGCTCGCCCGCGCCGATTTCCGCGATCCGCTCGACCAACTGCTGCCGCATCACGGCCATCGGTTCGTCCGTGATCAGCAGCACTTTTTCGCCCTGTTGGATGGCCATACACACGTCAACAATATTTTTTACCCACTGGGGATACACCATGCTTAACACGTTCTCCTGAGTGAAATTTGACTCGCTGCCAGTAGTATACCGCAGCGCCGGACACGCGGCGATTACGATCTGCGCCCGCAAACAAAAACGCCCCGGCGGGTACCGGGGCGGGATAGTTGCGGGAAGTCAGGGGTTGGTTAACTGACGACGGTGGTCGGCAGCGGCGTGCCGTTCCACACCGCGTCGTAGTTGGGCCCCATCGTGTTGACCGGCACCCAGAAGAACTTACCGGCCATCATCACTTTGTAGAACTGCCCGCTGGCGTCCACGCCGTATACCCACGCCGTTTTACCGGCCTCCATAACCGTCGAGGTGGAGTCGTTCGCATTCGGCGCGAAATAGATGGGCGTCGTGGCAACGAACGAGCCGACTACAGCCTGGCTGGGGATCGGCACCATGTCCGCACCTGGCCCGGCGTTGGGCAGCCCAGCGCATTGCCCCGTAGCGGTGTAGTCCAATTGTTCGGGAAGCCCGTTACCGGCCACGCTGATCACCTTGAACGTGATCGGGTTGTACTGCGGCGCGGATGACCAGCTGCCAGAGCCAATACCAGCGCTGAAGGTTCCCAGGACGTTCTCGTACGTAAGATCGAGAATCGTGCGTCCAGCGCCGTCGGTTGCCAGCAGCCGGATTCGTTCGTGGCCCGTGCCGGTGTTATCCCGGTCCAGGATGTGTGAGCCTGTGCCCATAGCAACCCAACCGGTGCAGCTAATGTCGACACTGCCGTTGTATATGCTGGCTTCCGCTGCCTGCGGTGCCACGCTGAGCGCGGCCACGCTCGCTACGAACACCGCGACCACGACCAGCACCCGGTAGACCATCGAACGTCGTGCGAATAGTCTCTGCTCCATATCTTCCTCCCATTTACTTAACACTTGAATTTGTTATTGTAATACATTGGTAATCATATAACAAGAGCATGTAAATTGCCATCTAAATGCTATAAAAAAGAAAAAAACGGGCATACCCGTGATATTCCAGGTCGAACGCGGTATCATCGGCCCGGTGTTATTTTTTCGTCATCAGGAAACGCGAGTTGGAAATGTATGAAAAAATCGTGGCGGCCAGCCAGCGCCTGGCCGGTGTAGCCCACCGGACGCCGGTCGTTACGTCGCGCACGCTCGACGCGCGCGCCGGGGCCGGCGTGTTCCTCAAGTGCGAAAACATGCAGCGCGTCGGCGCGTTTAAGTTTCGCGGGGCGTATAACGCGATCAGCCAGCTTTCTGAGGCGGAACGCGCGCGCGGCGTGATCACGTATTCGTCGGGCAACCACGCGCAGGCCGTCGCGCTCGCCTGCCGGATGCTCGGCGCGCGGGCCGTGATCGTCATGCCGGAAAACGCACTCGCGACCAAACGCGCCGCGACGGAGGGTTACGGCGCGCAGGTTGTCCCCTACGATCCCGCGACCGGCGACCGCCAACGCATCGCGGCGGCATTGGCCGCCGAGCACGGCTACACCATCGTGCCGCCCTACGACCACGTGAACATCGTCGCTGGGCAGGGTACGGCGGCGCTGGAATTGTTCGAGGATGTTGGCGCGCTGGATCATCTGCTGGTGCCGTGCGGCGGGGGCGGGCTGCTCAGCGGATCGGCGATTGCCGCCAGGGGGATGTGCCCCGCCTGCCGCGTGACCGGCATCGAGCCGGAAGTGGCCGACGACGCGACCCGCTCGTTCCACACCAAAACGCTGCACACGGTCCACAATCCGCCGACCATCGCGGATGGCACGCGCACGCCGTCGCTGGGCGTGGTGACGTTCCCGCTCGTGCTGGATTACGTGGACGATATGCGCACGGTCAGCGAAGCGTCCATCGTCGAGGCGGTGCGGTTTTTGTTTTTCCGCACCAAACTGGTCGTCGAGCCGTCCGGGGCGTTAGGCGTGGCGGCGCTGCTCAGCGGATCGGTCCCGGTCAGCGGGCGCGTCGGCGTGATCCTCAGCGGCGGCAACATCGACGCGGCGACCATGACGACTATTTTGAACGCGTGAGGGGGTGTTACGAAGTTCGGGCGGGAAAAAGCCGCACCACTGAGAACACAGAGAAACACGGAGGAGAAACCAAAGGGGTTCTCTGTGTTCCCAGTGGGTCAACGGAAGTCGTGAGAGTAATTCGTAGGGGCGCTGCTTGCTGCGCCCAGGAACCCATTTCTCATGACTTCTATGGATTCACTCCAGTGGTCAAAGAAGTTTCGGGGCTGCCGCGCTCGCTTATTCCTCAACCTAGAAAATCTGTGCTAACATAGGGATATTGTTCAATCCGACCGCGTAAATCCGCCAATACGGTTAATGCTAAAGGCAAGGTTCCTATGCCCTTTATCGAAGCACCCACCACCTTTTACATGGGCCGCCGGTACGACCCGGCCACGCGCCGCCTGGTTGACGAAGTGGTCTATTACGACTCGCGCGACCTGACGACGCATGCCGTCGTGGTCGGCATGACCGGCAGCGGCAAAACCGGGCTGTGCATCACGCTGCTCGAAGAAGCCGTGATGGATAACATCCCCTCGATTGTGATCGATCCCAAAGGGGACATCACGAACCTGCTGCTGACCTTCCCCGACTTGAAACCGGACGATTTCGAACCCTGGGTCAACATCGACGATGCGCGCCGCGCCGGGCTGGAAGTCGATGAATACGCCCGCGATGTCGCGCAAAAATGGCGCGATGGCCTGGCGAGTTGGGGCATTACGTCGCAGCGCCTGCGCACCTACAAAAACAACGCCCGCTTCAGCATCTACACGCCCGGCTCGGATGCCGGACTGCCGATCAGCATTCTCGACGCGATGCAGGCCCCGCGCGGCGGCTGGCAGCCCGGCGATGACGAATTTCACCGCGAGCGGATCAGCGGCATCGTGATCGCGCTGCTGGCGTTGATCGGCAAAAACGTCGAGCCGGTCAAAGACCGCGAGCACGTGTTGATCGCCCACATTTTTGAGGCCGCGTGGCGGCAGGGCAAAGACCTGACGCTGGCCGACGTGATCTTGCAGGTGCAAAAGCCGCCGTTCGCCAAACTCGGCGTGTTTGACGTGGACGTGTATTTCCCCGAAAAAGAACGTTTCAGCCTGGCGATGGAGTTGAACAACATCCTGGCCGCGCCCAGCTTCCAGAGCTGGATTCAGGGCGAGCCGCTCGACATCCAGAGCCTGCTGTATACGGCTGAAGGCAAACCGCGCGTCAGCATTTTTTACATCGCGCACCTGAACGACGCCGAGCGCATGTTCATCGTGACGCTGCTGCTCGAAAACCTGATCTCGTGGATGCGCACGCTCAGCGGCACGACCAGCCTGCGCGCGCTGCTGTATTTTGACGAAGTGTTCGGGTTCTTCCCGTCGCATCCCTATAACCCGCCGAGCAAACAGCCGATGCTGCGCCTGCTCAAACAGGCGCGTGCGTTCGGGCTGGGCCTGATCCTGGCGACACAAAACCCCGGCGACATCGACTATAAAGGGCTGTCCAACGCGGGCACGTGGTTCATCGGCAAGCTGCAAACTGAAAACGACAAAAATAAGGTGCTCAGCGGGCTGGAAACGGTCGCCACGACCGACACCGATCTGAACATCGCGGACGTGGACCGCCTGTTGAGCAGCATCGATCCGCGCGTGTTTGTGATGCACAATGTACACGACGCCAGCGGCGCGATTCCAATGCACACGCGCTGGGCGATGAGCTTTTTACGCGGGCCGCTGACTCGCCAGCAGATCCGCCTGTTGATGGCCGACCAGCGCCAGCAGCCCTACTACCCGGCGGTTGCTGAGTCGCGCAGCTACACCGCTGTGGACGCGACTCAGCCGTATCCGCCCGCCTCAGCGCCGCCCCCCGGCGCGACCCCGCTGCCCGGACGGCAAGCGCCCGCTCCAGTCGGGGCTGCGCCGCCGCCGGTCACGCTGCCGGAGATGCCCGGCGCGCAGGCTACGCCGGTGCCGCCATCCCTGCCGGATTTTGGCGCGCCGCCGGTCCGGCCTGGCGCGGCAGCCCGCCCGGACTCGCTGCCGGATGAACTCACCCAGCCGACGAACGCCTACCAGACCCAGCCGGTGCTGGATCACGCGCAGCCTGCCGGGACAGGCGCTATGGCTGGTGCGAGCCTGCCCCAGGGTTATATGCTGGTGCCGCCGCCGCTGTCGGCTTCGACGGCGCAGTATTTTGTACCGGCTGACCTGTCGCTGGAACGCGCGGTAGCCGAGTGGGAGCGCCGCACCGGGCTGCGCGCGGCTGCCGATGGGCGCTCGTTGATCGGTTACGAGCCGATTTTGCTGGCGCAGGCGGAGGTACGGTACGCCGACCGCAAAAGTGACGTGTCGGTGGTCGATGCGTACTGCTACCACGTGCCGAACGTCGCCAAAGCCGGGCTGCTCAACTGGGACGAGTATCACGCCCCGTGCATCGACCCGCGCGCCCTGAGCCATACGCCGCTCGAAGAGGCCGCGTATGGCGACCTGTCGCCGGGCCTGACCGATTCCAAACGAATGACCGCGCTCAACCGCGAACTGGTCGATTACATCTACAAAACGGCGGCGCTCACGCTGCTGTACAACTCGGAGTTGGACCTGTACGGCCAGCCGGGCATGTCGCGCCGGGACTTCATTGTCCAGGCGCAGGGCATCGCGCGGCAGCGCCGCGACGACGAAATCGACAAGGTCGCCGCGCAATACGATACGATCTTCGACCGGCTCGAATCCCGGCTGCGCAAGACGGCGCGTGATCGCTCTGCCGAGCAAAAACAGCTCGAAAGCCTGCGCAACGAGGAAATGTTCACGATGGGTGAGGCGGCGCTCAGCCTGCTGCGGGGCCGCACGACCTACACGCTCTCCCGTGTGAGCCGCACCCGCCGTTATAAAAACCAGGCCAGCGAAGGTGTGTTCGAAGCCGAACAGGTCATCGCGGAACTGGAAGCCGAGATGGAAGAAACGCAGATGAAAATGGAAGATGATCTGCGCCGCGTGAATGACAAGTGGGGCCGCATCGCCAGCCTGGTGGACGATTACCGCATCACGCCGTACAAAAAAGACATCTACCTGGGCGTGTTCGGCATCGGCTGGTTGCCCAACTGGATCGTGACCGTCAACGGGCAGCCAACGCTGATCCCGGCCTGGGCGGCGCAGTAGGCGGCCAGTTGCCGGTTGGGTGAACTAACAACCTATCCATACTTGTTGGGCGCAGCAAGCAGCGCCCCTACCAAGCCGAATTTACGGGCAAATACTTACTGAGCCTGACGTATCTTGCTAAACTGATCATATGGCAAAGGCTCGCCGGTTGGCCTCACCCCTGGCCCCTCTCCTCATCATACAAGGGGAAAAGGGGCCGGAGGTTAAGGGGTGAGGCCTGCTGCCGGTGCGTTTATCTCGCCGGGAGCAGTGTTTGCAGGTAGCCGCTCGTATCGTTGACGCCTTCGACCGCCCAACCGGAGCGCCCGTCGTCGGTCTGGATGCGCCACCACGTCAGGCCGCCGCTGCCGGTGACCGGGCCTTCCAGCAGCGTGACGCCGGTCCCGTTAGGGAGCTGGAACGCGACGGCGTAACTTGTGCCGGCTCCGGTCCGCACGCGCAGCATGTCACCTTCGGTCGTGTTGACGGTCGCCCGCGCGCCAACGGCCAGCACGCCGACCGGCGCCGGTGGAGCGGGCAGCGTGATAACAGGTTGAAGCGTGACCATCGGCGCCATCACCGTCACGCCGGGCTGGAGCGTGACCATCGGCACCATCGGCACCATCAGCGTGCTGTTGGGCTGGAGCGTGACCATCACCGGCGGCGGCCCCAGCACGGTTAGTTGCTGGAAGGGCGGCAGGCCGGTCCCGCCGCTGATCGGATTCACCCAGACGATGCGCCAGTAGTCACCCGGCGCGGCGGTCCACGCCACGTAGGCATCGGGCGTCAGGCCGCTGGTGAAGCGGTGGTAGTGAACTTCCATTGCACCGCCCGGCGCGGCATTTTTCAAAAAGACATAACCGTCGAGCGTGCCCCACACGTCGTAAGTGTCCATGTCAGCGGGTAGGGTTGCGGTGTTGCCGCTGCGGTCGATCACGATCCACTGCCGGACGCTGCCGGACGTACTACTGACGGCCACCTTGCGCCCATCATCGACAAACGCCGGGCCGGACAACACGGTGCCGTTATTGAAGATCGGGTACCGGTCGCCCATTTTGTTCGAGTACATCACGACGTTGAAGGCACAGCCCGGCCCTTGCAGCGTGCCGCTGGGCAGCGCCGAGTCCGTATCGCTCCAGATCGCTTCGCTGTTGGGCAGCAGGTAGTCCAGCCCGACTTTGCCAGCGTTCGGACCGCTGTACACGGTATGATTGCCCAGGTTCCACACCACGCCCGGATACTCGCACGATCCTTCGGTGCCCCACTGCACCGGCTTGAACGAGATCAGGCCGGGGTAGCTGCCGCTCGCCATCTGGAACGTTTCGACAAACGGCAGTTTGCCCCTGACGTCGAAGCCCAGGCCGGTCACCTGCGGCATACTCGAATCCAGGTGGTAGAGGATCGCGCTGGTGGTCATTTGCATCACGTTCAATTCCCAATCCGGGCGCGAATCGGGATCGCTGGGCCAGTGATTCAGCAGGCCGAACGCCAGCTGCGTGCTGTCTTCGCTGAAGGAATAACGCGCCAGCGAACAGCCTATCACCGGGCCGGTTGGCAGGTAAGCGGCGACCTGTCCCCCGCCGTACATGTCGTACACGCGCACGCTGGCCGAGCCGCTGTCGTCGGTCAGGCAGGCCGCCACCAGGCTGCCATCACGCGAGATCGTCAGCGTCGATGGCGGCGTCGATGTGCCGGGCGGCAGCGGGAACATCATGTTGGTGGGCGGCACGCCGTCGGGAAAGACCAGTACCATGCGCCCGGTGTCGGCGTTATACAACCACGCCGACCACGATCCCCCGGCCTGCACGGCAGATGCCCCCGCGCCGAATACCAGCGGCCCGACCGCCACGCCCACGATCAGGATCAAGGCCAAACGCCATTTAATCGCCATGTGATTTTTTCTCCCGTTGTTTCAAAAGGTCCGCAGCGTTACGTTTATTGTAATCGAAAGCGAACGGCTGCCGGTATATAGGAGTCATAAAAACCGCGCCGGATGCACGAATGCCCGGCGCGGCTTGTGTGGATCAGGTTACCGGGTCCGAACGCGCGTCAGTTGCCGAGAAACGCGCTGGTCCAATCCGGGCGCGGCGGCAGATCGCCGCCGGAAACCTGGGCGCGCCATTCGTCGTCGGTCATGCGCTGGTCGATGTTGCCGACCCATTCGTAGTAGCTGAACACGCCGCCGCGCACGATCTGCCAGCCGCCGTACGGATTCGGCACCACGACGTAGATCAGGTCCACGCCGCCGACCGCTTCTTGCAGCACGCTGTTCGCGCTGGGGTTGCTGGCGACATCCGTCACCAGCGCGACCGGGTCCGGCTGGCCTTCGCCCTGGTAAAGCGTATACAGCAGTTCGTCAAGGTACTGGCCGGTGAGAAAGATCGTCCAGTAGTCGTCTTCGGTGCGCGGTTCCCCGACCAGTTCTTTACGCGCGATGTCGGCCAGCGTCGCGGACCGCAGCGCGAGCTTGCGCAGCTCGCCCATGGTCGCCATCAGCGCCGGATCGCTTTGCAGGGCGGGCCGCAGATGGCCCGGCGCGCGCAGGGCGTCGTATCCCATCGGCGGCGGCGGATACTCCATGACGCGCGAATCCAGCCCCTGGTAGGTCATCGCCGCTACGATGGCGATCCGCGCAAAGACGAGCGGGTTCGGCTCGACGTACCCATAGGTGGTGAGCGGCGGCCCGCCGCCACCGAAACCGGTCGGCTGTTTGGCATACAGCACGGTGTCATGTTTGAGTTCGGTCCAGCTAGCCAGCCCGGTTTGCAGGTCTTTGCGCAGCCACGCGGCGGTATTCATCAGCGGCGGGTAGGGCTGCGCGTCCCGGTTCCACAGCGGCTGAAGCGTCCACAGCCAGCCGCCGACCGTGTTTTCCAGCCAATCAGCCGAGGTGAGCGCGCTTGCCTCGCCGCGCAGCGTGCCGACCTGGGTGTCGTAATTCAAAAAGTCTGTCGCGCCTGCGTCGGCAGCCAGCCCGTAGGCGACGTCCGACCCCATGATGCCTGCCACGTCCAGCCCCAGCGGCAGCAGGCGCGGGTTTTCACGCGTGCCGACGTAGGGATACATCACCTGCTGCATGGCATAGCCATCGAAGGTGAAGCGCTGGCCCATGAAGCGGAAGCCGCGTGTCAGGCCCGGGACTTCTTCGGCAGTCGTATCGTTGGGCAGCACCATGCCGTTGACACGCGGCGCGGGGAGTTGGGCTACCTGCGCCTCGAACTGTGCCAGCCGGGCGGGATCGGCCAGCGCGGCCAGCGGCAGGTCCGCGCCGAAGACGGCATCGGCCAGCGGGCTGTAATCGGTCATGCTCAGGTCGTCAATCGGGCCGATCAAAAACGTCAGCGTGTCGTGCAGCGTATTCCAGTTAGCGGCGGCACCCGGCGCACTGCGCAGCGCACGCAGCAGCATCAGCGCGATCAGCGAGTCGTTGTCTTCGCTGGCGCGGAACGTGATCCGGCTGAGCCACATCATGCCCCGGAAGTA
>CAYMTN010000013.1:36243-43435 GCA_964393335.1 uncultured Anaerolineaceae bacterium
ACGTTCGACAGATCGACCGGCAGACCGGGCAGATCACCGGCATACGCGGCGGGCAGCGTGATCGCCGTTGGGTCCGGCACGCCGCTGCTGTAATTGGTCGCGACGGTGGACCAGTCCCAGGCGGTGAACGGCTGCTCCGTGCTCACCGGCGCGGGCGCGACCGGCATCACCGGCGGTGATAGGACCGGCTCGACGAAGTAGCTGCCGTCCACCCCTTCCGCGATCCAGCCGGTCAGCGCGACGGCCTGGACCTGCCACCAGTAGATGTTATCGGCGCAGACCGGCCCGTCGAGCACCTGGAACGCGGTCCCTTCGGGTAGTTGGCCGACCAGCGCCCCGCCCAGGCTGGCGGAATCGCGCACGTTGAGCGGGCGGCCATCGGTAAACGAGACGCTGCCCGCGTCGCCTGCTGCCAGCCGGGTCGGCGGCGCAGTCCCGCAGCCGTCCTGGGCGCGGGCAATGGGCGTCAGCGCGGGGGCCAGCAGGCCAACCGCCAGGACGACCACGAACACGAGTGAACCGGCAAATTTTAAGGTGTGCATGGTGATTTTTCTCCCCGCAGGTTATGCGTTTGAGGTTTGTCATTCATTGTAACATCGGGCAGAGGCCGCAGATAGTGGTGTCGAGCAACGGGTACGAGCCGCTCATGCTGCGCTTGTCCGCCGGATCACCCACGCAACCCGGCGCGCGCGATGGTGTGCCCCGCCGGTAGCGCGTCCCCGCGACAGTCGTTAGAATCGACGCCCGTGTGTTACAGGTCCACAGCGAGGGGTACATCCATGAAGGTTACGTGGCCGGGCCGCAGGCGCGCGCTGCGCTGGATCGTGATTCTGGTGGTCGCCGCGATTATCGGGTTATACGTCGTCTTGCCGGTGGTGATGGGCGTGGTAGTCGTGTTCCCGTATCAAAAATCGGTGGGCGCGCCGCCGGATGGATTCGAGACGGTGTCGCTAAAAACCGGCGACGGCGTGCGGCTGGCGGGGTGGTACGCGCCGCCCGCCAACGGCGCGGCGATCATCCTGGTACACGGGGCGGGTGACTCGCGGGAGAGCCTGCGCGATTACGCGGCGATGTTGGTCCGGCATGGGTACGGCGTGCTGGCGCTGGATTTGCGCGGTCACGGATCGAGCGGCGGCACGACCAACCGCCTCGGCTGGCAGGGCACGCGCGATATCGGGGCTGCTGTCGCGTATTTGCAGGCCCGCCCGGATGTCGAGACGATTGGCGGGCTTGGCCTGTCGATGGGCGGCGAAGTGCTGCTCGGCGCTGCGTTGGCCTATCCTGAGATAACAGCCATCGTGGCCGATGGCGCGACCCAGCGCTGCCTGGACGAACTGCGCGCGCTGCCATCCGAGCGCCCGCTGGTGCGCAACTACACGGCGCGTGTGATGTTTGCGACGGTGCAGCTTCTCACCGGCGACGACCCGCCCAGGTCGCCGCTGCTGGAGTCGATGGTCGAGGCGGAGAACACCGCGTTTTTGCTGATCGCGGCGGGCAGTAACGACATGGAAGTAGCCTACAACGAATTGTTCGTGGACACCGTCGGGCCGCGCGCGGCGCTGTGGATTGCGCCCGGTGTTTCCCATACGCGCGCCTTCAGCCGTTACCCGGACGAATACGAGCAACGCGTGGTCGGCTTTTTCGACGCGATGCGCCATCTATCAGCAGAATCGTTCTGAGTAAGGGTGTTTTTGACGAACCACAGGATCGCCTGCGCCCAACAATTTACGGATAGGTTGTCAGGGCTGCGCGATCAGGTAGATGCTGCCCAGGATCAGCCCGCCGCCGATCCAGCCGAGCAGATTCGGCACTTCGGCAAAAAACAGCAGCCCGATCAAAACACCGCTGACCGGCTCGAACAGCGCGACCACGCTCACCACCTGCGCGCTGATACGCTCCAGGCCGACGAAATACAGCAGGTACGACAGGCCGAGCGAAAAAATCCCCAGCGGGACCAGCGCGGGCAGGTTTGAGACGATAGTGTCCGACGAGACTTGCAGCGCCGACGGCAGCAGCACCAGCGCGACGATGCCGTTCGTCCACAGCGTTTGTGTGAACCCGCCGACGCGCCCGCGCAGTCCCCGGCTGATCATGAGCACGATGGCGTAGGTAAAACCGGAGAGCGCCCCGGCGGCGATGCCCGCAAACGAGCCGGACTCCAGGTTCAGGCGCGCCGGGTCGGACACGCACACGATCCCGGTCAGGGCTAACCCCAGGCTGGCCCACGTATACCGTGCGCGCGGTTCCTTGAGCGCGAACGGCGCGAGCACGGCCACGTAAATCGGCGCGGAATTGACCAGCAGCGCGGCGTTAGCGGCGGTCGTTTTCTGGATGGCGAAGGTATACAGCACCACCGTCACGCTGACCGTTACGCCCAACACCGCCAGCGTCCGCAGCGACGCGCGGTAGCTGGCGACGTACAGCGGCTCGCGGAAGCGTACTACCAGCGCGCACAGGAACAAAAACCCGAACAACGCGCGGAAAAATGCAATCGTCGTGGTGCCAAGCCCGTCGGTCCAGCGTGTGAACGGGATCGCCAGGCTGAAACAGAACGCCCCGACCACGACCAGGGCGATCCCCTTCCATTCCGTTGTTGTGGTGTCAGGTGGATTCATAGGCTCGAAGGTGATAGTAGACGGTAGACCGTTTTCTGTTTACCGTGAGGCCCTCACCCCCGGCCCCTCTCCCATGTTCCACAGGAGAGGGGAGCAAACCCGGTCGGCGGAACAAGTCCCCTCGCCTATCGCGGCGCGACGATTTTGTCGCGCACGATGGGAGAGGGGATTTAGGGGTAAGGGCTACGGTTTACTGTCTACGGCTAACGGTCTACGCTTTTCTATTCACTGATCCAGCTCGTTGCGGACCGTTTCATACAGCGCGGTGGCTTTCAGTTCGCTGAGCGTGTAACATGGCCCGCCCAGCCGGTCGGCAAGCTGCTGCGCGAGTCCCTGGTCAAAGGCCGCGTGCTCCATATTGATCGTCACGTTGCGGATATCCTCGTCTTTGATCTGGTCCGCGATACGGTGCGCTTCTTCCTGGGGCGGTATGTCGGTCATCGACACGTTGCCCGCGCCATCCGTCAGCAGGATCATCAGCGGCTCCACGTCCGGGTGGCTGAGTTTCTCGCGCTGGAAGACTTGCAGCGCCAGGTACAGCCCTGTCGACAATGGCGTCTTGCCGCCGACAGGGATATCGGCCAGGGCTTTTTTCGCCAGGGTGACCGAGTTGGTCGGCGGCAGCACGAGCTGCGCGCGGTCTTTTTGGAAGACGACCAGCCCGACCCGGTCGCGGCGCTGGTAGGCATCCGTCAGCAGCGACATGATCGCGCCCTTAGTGGCGTTCATGCGTTCGGCGACGGCCATGCTCCAACTTGCATCGACCACGAACAGGATCAGGTTCGCGGATTTACGCACGCGGACCTTGCGCTGCAAATCCTGCCTGTGGATCGAATACGCCAGGTGATTCACGCCGCGCTCCGGCTCGCGCTCAAGCTGGTGTGGCGCGGCGGCGCGTAGCGTGGCGTCGAAGGCGATGTCGTCCGTATTTTCTCCGGCGGGCCGCGCCTGGATGTAGCGCCCGTGCTTGCGGTCGGTACGCGTGCGGCTACGGCGGCCCCGCACCTTACGCGTGATGCGGTCCAGGGGCGTATTCAGGCTGCGCGGCGTGAATTCTTTGCCGGGCTGAACCTCTTTGCCACCTTCCCACCAATGGGCATCCTGTGGTCGCTCGAAGACATCCTGCTTTCCCGGCTCGACAGGCGTATCAGTTACTTCGGATTCTGGCTGACCGGCAGGCTCGGTCAGCGTCTGGCTTTTTTTTCCGAGTCCGAAAGGTCAACCGGCGCGTCGCTGTCGGTGGGCAGGGTGTCGTCGCCGTAATCCTCCGCGATCTGCTCCAGCCGTTCTTCAAGCTCGCCTTCGTAGAGCGTCGTCTCAGAGAACGGGCCGCGTTTCAGGCGGTGCGGCAGCGCCAGCTCGGCGGCCAGCAAAATATCGCGCTCGGTGATCTCCGTGCGACCTTCAAAGGCGGCGTGCGCGCGCGCGGCCTTGAGAATCACCAGGTCGGCGCGGTGGCCGTCTACGTTCAGACCGGCTGTCAGGCTGGCGATGGTGAACAGGTCGCGGTGGGAATAACGCACGCCCTCGACGATACGGCGGGCCGCTTCGATGCTCTCGGACAGTTCTTGCTCGCGCGGCAGCCATTCACGGCGGAAGCCTTCGGCATCCGCGTCAAACGCGATGTGGCGCTCCAGGATCGCCATACGATCCCCGGCGCGGCCCAGGCCATATACGTCCACCGACAGGGCGAAGCGGTCGAGCAACTGCGGGCGCAGATCGCCTTCTTCGGGGTTCATGGTGCCGACCAGGATGAAGCGGGCTGGATGCTGGAAGCTGATACCTTCCCGTTCGACGACGTTGACGCCCATCGCCGCCGAGTCGAGCAGTAGGTCCACGACATGATCGTCGAGCAGGTTCACTTCGTCCACGTACAGAATACCGCGATTGGCCGCCGCCAATACGCCGGGGTCAAAGTGGCGCTCACCCTTCTGGATGGCCTGCTCAATATCCAGCGTGCCGACGACGCGGTCTTCGGTGGCGCTGATCGGCAGATCGACCAGCCGCGTGCGGCGGCGTTTGACCGGCAGCTCTTCGCCCCGCGCGACGCGTGCGCGGCACTCGTCGCAGAACCGTTCGGGGTGATTGGGGTCGCAGCCAAACCGGCAGTCAACGACGACTTCGATTTCCGGCAGCAGCGCCGCCAGGGCGCGCGCCGCTGTCGACTTTGCCGTCCCGCGCTCGCCGCGAATCAGCACGCCGCCAATGCTCGGATTAACGGCATTCAAGAGCAGGGCGCGTTTCATGCGCTCCTGGCCGACAATAGCAGTGAAGGGATATACAACTTGTCGCACTGGGTGGCCTCGCCATTCTTTTCAGCCGGACAATAAGCCTATCAATTATACCGCAAGCGCTAACGTTGTGGCATGGTTACTTTGACCGGAGTGCGTGCAAAAGTATCGTCTGATTTTGGGGCGGGGAGCCTTACCCCCTGGCCTCACGCCGAGGCGGGGGTGAGGTTTGATCGGGGATCGACTGCGTTGTCAAGCCATTGAATGACACCCTTTGCACGCACCCTTTGACCGCATTCAGCGTGATGGGTTCAGAATCCACCAGGGGCAGCGGGCCCGCACAAAAATGGTGGGCGCACAGCCGGTGCGCCCACCATGCAAAAACGGTTCATCCCGGCGGGGCCGGTTTTGGGATCGCCGGATCACGATGCCTGGACGTACTCCGTCGTGGCGTCAAAGAACTTGGCCGCCGCGCCGAAGGCCGGGTCCAGGTCGAACAACCACGTCGCGTCGGGATCGTAGCGGGCGAAAAACGGACGCCCGACCCAGTCCGGATCGCGCCCTTGCAGGAACGTCAGCACAAAGACGCGCTGCCCGTTGACCTGCGACACGCCGTTGATCAGTACTTTGCCGGGTGTGGCCGACATGACCGGGCCGCGCACCGTGCGCCCCAGGCCCGATACCCGGCTGTACGCCTTGCGGAAGATGCGCAGCGACTCGGCGAGTGTCAGTTCGAAGTAATTTTGGGGGCCGGTATCGCGGCTGACAAACAGGTAGTACGGCACCATGCCCAGCTTGACGCCTTCGCGCCACAGGGTTGACCATGCCGTCGCGCTGTCGTTTACGTGGCGGATGATCGGGGCCTGCATCCGAATCTCGCAGCCAGCATCCCGCAGGCGGCGGATCGCTTCCTGGGCAACCGGCGGCACGAGTTCGCGCGGGTGGCTGGTATGCGCCATGATCGCGACGTGGCGGCCCGTGCGTATAACCTGTTCGAACAGGCGCAGCAGGTCGTCGGCGTCGTCATCGGTGACGAAACGCTGCGGCCAGTAAGCAAGCGACTTGGTGCCGATGCGGATTGACTGGAGGTGCGCCAGTTCCGGCACCAGCAGCGGCTCGACATAACCGCGCAGCATGTCCGTTTTCATGATCGCGGGATCGCCGCCCGTAAACAGCACGTCACTGACCTCTGGATGGTGCCGCAGGTAAGCGACCAGCCCATCCGTTTCTTTCGCGGCAAACTTCAGGTCCTGGTTGCCGATGAACTGCGCCCACCGGAAACAGTACGAGCAGTAGGCATGGCAGGTTTGGCCCCGGCTGGGGAAAAACAGCACCGTCTCGTTATATTTATGCTGGAGTCCCGGCAGCGGCTCGCCGTTGAGGGTCGGCACGTTGTACGTTAGCTGCCCGGCAGGGTGGGGGTTGTGCGCCATCTGAATCTCGGCGGCGGCGGCCTGAATGGCCTGGCGCGGCGCATCCTGCCGGATCAAACGCGCGATCCGCTCGTAGTCGGCCCCCGACAACATGCCGCGCTGTGGAAACGTGAGCTGGTAGATCGGGTCGTTGGGCACGTCATGCCAATCGATCAGGTGATCGACGATATACTGGTTCGTGCGGAACGGAAACACGCTGGACACGACGTCGATGCTCTGTTTGAGGTCCGGCGGCAGCGCCTGGTACTGCGGTACAGAACGTATAGTGTGCCGTGTGAGCGGTGTGTATGAATACTTGTTATGCGGCATGATCATTCTCCTTGCATTCCATACCAACACATCATGAATCCCCGAACGTCACGTAAGGTGAGGGCACGAAGGTGAACGGACGCGACCGGGAAGGAATGTTCGGTTGGATGGGTCGCAGGTGCGATGTGATCGATACGTGCCCGGCCTGGCGGAACAGCCAGTGCAAGCCTGATGCCTGAAACGCGGCGTGAAACGTCCCTTGAGCTGGCGGTGATAATGGGTGAGCACGGGCCGTCGTAACAAAACTGGCGCTGTCTCAGGCCTGTGTGACACCTGTGCCCAACACGCGGGTCGCCCAGAGCGGGCCTTGTATGGCCCCGTAGCGGCTAAGCCTGTGCTGTAGAGTGCTGGGAAGGTGTCGCTTAGTCACCTTCACCCGGCATCGCCTGGCGGTTTACCAGACGGGGATCGCGGGGACTGTGCCGCGAGCGCCGGGTCATCCGATCAGTCACATGAAGGTATGTTCCGATCATACCACGTTTTTTGGGGCCAGGTCAAAATCAGGGCTATAAGAATCACGTAATAACGCCTTGATTCGAGCCGATCGCACGATAACCGCGCTGGCACGTCCCAACCGGCCCGAAAATTGGGGGAAATAGCACCA
>CAYMTN010000014.1:0-3317 GCA_964393335.1 uncultured Anaerolineaceae bacterium
TTCTTGACGATCTCGTCTTCACCTTCGCCGAGCAGTCGGTTAGTATACGACCCGGGCTTGGGGTTGGTTTTGCGATCTTCGATGACGGCGAATACGTGTGCCAGGATGTCGGTCACGTCACTTCCTCCAATGTGCGGAAAAAACAGCTTGTCGCGCCGGTATGGCAGGCCGGGCCAGCGGGATGCACTTTTAGCAGCAGCGTATCGGCATCGCAGTCGATCCAGATGGCGGCGACGGCCTGCGTATTGCCGCTCGTCGCGCCCTTGCGCCAGATTTCGCCCCGGCTGCGGCTCCAGAAGGTTGCCTCACCCGTCTCGACGGTCAGGCGCAGCGCGTCGGCATTCATCCAGGCGACCATCAGCACCCTATCGCTGTCCGCATCCTGCACCACTGCCGGGATCAGCCCATCAGCGGACCATGTGAGTTTCGGAATTAACGCGTCAAGGTCGATCATGCTGCACCTCCACCAACCGCACCGGGACGCCGTTGTCGTGCAGATACGTTTTGACCTGCTGCACGCTGAGCTGTTTGTAATGAAACAGACTGGCCGCCAGCGCCGCATCAGCGCCGCCTTCGACCAGCGCCGCGCGGAAATGATCACGTGCGCCCGCACCGCCGGACGCGATCACGGGGATGCTCACCGCATCGCTTACCGTCCGGGTGAGCGTGATCTCGTACCCATCCTGTGTGCCGTCGCGATCCATGCTGGTCAGCAGAATCTCACCAGCGCCGCGCCGTTCGACTTCACGCGCCCACTCAATCGCGTCGATGCCGGTCGGGATGCGCCCGCCGCTGACGTAAACCTCGTAATGCGTGCCGTTCCAACGCGCATCGATGGCGACGACGATACACTGTGAACCGAAGCGTTCCGCGCCTTCGCTGATCAGGTCCGGGGTGCGCACGGCTGCGCTGTTGATCGCGGTTTTGTCGGCTCCGGCGAGCAGGGTCGCCCGCATATCCTCGACGGTCCGCAGGCCGCCGCCGACGCAGAACGGAATGAAGATCGCGTCGGCCACCCGCCGCACCACGTCGAGCATGGTGTCACGTGCTTCGTGTGTGGCGGTGATATCCAGAAAAACCAGCTCATCGGCACCTTCGCGGTCGTAGATCACGGCCTGTTCGACCGGATCGCCAGCGTCGCGCAGGTTCACAAAGTTGATTCCTTTGACGACACGCCCCTCGTGTACGTCCAGACAGGGGATGATGCGTTTGGCCAGCATCGTTACTCCTTCCCGGCGGCGTGTAGCGCCTCTTCGAGCGTGAACGCGCCGCTGTACAGCGCTTTTCCGATTACGACACCCGCAACTCGACCGGTGTTTTTCAGCGCGACCAGATCACCTAACGATGCCACGCCGCCTGACGCGATTACGCTCAGGCCGGTTTCCTGCGCGAGCTTAGCGGTAGCGGCCACGTTGACCCCGCTCAGGTCGCCGTCGCGGTTCACGTCCGTGTACAGGGCGTGGCGCACCCCCATTGCCGCGAGCCGTGTCCCCAGGTCAACCGGCGTCCACGCGCTGATCTCCTGCCAGCCGTGCGTGGCGACCTGGCCAGCCTTGGCGTCCAGCGCGACGACGACCGCGTCCACGCCAAAGCGCAGCACCGCCGCGCGTGCCAGGTCCGGCTGGTTGACAACTACTGTCCCCAGGATCACGCGTGCTGCGCCGGCGTCGAACGCCTGGGCCGCGTCGTCAAGCGAGCGCAGCCCGCCGCCAAACTGCACCGGCAGCCCAACGCCCGCCAGCGCACGCAGTGCATCCAGCGCGAGGGTCGCTTCGCCCAACGCGCCATCCAGGTTGACGACGTGCAGCCACGCCGCGCCTGCGGCTTTCCAGCGTTCCGCCGTAGCGACCGGATTGTCACTGTGGACCGTCTCGCGCGCTGGATCGCCGTAGACCAGGCGCACCACCCGCCCTTTTCGCACATCAATCGCAGGATAGACAATCATGCTCACCCCAAATCCAATTCTTCGAGACGCCAGTTCCACATCGCATCAGGATCAGAACCCAATGCTGCGCTAAACCATGTTTCCTCGATCTCATCGCGCAGTCTGCTCCAAAATGCCGCGCGGACTGGCAGCGGCAGCGCATGGAAATCTACGGGCGGGTTGACCTCGAACTGCCATTCGAGAATATCCGATGCGCCGGAATCCGCATCGATAACGGCGTTGATCGTCACTTCAATTGAGTGTTTCATCGATCACATCTCCACATAATTCTTGAGCACACGCAGCCCAACCGTGTGGCTCTTTTCGGGGTGCGGTTGAATGCCAAAAACATTACCGCGCGCGACCATCGAAACAAAACAAATGCCGTAGTCGGTCGTCGCCAGCACATCCGCCGGATTGCTTGCTTCAACGTAATACGAATGCACGAAATACGCGTACCCGCCGCTGTCAAGCCCCTCGACCAGCGGGTGCTGCTGCTGGATATCCAGTTGATTCCAACCCATATGCGGGACTTTTAGCCCCCTTGCGGCGAATTCTGCCTCAGGGAAACGCGTGACGCGGCCCGGCAGCAAGCCCAGTCCCTTATGCAGGCCCATTTCGTCGCTTTCTTCGAACAGGTATTGCATCCCCAGGCAGATGCCAATCAGCGGCGTGCCGTCCGCCACCGCCTGTTTGAGCGGTTCTTCGAATCCGGCATCACGCAGCGCTTTCATGCCCGCGCCAAACGCGCCTACACCCGGCAGCACGATTTTGTCCGCTCCGGCGAGCTGATCCGGTGCGCTGACCGTCCTCACGCCTGCGCCCAGGTACGTCAGCGTGTTAGTCACGCTGCGCAGGTTCCCGGCTCCATAGTCAATCACGGCGATCATCCGGTTAACGTTCCTTTCGTGCTTGGCACGCCGCCCCGGCGCGGATCACGTGCGACGGCGACCGCCAGCGCGCGTCCGAGCGCCTTGAACAACGCTTCGGCCTTGTGATGATCGTCACGCCCGTAGAGCGCGGCGGCGTGCAGGTTCATGCGGGCATTAAACGCGATACTTTCCAGCACGTGTGCGACCAGCGAGGTCGGCATCTGGCCCATAACCGGCGTGTCAAATTCGGCCTGGATCACGGCGTATGGCCGCCCGCTGAGGTCCACGACCACACGGGCCAGCGCCTCGTCCATCGGCACATAGGCCGACCCCATGCGCACGATGCCCCGGCGGTCACCGAGCGCCTCGTCGAGCGCGCGACCCAGGCAGATCGCCACGTCTTCGATGGTGTGGTGCGCGTCGATGTGCAGATCGCCCGCCGCCTTGACGGTCAGGTCGAACAGGCCGTGATGCGCGACGTGATGCAGCATGTGGTCAAAAAAGCCGACGCCCGTGTCGAT
>CAYMTN010000014.1:3417-42190 GCA_964393335.1 uncultured Anaerolineaceae bacterium
CGTGATGCGCGACGTGATGCAGCATGTGGTCAAAAAAGCCGACGCCCGTGTCGATGGCAGCCGATCCGCTGCCGTCCAGGTTGAGCGATAGATCGATCTGTGTTTCATTCGTATGACGGGTAATCGTTGCGGTCCGGTCTGGCATGGTTCTTTCCTCGAAAATAACGACCAGCGGTCAACTTTCAGTGATCGGCAAAAAACGCGCCGCTTGCGGCGATGTTCGACGGCGTGTGGTCGGCGAACACAACTCCCGGAGCTATCGCAGCGAGCGCAGCGCGGCCAGCAGTGAATCGATTTGCTCCGGCGTCCCGGCGCTGATGCGCACATGATCGCGCATGCGCGGCTTGTTGTAATAGCGCACGACGATCCCGCGCCTTGCCAGAAAATCCCGCAGATCGGCAGCGTCCATCCCGGTTACTTTGCACAGCACAAAATTACTGCGGCTGGGGTAGGGTGCCAGGAACGGGAAACGCGCCAGTTCGGTTTCGAGCCGTTCGCGTTCGCGGATCAGGCGTTGGACGTTGGCTTGCAGATTCGGCAGGTCGGCCAGCGCCGCGCGGGCGGCCACGTCTGCCGCCGCGTTGAGGTTGTACGGCTGTTTGATCTTCCACAGGTGCGCGATGATCGCCGCTGGGAAAATGCCATAACCTACGCGCAGTCCGGCGAGGCCCGCCCACTTACTGAAGGTGCGCAGCACGATCAGGTTGCTGGTTTCGGGCCCGCGCGGGGCCAGACTCGCCGCGCCGCTGAACTCGATATACGCTTCGTCCAACACGACGACCAGTGGCAGTTCCAGCAGGCGTTCGAGCGTGTCCGGCGGGATCAGGCTGCCATCGGGATTGTTGGGTGAACAGACAAACAGCAGCTTGGCATTTGTGGCGCGGGCAGCATCCGCGATGGCATCCACATCCAGCGAAAAATCGGCGCGGCGCTCGGCGTTGACCACGCGGGCAAAGGCCAGCGGCGCGTCGAAACTATACATGCTGAATGTCGGTGGCGTGTTGATGATCGCATCTCCCGGCTCGATGAACAATTGCAGAATCAGTTCGATCAGTTCGTCGGCCCCGGCCCCGGCCAGGATGTGGTCCGCGCTCACGCCGGTGTAATCGCTGAGCATGGCCCGCAGCTTACCCGCCTCCGGGTCCGGGTAGATGTGCGCGTATTCCAATGCGGCCAGCGCGGTGCGTGTGCGCGGCGATGGGCCGTAGGGGTTTTCGTTCGCGTCGAGTTTGATCAGTTGATCGACCGGGTAACCCAGGCGTTCCGCGAACACTTCCAGCGATGATGTCGGCGTGTAGGCTTCCATCGCGGCGATGTCGGTACGGATGCGCACTTTGTCTCGAACCTGGGTCATGCTGTCTCCTCCTGCGTGATACAAGTCTCAGTCGCGGCGGGTTCCACGCGCGTCGGCGGACGCGGCGTGTGCGGTGAGCGTCTCGGCCCGCGCCAAAATGGCGGCGGCGCGGCTGAGTTCGGCGGCGGCGCTTGCTTCCAACCCGATCAGGCTGGTGATTTTCACGAAATCCAGCACGTTCAGCGGCGAGGCGAAACGCGCTGTGCCGCCGGTTGGCATGATGTGAGACGGGCCTGCCACGTAATCCCCCAGCACCTCAAATGAGTTTTCGCCCACGAAGATGCCGCCTGCGTTGCGCACGGCCCCGATCCAGTCCCAGGGATTATCGATCAGCAGACACAGGTGTTCAGCGGCGTATTCGTTGGCGACGGCGAATGCTTCCGCCAGGTCCGCGACGATCACGGCGCCGCTGCGGCTGCGCAGCGATTGTTCGATGATGGCGGCGCGGCTCAAGCCGGGAACACGGCGCGCGATTTCGGCGGCGACGGCGTCGGCCAGGGCGCGGCTGGGCGTGACCAGAATCGCGGACGCCAGCACGTCATGTTCAGCCTGCGCCAGCAGGTCGGCAGCAGCCAGGGCCGGATCGGCGTTGGCGTCAGCAATGACCATCGTTTCGGTCGGACCCGGCAGCCCGTCGATGCCCACGTCACCGTAGACTTGCTGTTTGGCAAGCGTTACGAACAGGTTGCCCGGCCCGACGATTTTTGCCACGCGCGGCACGCTTTCGGTGCCGTACGCCATCGCCGCAATCGCCTGGGCACCGCCCACTCGTATCACCTTTTTCACGCCGCACACCGCAGCGGCGGCCAGAATCACGGGCGTTACCTCGCCGGTGCCGCGACCGGGCGGTGTCGTGATCACGATCTCCTTGACACCTGCAACCTGCGCAGGAACGACGCTCATCAGCAGCGAGGACGGCAGCGGGGCCGTGCCGCCCGCCACGTAAATGCCGACCGAATCAACCGGGCGCACCAACTGGCCGAGCGATCCCTCGCGGCCTGCGTCCAGCCAGCCGGTTACCGGTTGTTTTTCGTGAAACGTGCGAATGCGCTCAGCCGCCAGCTTGAACGCGGCAGCGACCTCAGCGGGGATGGTGTCGAGCGCGGCCTCGATATCTGCCTCAGGCACGGCGAGACACACCAGCTCCGCGCCATCGATGCGCGTATTCCAGTCTTTCAGGGCAGCATCGCCGTTTTCGCGCACGCTCTTGATAATGCGCCGCACCGCCTCGGCAGGTGTGACGGGTTCCCCGAACAGCTTGTTCAGGCTTTCCGCGATCCAGTCCGGCACGTCGGTCAGATTCAGCGACTCGCGCCTCAAAATTGTCGCGCGCGCCTCGGCCAGACCGTCATAAATGCGCAGGGTCGTGCTCATGGGGTAAGGTCCTCACTTTCCAATGCGGCTAACAGGCGCTGGTAACGCTCCGGCGCTTCTTCAAAGATGTAGGTAACCGGCGTGACAACCACGCCGCTGCCGTCAATGGCGCGGATCTGCTGGATCACGTCATACAGCTTTCGTTCGTTGGTCACCAGGTTGATGGCCCACCAGTTACCCGCCCCTTCACGCGTGATCATGGGGGCGACGGTGGGACCTTGCAGGCCGCCGAGGTCCGGTTGTTCGAAGACCCGCGCGGCGACTTCTTCCGCCGACGATCCGCGCATGTTGGCGAAGATCATGTATTGGCCGCGCGCGCGCAGGTGCGCTTCGATGAATTCCAGCAGTTGCCGCGTGGCTGCCAGCACGTCTGGCCGGGTGGTGAGCGCCGCGCGGTTGCCGATCAAAACCGCCTGCGAGCTGACGACTGTGCCATCGTCAAGCGCTCGCAGGCGGTTTTCGCGCAGCGTGGTACCGGTGCTGGTGATGTCGGCGATAAAATCCGCGTAGCCGACCAGCGGGGCCGATTCGAGCGCCCCGTCGGCCAACACGACGCGCACGTTCTGTACGCCGGATATTGCCAAGAAGCGTTCGACGCTGCTGCTGAACTTGGTTGCCACGCGCAGGGGCGTTCGGCCCGATTTCTGGGCGAGATCGGCCATTGTCTGCACGTCCTGCCAGTCTTCCGGGACGGCGACTACCAGCGAGCATTCGCCATAACCCAGCGCTTCGTGGATCACGACGACGCTCTCCGGGTTGTCTGGCACGGTTTCGTACAGCGCATCGTACCCGGTGATGCCCAGGTCGACGTCACCGGCTGCGACACTCAGCGGGATATCCCGCGCGCGTTGGAACAATACCAGCACGCCGGGTAGGGCCGGAATCGTGGCCGTGTATTGGCGCGGATTCGTTTTGTTCACACGCACGCCGCAGCCAGCCAGAAATGTCAGCGTTTCTTCTTCCATGCGGCCCTTGCTTGGCAGCGCGATCCGTATCTGATTTTGCATAGAGTTTCTCCGTATCGTTCGACTTCACACACAAAAAACGCCCCCCGGCGGACCGGGAGGCGTTTCTTTACGCGCGAGTGGATGTTGTTATGGACAGGCAGACAACACGCAACCACCACCGGACCGACGGTTTTGGGCGTCAGAATGATGATGAGCGTGGGTGTGTACCTGTATTTTCCTCATATTGCAGAGTATAACGACCGGCTGGTGGCTTGTCAATCGGTGTTTTTGGTCAATATGTGCAAATCGCAGCGGGTGCAGAGCGTGTCAGCGAGGCAGCGGGCAGCCGCAGGTGGCACAAAGCAGCGATCATTCGTACAATGTCCCGCAACAAACACCGATAGTAACGATCAGGAATGGACACGTTGACTCACAATCGCCCTTATGCCACGCTGACCAGCCGCTACCTGTGGCAGAGTCGCTGGTACAATGTGCGCCAGGACCAGCTTCAGGCGGTGGATGGCAGCGAATTGACCTATACGGTTATCGAAAAACCAGGCGCGGTGTGGATCGTACCCGTGACAACGGACGGCCAGATGGTGCTCATCGACCAGTATCGTTATGCAGTAGATGAGTGGTGTCTCGAAGTACCGGCGGGCAACATCGAGCCGGGGCTGGATGCGATGGCGATGGCGGTGCGCGAACTGCGCGAGGAGATCGGTGGAACGGCAGAGCAGATCGTGCCGGTCAACGAGTTTTTTACTATGAACGGTATTGGCGACGAGATCGCGCGGGTCTTTCTCGCGTTAGGCGTGACATTGGGGGAATCGCAGCGCGAAGCCACCGAACATATCACGCTGCGCCTGGTGCCGGTTGGCGAGGCGCTGCATTTGGCGCGTACGGGGGCGATCAAGGATGGGCCGAGCGCGCTGGCGATCTTGCTCAGCGAAACGGCCCTGCGCGAGCATCTAAAGGGGCAACAGGCATGAAACGCCGGGGCTGGCTGTTGGCGGGTGTTTTGGTCATGGGGATTCTGGCTGCCGCATGCAGTGAGAACAATCCTGCTCCGGAAGGCGATCCGCCGGTTCTGGGCGGGTTTGACGTGATGCCCAAGCAAATTGTCACGATTGCGCTGACGCCCACGCCGAGTCCGGTTATGGCCGGAGGCCAGGCGGTGGTCGTCGCGCAGCCGACCTTCACGCCAGCACCGCCGCGTCCCACCGCAACCCTGACGCCTTACATTGGTATCTTCCTGGGCGCACCTACCTCGGAGAGCGGCGAACCGGCCCCGACCCTTGCTCCCTTCGTGGTGAACAGTGGTGGCGGCGGGGCGGTTGTGGCCAGTGGCGCGGTCAATCCGGCTGGCGGTGGAACGTGTAGTTTCCCGGCGGCGGCGACATTCGCCAACGCGTACAACGCCAACACGACGGTACAACAGCGATTGGGGTGCCCCGTAAACGGCGGAATGCCGGTGGCTGGCATGGCGGCCCAAACGTTTGAACGCGGCGTCATGTTCTGGCGCGGCGATACCTGGCAGATCTATGCTCTGGCGAATAATGGCCAGTTCTGGCAGGTCCCGGATAGTTGGAATGACAGCATTCCCGCTGACGACCCGGCCTATTCACCACCGAGCGGGCTGATCCAACCGGTGCGCGGCTTCGGGTTGGTCTGGCGCTCGAACCAGCCGATCCGTGATGCGCTGGGTTGGGGCATCCAGCCGGAAACGCAGTACGATGGTTTCTGGCAGGACTTTGAGCGCGGCGCGATGGTGTTGGGCCACAACAGCCAGGTCTATGCCATTTACACCGCTGAAGGCCAGCAGTCCGGCCCGCTGTCTCCGTGAGCGTGTGCTACAGCCGGATGCCGTCCAGAGCAGGCAGATCGCGCCGCACGCGTTTGACCATGTCCAGGTCAAGTGTCAGCGTGAAGTGTCCTTCGGTTTCACCTGCTTCGATGACCACCTCGCCCCAGGGATCGATGATGCTGGAATGCCCAAAATAACGCGTGCCGTCGTCGTCTGTGCCGACCCGGTTGACCGCTATCATGTAACACTGGTTCTCGATAGCGCGGGCGCGGATGAGGGTGCGGTAGTGCTCCAGGCGCGGGTGCGGCCAGGCTGCGGGTACGATGGTCAACGCGACACGCTCGCCGGCGTAGCGCCGGAATAACTCCGGGAAGCGCAGGTCGTAACAAATGGCAAAGCCAGTCCGGCCCCAGGGCAGATCAATGGCGAGGGGTGCTTCGCCCGGCAGCAGCCACTTGTCTTCTTCCGTCAGTGGGAACAGGTGAATTTTCCGATATGCGCCCATCACGCCGTTGCGCGGCGAGATCACGGCGATGGTATTGTAGACGCCAACGCCGCGCTTTTCATACAACGATCCGATGATGTGGATGTTGTTCTGACGCGCCAGCGCGACCACCTGTGCAAACAGCCCGCCGCTTAACGAACTGGCGATCTCTTTGCCTTGTTCGTAGGCGCATCCAGCGTCCCATAGTTCCGGGAGCACGACCAGGTCGGCGCCCCGTCCAGCGGCTTCGAGTGCATGTTGCTGCATCGTGGTCCAGTTGGTGCGTGGCGTGCCTTTACGCACGTCCATCTGGACAATTGAAACGGTTAATGTGCTCATCGTCATCCTTTCGTCTTCGATTCCCGTCAAATCTGGGCATGGCTGAGCCAGAACTCGATCACGGCGGCGGTTGCGTCGTCGATGGAAAGCTCTGAGGTATCGAGCTGCGGTAAGTCCAGGGTGTTGACACGCAGCTCCCGCTTCAACCGGCTGAGCAGCACGCCCCGGTTGGCCGGGTTATGAAACCATGCGCCGCGTGCAACATACATCCGCCGCAGAATTTCGTTCAACGCGCACGTCAGGCACAGGATCGGGCCAGACTCGACCAGCCGGTCCCGGTTGGCCTCGTTGAGCATCGCCGGGCCGCCGATCACTACGACGGATTGGCGGCGGAGCGTGAGGTCGCGCAGGGCCTCGGTTTCGAGCGCTTTGAGCCGCGCCTCGCCGAATAACTCACGAATCTGATCGGCTGACTGGCCTTCGCGCGTCAAAATCTCGTTATCAAGATCGTACATCTCCACCTTGAGACGGCGTGCGACTGCCCGTCCAATGGCCGTTTTGCCGACGCCCATTGCCCCGGTCAGGATGATGTTCTGGTAGGGGGCGGACTCAAATAGCGTCATGGTGTGTGCCCGTTGCGCCAGCCAGGATACCAGCCGTCTAACAGCGGCAGCAGTTCGTGCAGCGTGTGGATGGTGCCGTCAGGGATCACGTCACCCGCCGTTTCCGGCGCATCCGTGTTATTTACGCGCAGCACGCCGTACATGCCTACTCCCTGCGCGCCGGATACATCCGCCTCCGGGTTGTCCCCGACAAAAACGGCTTCGTCAGGACGGATATCCAACAGGGCCAGGGCGTGCTCGAAGATCTTGCGGTGCGGTTTGATATACCCGATATCCACAGCGGCGACGCGGCAAGTCGGAAAAAGGTCCAGCAGGCCGGCAGCTTCCAGTTCACAATCGCGCATACTCATCGGGTGTGACGCGTTGGTGACGATGCCCAGCGCCAGACCAGACGCTTGAAGCTGTGGCAGCACATCAACCACATCCGGATAGGCGCGGATTCCTTCCTGCGCACTCCAGTCATAGGCGTGCAGCACCGCGTCCATGTCAATGCAATCATCGGGCACACCACACGCCAGCAACGTTTCCGCCAGCACGAGGGCGATGTCCGGCGCGACATACGTCTGCGCGCCGCGTTTCCACGCGGCGGTAAGCGCGGCAACAAACGTCTCAAACATCATGTCGCCGCTGCTGTGGGGTAGGGCGTACAGCTCGCGATTGACGAACTCAAACAGACTCCGGATACGCCGGAGCTGGTAGCTTTCCCACGGCTCGGCATAATCCCAGTCGATCAATGTATGGTCCAGGTCGAATAGTACAGCTTTGAGCATAACGCGTGTTCCTACAATCCGTGTGACTTTAGCATGATGCAGTGGGCCGCGCAATGTCAGCGATTGCGGATCAGTGACCGAGCATCGTCTGGTAGGCGGCTACGGTCCGGGCGGCGATCTGCGCCTGTGTAAAACGATCCAGCACGCGCTGCCGCCCACGTTGAGCCAGGTCGCGCCGGAGCGTGTGAGACTGCATGATCTGCCGCAGGTGACCGGCCAGCATCCCGGCGCTGCCTTCGGGGAAGATCAGTCCGGCGTCACCGATTACATCCGGGATCGCGCCGCTGGACGACCCGATAACCGGTACACCGCAGGCCATCGCCTCGACGATGACACGCCCGAACTGCTCTTTCCAGTTGGGCCTGGTGAGTGATGGCACTACCAGCACGTCGATGTCTTGGTAGAAACCGGGCATACGCCCCGACGGCAGCGATCCGAACGTGACCCGGTCACCGATTCGCAGCCGTCGCGCCTGGTCGCCCAGTGCCGTTTTTTCGGGACCGTCACCGATGATGTCCAGTTGCCAGACGCCATCCAATTGCGCGAGAGCGTCCAGCAGGTGCGCTCCACCTTTTTCCTCGACCAGCCGCCCGACGAAACCAATCACAAAAGTGCCGCTGCTGCGCGCGTGATCCGGCGGCGTGAAGATGTCAGGGTCTACGCCAAATTGGGGAATTACCGCCAATGGACCGGCGTATCCTTTGGCACGCCACACGTCAGCGGCGCTCTGCGTGCCCACCAGTGCATAATCGACGGTCCGCAGCACCCACTGCTCGCCCAGGCGCACCGGCCAGGGATAGCGGCGGTCGATGTTCTGCCACGAGAAAAAGAGCGTTTTGGCTTCATAACGCCGGGCGATCCACAGCGCGTGCCACGTCGCCAGGTTATAGGGTTCCTCGTCGATATGCACGATGTCCGGCGTGAAAGCGTGTACCTGCTGCCTGAACTGCGGGTAATAGTGCAGGTGGAAATTCCCGTTGAAGCGGATGGGCGTCACGCGCAGATCGTACCCCTCGACGTGAGCGCGTTCCAGCGTGAGTAATCCGCGTGCGGGGTCGCGCCACGCTGGCGGCACCAGGACACGCAGGTCGACATCCGGCAGCCGGGCCATTTCTTCCAGCTTGCGCTGGTATGCCCCGACGACACAGGCCTTGGAGAGCATCAACACGCGCATTCAGAACACAAACTCCTGGTTGGCTGGCACCTATGCTGTGTAAAGCTCGTTAAGCGTCTGCTCGATCAGGTCGATAGCCTCGCCCAGCGTGGCGGCGTCGAACGCAAACCGGACTCCCGCTGTTTCGTAGAGTTCCGGGAGGGTGACCGTCCCGCCCAGGCCCAGCGCCCGGCGGTAATTCGCCACAGCCCCTGCCTGGTCGTGCAAGGCGTTGCGCCATACCAGCACCGCGCCCAATTGGGCTAACCCGTATTCGACGTAATAAAACGGCGTGCGGTGGATGTGGCGCTTGCGGTGCCAGCCGTTGCGTTTGTCGGGTTCCAGGCCACTGAAATCGATGCCGATCATGAACTGGTCCCACAGTTCTGCCCATTTCGCGTCACAGTTCTCCGGGTTCGAGACGGCATCGTGGTTTTCATACACCCAGTGCTGGAACGCATCGACGACAGCCATATACGGCCAGAACCGCACGATTTTTTCCAGGTGTTGGATGCGCGCCCGGCGGTAGTCGTCCGGCGTGTAGAAACCGCCGTCGCTGGCTTGCAGGTACGGCGCGGCGAGCAGCTCCATAGCCATCGACGCCACTTCGTTGAACTCCATCGGCGTGTACCGCTGGTGATAAAAGGGCAACTTAAACGTCTCGAAGGCATGAAACGCATGGCCGGATTCGTGCAGCAGAGTGCGTACCTCGGCGTTGTGTCCGACGGCGTTCATGAAGATGAAGGGGCGTTTGCTCGTCTCGAATCCCGTTGAGTAGGCCCCCGGCCCTTTACCTTTGCGATTTGCCAGGTCGAGCAACTGCTCGCGGCGCATGATGTCGTAATAATCGCCTAACTGCGGGTCAACTTGCCGGAAGATCACAGACCCTTTTTGCTCCAGTTCATCGACTGTATCGTAAGGATGCAGCGCGGGCTGCCCGGTAGGATCGACGTCAAGGTCCCAGGGGCGCAGCGTATCAAGACCCAATTGGGCACGCCGCCGTTCATACATGCGTGCCGCCGCCGGGACGGCTGTCGCTTCAATCGCCTCGTGGAACGTGACGCAGTCTTCAGGCGTGTAATCGAAGCGCAAAAGCTGCCGCCAGCGATAGTCACGGTAACTGTCGTACCCGGCGTTCTGTGCGATCTGGCGGCGCAGGTTCATATACTGCACCCACAAGCCGTTGACTGCGTCACGGTCGCTGATCTGGCGCTGTGATACCAGCCGCCAGGCTCGTTCGCGCACATCCCGGTCTGGATCGGTGAATACTTTTTCCATTTGCAGCAGCGTGCGTTCGTCACCGTCCCATTCGACGGTTTGCGTGCCGAACAGGCGGTTCAGCTCCGAGGTGACCTTACGCTCCTGCGTGAGCAGCGGCAGGTTTTCTTCGCGGAACAGGTCGGCTTCGGCCAGCATATTGCGCAGCGGAATGGCGAACCCGTCTGGTTTCAGACCGCTCGCCAGCAGTTTCTGTTTGAGCTGCTGATCGGCGGTCTGGGCGTGGGGATAGATGTGCTCCAGAAACGCGTGATAACGCTGCTCGGCTGCTTCGTCGGTTGTGTCCTGCGTGGTGGCGACGTACAGCCGCCCATACGTCTCGTCGATCAACTCGCTGAGGCGCGACCAGTCAGCCAGCCACTCATCGACGGTGCTCGCGGTCAGCGGACGCGTGGCGAGGTCTTGAAAATACGGTTCGATCGCGTCCCATGTCCAGGTCATGAAACTGTGAACAGTTTGTGGTAAAGACGAAAACATGTATTTCCCTTCCAGGAATCATGTGTTTGAGTCCGGTTGCAGATTGTACACATCCTGCCGATTCCGGCCATATTCAGGCGATGCTGGCCGCGTGTTATGTCAAACGAGGCTTTTTTAATATAATCTGTACACTAATTTCTGTCTCAGATCGCCTGGCAGCGCCTGATTACCTGATGTGGCTGAACGGCGGCGACTCAAGTACCATATGGTCAGCATCTGAACTCAACACCTTGAGGAGGAACCCAGATGGGTGAAATCATCTCGATCCATTCGTTTCGTGGCGGCACCGGAAAATCGAATCTAACGGCCAACCTGGCCACTCAGATCGCCATGTTGGGAAAGCGCGTAGCAATTGTTGATACCGATATCAACTCGCCCGGCATTCATGTGCTGTTTGGGTTTGATGAATCCCGGGTCACCAGGGCCCTGAACGATTACCTGTGGGGCAAAGCGCCGATTGAGGACGCCGCATACCCGTTGCATGATGTTGCCAGCGGTGATCCTGGACGTGGTTTTTTGAAGGGATTACATATCTGGTTGGTGCCCTCCAGCATCCGCACCGGCGAGATCGCGCGTATCTTGCGCGAAGGTTACGACGTCGGGTTGTTGAATGAGGGTTTCCATACGTTGTTGGACAAGCTTCAGCTCGATTACCTCTTCATTGATACGCATCCCGGCTTGAACGAAGAAACCCTGCTTTCCATTGCCATCTCGAACGCGCTCGTGATTATCCTGCGGCCCGATCAACAGGATTTCCAGGGAACAGCCGTGACAGTGGATGTTGCTCGTAAGTTGGAAGTACCGCATTTACGTCTGGTGGTGAACAAAGCCCTCACGCGTTATGACTTTCAGAAGATCCGCGAAGAGGTTTCTGCTATTTACAATGTGCCCGTATCGGGTGTGCTGCCCCTTTCAGAAGACGTTGCGTCGAACGCGAGCAGCAATATCTTCTCTGCGCTGTATCCCGATCATCCCTGGTCGTTGGGGGTAAAGGAAATTGCAGCCGACCTGATGGCAAGGTAGACACCATAGATAGGGCGGAATACTCATGAGCGGCAGCGGTAAAGATGATTTACTGGGTAGGTTCTTACATTCACCACGCGAGAGCGGCAAACGCCAGGACGTGCGGCCCGCATCATCATCCGAGATAGTGGGCGATACGCGCACGGGGCTGAACCCGCTGGATTTGTTAGGATTGCCCCCTGCCCAGCGGGATGTGATCAATTGGTTATCGCGCCGAAAGCAGGCGCGTTTTGACGAAATTCAAGAGGCACTGGGGGTCGAAACGTCGCTGCTTACTTCCGTATTGAGCGACCTGAAGGCGGAGCGGCACGTTCAGGAAGCCCTGATCGACGGCGAGATCTATTACCGCGTCGTGTTCGGCGGCAAGGTCAGCCGCGCGGCGCGCGGGCTGCCAGAGGGCATCTGGGAGCGTGTCGATCTGGATGACATCGTTTTTCTGCGGCAGGTGTCGATATTTCGCGGGCTGCCTGATCACGAACTGCGGGAGGTTTCGAGTAGACTTGACTCGCGCCGCTATCATCGCAACGAGGTGATTTTGTGGCAAGGCGGGTTGGGTGAGGGCGTATATTTCATCAAGAGCGGCATTGTTGGCATCACGCGTCTATCGCCGGATAAACGTGACACGCAGATTCTGACGTATCTCAAGCAGGGCGACTTGATGGGCGAGTACGGGTTATTGTTCGAGCAGAATATCGCGGCCAGTGCCACTGCAACCGCCCTCTCTGAAGTTGACGTATTGGTCATGAAGCGCGAAGACCTGCTCGACATGCTAAAAAAACACCCCAGCGCCGCCATCGAACTGGTGCAGCTTCTGGCGCAGCGCCTGTTGACGATCAACGCGCAACTGGCGCATCACCACCGCAAGAACAGCCTGTGCCTGGTGTTTGGCGTGGATCATGGGGTGGGGTGCACGACGATCGGCAGCGTGCTGGCGCTGAAACTGGCGCAATTGACACAGAATTCTACCGTCTATACCGAACACCCGGTTCCGACCCGACTCGCGGCCCAGTTCGAGTTCACGCCCGAAACGGAAGTGTACGCGCATCCGGGCGGCTATGATATCCTGGTGCCGTACCGTCTCTCCGGCGTGCCGCCGGCGGTACGCACGACGCTGGTGATGGACCGCCTGATGAACAACTACGCCAACATCGTGGTTGGCCTATCCGGCACGATTGACGAGACGGTGATTTACATGTTGGAGCGGGCCGATCAGGTGGTAGTAGTGACTCCGCCGGACGCGTTAGCCTGGGAAAAACTGGACGCCCTGCTGGCGCGGCTGCGTGCCGTGATCAGCCCGGAAAAAACCAGCCTCTCGGTTGTGTGCAACCGGTCAAAACCGGCGTATGTGGCGGTGCCGGAATGCGGGCCGGTTGATTTTGACGTGCCGCTGCTCGATTCGCTGTTGCCTCTAGCGGAGCAGGCACACCACAACCTGCCCCAGCCGCTCGTTGATACGATGACCGTCCTGGCGGATCGATTGGGGCGCACCAATCAGATCGGCGTCTACATTCCGGCCACATTGGAGGCCAATCCAGGGGCGAATACGCGCACGCACGTTGATCAGACGGTGGAATTTCTGGGCAAGTTGTTCGGCACGTCACCGGATTACCCGACAAGCGCCGAAACGAAGGGCAAACAGGCGGGCATGGCCGGTGAATCGATCTATATCGTCCAGACGTATGTCACCAAATCGGATATGGACCAGCATCTTGGGGCCCTGTTGGAGTACGTCGAAAAACTCAAGACGACACTGGGGCAGGAAGTAGTAGCCCTCGAAGTCAATCACAACATTATGTTGGTCTGATGACATTATGCATCCGGCGAGGAATCTTGCATGGGTAAAAAATCTTCGCTCTTTCCAATGATGTTGGCGGCGCTGGTGCTGACCGGTGTTGTGCCGCTCGTGGTGGTTGCCGTGCAGGCCGGGGGCATTGTACCGGCCCTGACGGGGCTGGTGGCGCTGGTCGTGGTGACGGCAGGGACGGTGGCCTGGTTATCGCGGCAGGTTGTACGCCCGATACGGCGATTCTCGGAGATCGCCGCTGGCGTCAAAGTGGCGGTTGATGCCGAACAGACGGAGGCCGTAGAGCCTGAAATCAGGCACCTGGACAGTGTTAAGTCTTCGCGCGAACTGGCCGATCTGGCGGTGGCATTTGAACAGATCGTGGATGCTTTTCGCCAGCGTGCCACCGAGTTCAACTCGATTTACGCGATGGGCCAGGCGATCAGCGCCAAGCTGGATTTTGAGCAGACGGTGCAAGCAGTGCTGGATGCCGTGAAACAGGTTGTCGTTTTTGATGCGGCGGAAGTGTCGGTCTTGCGTGGCGAGAAGCTCGTGGTCGAAGCCTGGACCGGGCAGGAAGACTTCAACAACACCACCGGGCGCGAATATCGCGTGGGACGCGGACCGACCGGTATGATTGCCCTGAACAAAGCATCCGTGCTGGTTTCGACGGTGGTCGGTGATGAGGAGGACCTCAAGCGCACTCTGGGATATGAGTCGGCGGCGAGTGAATTTCTCGCCAAGACGCACAAGGTGATGATTAACTCGTTTCTCGGTATTCCGCTGCTGATCGGTGACCGGCTGATCGGCACGCTGACGCTGGTGCACCGCGATCCGGGGCGGTTCACAGAAGCTGACAAACGCCAGTTGAACAAGCTGGCGGCTCAGGCGTCGATTGCGATTGACAACGCGATCCAGGTCCGCCAGCGTGAAAACGTGCTGAAAGCCCAAATCCGTGAGCTGCGCGTGGAGATCGACGAGGCTCGTTTGAACAAAGAAGTCGAAGAAATCACGACGACGGATTACTTCCAACAGCTCCAGACGCATGCTGCTAAAATGCGCAAACGGGTTTATACTAGAGACGCGCGCCGAGGGCAGCCCACAGAGGTCCCGGAACCGGAGCCAGATTCGCCGGATTCCTGATGTGTTTATGATTGCTGTACACCAAAGAGAGAGATGGTATGGGGGCGAAGTGCTGGGAATGTGGTGAATCGGCACAGGCATCGTGCCGTTTCTGCGGGCGGTTTGTATGCAAAGATCACGCCTCGAAAATGCCCCTGTTTCTATCAGTGTACGTCGGGGCGAACCAGACACCCAAGGCGATTGTGGTTGCCGATGCCATTTGGTGCGGTATATGCCGTCCTCACCCTGAGCCGATCGAAATGCCGGATATTTATTGATGGCTTGCGTGACAGGAGGCAGTTATGTCGGGCTTGTACGACCAGTTGATAGACGAGCTTGGTGACGACGACGAAAAGCCCGCCGGTTTAACACCGCTGGACATCGCCGAACTGCCGGAAGGGCAGCGCCAGGTGATGTTTGCCATGCTGCGTGACACGGCAGCCGCTACCGAAGGGCTGACTCTGGACGCTCTGCAACACAAGCTTACCTCTGTGGCACGTCTGCCGGACGTATTGGCTGAACTCACTCAGAATGGATGGTTGATTTTGCGCGGAGAGCCGCCTGCGGCGCGCTACCGGGTCAACCTGAGGCGGCGACGTGGCAGAAAAGTCACGGCGGATGTGTGGGCATCACTGGCCGGGCATCTGGCAGAGGCAGCGGATTCAGGCCCGGACGAACCCGGTGAAGATTCTGACTCGGGTACCAGCGCCGGTAAGCCCAAACTGCCTGTGATCTCCGATTGGTAAACCTGAAGAACAATCCCCATGACACTTGATGATCCTAACCTTCGTACCAGCCTGGGCCGTTATTTACCTGCCGATTTGCTGGCGCAGTTGCCTGATCCCCATGCCCTGACCGTTGCCATCCGGCGTCTAAACAGCCTGCACCAGGCCATCTCGTCTTTTTTGCCCCAATATATTGCCGATAACGAACGCCTGTATTCTGAGGACTACGGCGACCTGCGGCCCGGCACTTTCATGTTTGCCGATGTATCGGGTTTTACGGCGCTGTCCGAGAAATTGCAGCGCGAAGGAGGCCGCGAAGGCGCGGAAATCCTCACCCAGATCATCAACGACTTTTTCGCACGGATGCTTGAAATCCTGGCGAAGTCGAATGGACAGCTTCTCAAGTTCGCGGGGGATGCGCTGCTGACGTTTTTCCCTACGCTGCCGGGTGAAGATGAAGCGCCGCTGGCCATCCGCACCGGGCTGCGCATGCAGCGCGAGATGGCAGGGAATTTTCAGCCGATTGACAATCCACTGCTCACCGAATTGATTGGCGAGCACAATCTGGAACTATCTATGTCGATCGGTATCTGCCAGGGTAAGCTGTTTGAGGCGGTGGTTGGCAACGACATCCAGCGTGACCACATCATCCAGGGTGATCTGCCAGGGCGGGCGATGGCTGCTGAAGCGGCAGGCGAACGCGATGATGTGATTATTACCTCGGACTTGCAGCGAAAACTCGCCGATCAGTTTGAGACGGAACCGGTCGGTGACGGGTTTTTCCGCGTGATTGACAACTTTGGCGATCAGCTCAGTGATTATGAGTTTGTCGTGCCGCGCCGCCGCCGCGCTCAAACCACCGCCTTGTTTGACTTTCTCGAAGAAAACCTGTTGGAGGACCTGACCCGCCAGCTGGAACGGCTGGATGGGGTATCACGCTTTGTTGCGCGTGAAATCGTGGACAAACTGGCTTTTCGTGGCGACCACATCGAGAGCGAAAACCGTCCGGCCACCGTCATCTTTATGCATTTCACCGGGCTTGCCGATCTGCTCGATCAGTGGGGCGAGGACCAGTTGCCGCTGCTAACTTCGCTGCTCAACCGTTATTATAACTTGATGCAGCGCACGATTGCAGCCAATGGCGGATCGCTCACACGCAGCGATCCCTATATGCGCGGCGTGAAGCTGCTGATCACGTTTGGTGCACCGGTCGCTCACGCCGACGATCCCGAACGGGCGGTCACGACGGCGCTAGAAATGAACCGGCTGCTGGCGAATTTTAACATCCGGCTGCGGGACGAGTTGGCCAAAGAGTTCCAGCGTGATGTGTTTATCACCCAGCGCTGCGGCATCACGCATGGCCCGGTGTTCGCTGGCGAAGTGGGTTGGCGGGCGCGCCGCGAATACACGGTGATGGGTGATGACGTCAATCTCGCGGCCCGCCTGATGGCCAAAGGCGACTCCAACCAGATCATGGTCGGTGCGCGGGTGTGGGACCGCGTGAAGCGCCATTTTGAGACGGAAGCACTCGCTCCCTTCCAGCTAAAAGGCAAGAGTCAGCCGACCCAGGCGTATCTGGTTACCGCCGGGACCGAGTCGGTGCTCAGCAAGTCGGCCACGTCTGATACGCCGTTTGTGGGGCGCGATTTGCAGCTATTATCCCTGACCTATGCGTTACAGCAGGCCAAAGGACCCCGTCGCCGCCAGGCATTCGCGTTGGTCGGTGATGCGGGGGTCGGCAAGACGCGCATGGCGAAACGGGTGGTCCAGGCGGCGGATGAGGCCGGGTTCCGTGTCGCGTGGGCAAACTGCCAGCTTGGGCACAGCCAGGAAAAAAACGTTTGGGCTGCGCTCATTTTTCAGCTTCTACAGCTCGATCAGGCGCTGAGCGAGGAAGCGCAGCGCCGCTTGTTGAACGTTCGTCTGACCGAGCTGGGCATGCCCGAACTGGAAACCATGTTCAGCCTGATGTTGTTTGGCCGGTCCGGCGTACATGGCGACGAGAACGAGGCGGCTGACGATTTGTCACAGCGCAGCACGACCCCGGCAAAAAAGACTACGAATGTGTACGAACTGGCGCAGACCAAAACCGATCTGACCAAGTCCGGTATTTTTGGCATCGCCAGAGATCAACTGGAGGCGGCGCTCAAGGAAGCCGAAGCCGCCCAAACACCTGGTCGCCCGTTCTGGCAGACGGTGCAGCGGCGGGTCAGCCTGTCAGACAGCATCGTGCGGTTTGCGCAGGCGTTTTCTGATCAGATGCCGACTCTGCTGGTGATTGACGACCTGCACCGGGGTGACGCGAACGCGCTCAATATTCTGCGTCGGGTCCTGGACGAGATACCGAAAGCCCAGTTGATGATTCTGGTCACGTATGAGCCAACCGATGACCTGGACCTGGAAATCCGCCGCAAGGTCACAGTGACCGACCTGGACGAGGATGAAACGTCCCAGATGGCGGCTCACGTGTTGGACGTCAACGACCTGGACCCGCCGCTATGTCGTCTGGTGTGGGAACGTACCAAAGGCCGCCCGCTGTTCATCGAGTCGCTGCTGCATTTGCTGGTGCAAGATGGCCACATCGCGATCAGCGGGAACCGGGCTGCGCTGCGCGACGAGACGGTCCTTTCGACTCTGCCGGACAACGTGCGCGAGTTGATCCTCAGTCAGATCGACCACCTCAGCGCTGAAGCGCGCGCGCTGCTGCAAGTGGCATCGGTGTTGGGCGATAGTTTCTCGGCGGAGTCGTTGATCGCGCTGGCCGAAGATGGGAACGAGATCCGCCTGGAGACGCTGCTTGGCGAGTTGATTTTTGCTGAGGTGATCGAACCGCTGCCCGACGCCGCCTATCGCTTCCGGCACGGGCTGGCACAGGCGACCGTGTATGAGAGTCTTAACCGCTTGCAGCGCCAGAAGCTGCATCGCGCGGCTGCTGAATACCTGCAAGAACGTGTTGATTCGGATCAAAAACTGCTGATGGTTGCTTACCACCTGGTCAAAGGTGGCATGCCCATGCGTGGGATAGAGCTGGTATCCAGCGCGGCGGATGAGGCCGAGCAAAACCATCTGATCGACCGCGCGATTGAACTCTATACCCACGCCCTGGATATTTTCCCGCATGACGAAAGCGTACGAGCCAAGCTGGAGCGGCTTCAATCGATGCGTGCGTGAGCGCCGCGCCTAGTCTTCGATCTCCGGCAGGCGGTTGATTTCTTTGTCGGTAAAGAGGTCGTTTTCGTCGGTGCTGCGCGTGCTGAACTCAGACACGACCGCGCCCTCTGGCCCGCCCTGGAACCAGTGCCACGTTTCCGGCATCAGGGTATACTGGTCGCCGGGCTTGAGCACGATCTCATGCCAGACGGTGTAGTTAGCGGCACGGTGCGCCGGCGGCTGCGCTTTAGGGTTGGGCGTCGGGTCGCCGGACACATAGAGGTACACTTCGCCCCAGCGGCAGCGGAACGTCTCTTCTTTGCCCGGTGCGTCATCGACTTTGGGGTGGAAGTGCTGCGGGCAGGTTTGTCCCGGCAACAGCACCAATTCTTTTGCGCACACGCGCTCGGTGTTGACGTATACGACCAACCCTAACCCCGTCTGCTCAAATTCGTCCAGGCCCAGGTCGGCAATTTCAATCGACCCGGCTTCTTGCGGGGTCAGGATGATGCCTGCCCGATCCAGGTATTCTTTGCAGACGCGCTGCCATTTTTTGACTTCTTCGCGGTTCATTAAAATACCCTCAAATTCCTGCTGGCGATTTGGATGTTGCTCAATTAGCTTATGATGAGTATAACCAACTCCGCGCCGTGAGCAACGTTCATCCGTTTGGCGAAAATCGCGGTACACTAGAGGCGGTTTTCAAGGCAGACTACACTGTGGGAGTTGCTCGATTCATGAAACGATACATCGCGCTCACGTGTGAGGCGCTGGCGCGCAGCATCTATGCCCAGGCAGCCGATTCACCACACACCATCACCGTTCAGTTGTACAGGCAGGGGCTGCACAATACGCCCAAAAAACTACGCAGCACCCTTCAGGACCAGATCGACGCTGTTGAGCCGGAGACGTATGACGCGATCTTACTCGCGTACGGTATCTGCGGCACTTCTACCCTGGGACTGGTCGCGCGCCATACACCCCTGGTGATGCCGCGCACGCATGACTGCATCGCGCTGTATCTGGGATCGCACCAGCGCTACCAGCAGGAATTCGACGCGCATCCGGGGACATACTGGTACAGCCTGGATTATATGGAGCGTAATGAACCGGGGTCGAATGTGGGGTTGGGAGCCACGACGATTGGCGACATGGACTCGGTTTATGAGGAGTATGTAGCCAAATACGGGCAGGATAACGCCGATTACCTGATGGAAGCGATGGGCGAATGGGGCAAGCACTATGACCGCGCCGTTTATATTGACATGGGGTCCGGGGATGGCGCTGAGTACGAGCAGTTGGCGCGCGATCAGGCGCAGCGGCGCGGCTGGCTCTTTGAGCGCAAAGAAGGTGATCGCCGCCTGTTGCGGGCGCTGTTGAACGGCGATTGGTCCGACGAGGAATTTCTGATCGTGCCGCCCGGTTATACCATTCGCCAATCGGGAAGCGGCGGTTTGATCGAGGCGGTGGAAGCGGACCATGAGTGAGGTCGTTTTTCAGCCGGTTGGACGGCGAACTCCGGCGCAACCGGGCGCGACGCTGCTTGAAGCGGCTCAGGATGCCGGTGTGGCGATCTCGGCAGTGTGCGGTGGGGTGGGGGTCTGCGGTGACTGCCGGGTGCGGGTGCTGAGCGGCCCCGTCAGCGCGTTGAATGCCGTTGAGCAGGAACACCTGTCGGACGCCGATCTGGCCGGTGGGCTGCGGTTGGCATGTCAGGTGGAGATTGAGCGTTCCGGCGAGATCGTGGTTGATGTGCCGAAGGACTCGTTGAGCGCGGCGCAGCGCAGCCAGGTTGAAGGTGAAGAAATCCCGCTGGCTGTTGAGCCGGTGATTGACTGTCATGATTTGCGGGCGTCTCCGCCATCGGTGGATGATCTGCGCGGGGACTGGGAACGCGTCGAGGGATTCGTACCCGACGAGTGGGCGGTAACCGCGCCGGTTGTGGCTGAACTACCGGGCGTGCTGCGCAGCCATGACTGGCGGGTGCGCCTCGTCACGCGCGGGCGTAATGTCGTACGGGCAGCACCGCCGGGAACGGCTCCGCTGGGTTTTGCGGTAGACGTCGGCACAACCGGGCTGGCGGCTTACCTGGTGGACCTGTTGACCGGTCAGACGCTCGGCATTGCAGGGGCGACCAATCCACAGATCGCGTATGGCGAAGACGTAATGGCGCGCCTGACGCTGGCCGTGCGCGATCCGGCGGGTGCCAAACGGCTGCAAACCACGATTATTGATGGGCTTAACAGCTTGCTCGACGAGGTCTGTGCCCAGGCCGGAGTTCCCACGACGGATGTGGTTGACGTGGTCGCAGTCGGCAACACAGCCATGCATCACCTGTTGTTGGGGCTGCCGGTCGAGCAGTTGGGGACTGCCCCGTATGTCCCGGCGGTGTCGACGGCGATCAGTACGCCCGCACGGCCTTTGGGGCTGGATGTAGGCGCGGGTGTGGCGCTCTACGTGCCGCCCAACGTGGCCGGGTTTGTTGGTGGGGACCACGTGGCGATGTTGCTGGCGACCGCTACCGCCGACCAGCCGGGCGTGACGCTCAGCCTGGATATCGGCACCAATACCGAAGTAACGCTGAACGCGCACGGCCACATGTGGAGCTGTTCGACGGCGTCTGGTCCTGCATTTGAAGGCGCGCACATCCAGGATGGGATGCGCGCCGCCGATGGTGCGATTGAGCGCCTCGCCTGGCGGGATGGCGAACTGGCCTGGCTGACGATCAACCATGCCGCGCCAGTTGGTTTGTGCGGATCGGGTATTCTGGACGCGGTCTACGCGCTGCGTACGGCAGATATTCTGACGCCAACCGGAGCGATGCGCCGCCGGCATCCGCGCGTGCAAGGCGACAGCCATAACATGTATTACGAGATCGTGCCGTCCAGCCAGACCGGGCATAACCGCCCGGTGGTGATCAGCCGCTCGGATGTGAATGAAGTCCAACTCGCCAAAGCCGCTATCCGTGCCGGGATCAAATTGCTGACCGAGCAGGCCGGATTGGCGGAAACGGATATCGACCGCGTGATCGTGGCCGGGGCATTTGGCAACTACATCGATCTGGCTGGGGCCGTAACGATTGGCATGTTCCCACCGCTGCCGCTGGAGCGTTTCCGGCAGGTGGGCAACGCGGCGGGGATTGGAGCCAAGCGGCTGCTCATCAACGCCCAGGAGCGCGCGTCCGCAGCGGCATTGGTGCATCACCTGCACTACATCGAGCTGACGAATCATCCCGCCTTCACGGATCGGTTCAGCCAGGCGGTCTTGTTGACGCCCGATCCCTGGGATTGAGTTGTTTTATTGCCTTGTTTTGACTCACTCAAGGAGTATTTCTTATCATGCAGACTGTTTTGAAGGGGCCATCCAGTGACGTGATCATCGCGCCGGATATGCCAATTGTGATGATCGGCGAGCGCATCAATCCAACTGGGCGCAAGGCGTTCAGCGCGGAGCTTCAGGCCGGTGACCTGAGCCGGATACCGCGCGATGCACAGGCCCAGGTCGATGCGGGCGCGCGCGTGTTGGACGTCAACGTCGGCGCAGCCGGGGTGGACGAGGTGGCGCTGCTGCCGCAAGCGATTCGGATCGCGCAGGAAACCGTCGATCTGCCGGTGTGTATTGATTCGGCCAATCCTGAGGCGCTGGCCGCCGGGCTGAAGGCGTGCAAGGGGCGCGCGCTGGTCAACTCGGTGAATGGCGAAACGGCCAAGCTCAAATCTGTGCTGCCGGTGGTCGCAGAATATGGCGCGGCGGTGATCGCGTTGTGTATGGATGATGACGGCATTCCCCCGACGCCGGACGCACGTTTGAAGGTGGCTGAGAACATCCTCGCCGCCGCGCAGGCGGTTGGTATTCCTCCTGAAGATCTGCTGCTTGATCCGCTGGTGATGGCGGTCAGCGCAGACCACACCGCAGGATCGACGGCGGTCGAGACGGCGATCCGTATCCGGCTCGAACTCGGCTGCAACATGACCGCCGGGGCGAGTAATGGCTCGCACGGGATGCCGGAGCGTGACCTGCTCAATACGGTGCTGCTGACGCTGCTGGCCCAGGCCGGGGTGAATGCGCCGATCTGCAATCCGCTGAAAAACGGCCTGGCGATCCGGGCCATCGACCTGATGTTGGGGCACGACGAATGGGGCATGGGCTACATCAAAGCCTATCGCGCGCTGCCGAAAGATTAAACATCCATGCAGCGGATCGTATTCGGCGTGATGACCGGCGCGCTGCTGGTGTTGGTGCTGCTGGTAGGGATCGGCGCCGCTCCACTGCCGGACGTGACGCCCACGCCATCAGGTTGTTGGCAGCCGCCCGACGACTACACGCGCGTGTGGGTGAGCGGCGTGCAGCTAAACGCGCGGACACTGGCGATGCTCGACTATGCGCAGGCGCTTTATTCGGCGCAGGGCGGCGTGATCGACTTCCGGCTGGCGATCACGCAGGGCAGTTACAACGCCGGAGGTGTCGCAGCCAGTTTTGGCACGCATGATGGCGGCGGGGCGGTTGATCTCTCGGTGCGCAGCCGTGTTGACTGGTCCGTTTTGGAGGATGAGATCGAACCGATGATTCACGCGCTGCGTCTCGCCGGGTTTGCAGCATGGCTTCGCGATGCGAGCGAGTTGTATGTAGAATCCCCGATTCACATTCATGCCATTGCGATTGGCGACCGGGAGTTATCAGGCGCGGCGCGCGCGCAGATCGACGGCAGGTTCGGGTATCTGCGCGGGTTTAACGGCCTGCCACAGATTAATGGAAATCCGCTGCCTGACCCTCACGGCGGCCCGGTCGTGTGCGACTGGATGATCGCGCAGGGTTTCTACGATATGCGTGGGTGGCCGAATCCGTACCCTACGCCGGGCGGGACTACCGTCCCGCAGTGGCCGATTCCATAAAGAAGTGGGGCATGAGCGAGCACATTTTGCTGACAGGCGAACCGGGTTGTGGAAAAACGACGCTGATCAAACGATTCGCGGCACAGGTACCTTGTGAAATCGGCGGTTTCTACACGCAGGAAATACGCGCTGGCGGGCAGCGGCAAGGGTTCAGGATGATCACGTTTGACGGCGCGGAAGGGGTGCTCGCTCACGTCGATTTTGGCGGGGCGAAGCGTGTCGGCAAATACGGCGTGGACCTTGCCGCGCTCGAGGCGGTGGGTGTCGCCAGCATCCGGCGTGCGTTGCGTGCCGGTACGCTGGTGATCATCGATGAGATCGGCCCGATGGAGTTGTTTTCACCGGCCTTCCGGCAGGTTGTTATGGATGCCTTCAACAGTAACAGGCTGGTCTTGGGCACGGTCGTCAGGCGCAGTACGCCGTTTTCTGATGCGGTCAAGGCGCGGCCTGACGTGCGTGTGATCGAGGTGCGGCCCGGCAACCGTGACGCGGTGTTTGACATGCTGCGCGTGATGGAGTGGTGCGGTGCCACCTGAACGCGTTCCGCGCAAAGAAGAATTCATTGACGAATCAGGAAAATCTCACCCCAACGCGAAAAAAAACGCGGCTGCGCCACCAGTTGATCGGGTTTGCACTGGCGCGGCTGGTGTTGAATACCGGGCATCGTATGGTGTACCCGTTCCTGCCAACCATTGCGCGCGGCCTGGGCGTTGATATCCAGGCGGTAGCGTTGGCTGTAACGGCGCGGTCGGGCCTGGGGCTGGTCAGCCCGGCGTTTGGTTCTCTGGCTGACCGGCGCGGACGGCGCGTGGCGATGGTGACCGGGCTGCTGCTGTTTGCTGGCGCGATGTCCCTGGTTACTGCCTGGCCGACCTATCCGGCGCTGTTTGCGGCATTGCTGATCGCCAGCGCCGCCAAGTTGATTTTTGACCCCGCCATGCAGGCTTATGTGGGCGACCGGGTGCATTATGCGCGGCGCGGCCTGGCGATTGCGATCACGGAATTAAGCTGGTCGGGGGCGTTTTTGCTGGGGATGCCGCTGATTGCGTGGCTGATTGCCCGGTCAGGCGCGTGGCAGGCCCCTTTCCCGATGCTGGCTGTGACAGGGCTGATCGCCGCAATTTCGCTGTGGCGGCTGGTTCCGTCGGATACGCCCCACGATACGGCCCGTCCTTCGCTGGCGCAGGGATTGCACCTCGTGTTATCTCAGCCCTCGGCGCTGGCCGGGTTGGTTATGGGCTTTTTCATCAGCGGCAGCAATGAAATGATCAGCATCATCTACGGGGCGTGGTTGGAAGATTCCTTCGCGCTCAAGGTGACGGCGCTGGGCGCGTCCGCGACGGTGATCGGGATAGCCGAGCTGAGCGGCGAAGGGCTGGTCGCGGGATTCGTGGACCGGCTAGGCAAGCGCCGCGCGGTGATGTTGGGGATTGGGCTGAACGTTGGGGCGTGTTTTTTGCTGCCGCTGGTGGGTGGTCGTGTCGAGGGTGCGCTGGTGGCGCTTTTTGTCTTTTATCTCACGTTTGAGTTTGCAATCGTGAGTTCGATTCCCCTCATGACCGAATTAGTGCCGTCTGCGCGTGCGACACTCATGGCGGGCAACGTGACGGCTTTTTCGGCAGGTCGCATGGTCGGCGCGTTGGCCGGACCCTGGCTGTTTGGGTTTGGCTTGTTGGCGAACAGCGTTGGCGCGGCATTGTTCGATGTAATGGCGCTGGCGGCGCTGCTGCTGTTTGTGCGGCAGGACTGAGGGTATACTGGTTGGCGAGCAAATGGATACCGTTTGATAGCGGAGTAGAGATCATTTATGAGCGATTCTAAATGTGTGGCATTGATGGTGACGTGCATGGTCGACCAGATCATGCCTGAAATTGGTGTGGCGGCGGTGAAATTGCTGCGCCGGGCCGGGTATACGGTCGAGTTTCCCGCCGGGCAGACGTGCTGCGGCCAGCCGTTTTTTAACAGTGGGTTCCGCGATCAGGCGGCGGCGCTGGCCCGGCGTACAGTTGAGCTATTTGAAGACTATGCGGCGGTAGTGCTGCCGGGCGGATCGTGTGCGTCCATTATCCGCACCGAGTACCCGCACCTGCTGGCGGAATGGCCCGGCTGGCGCGAACGCGCCGAAATTCTCGCCGCGAAGACGTTTGAACTGAGTGAATTCCTGGTACATCAGGCCGGCTGGCAGCCGTTTAGCGCGCCCGGCGCACCGTGTGTGACGTATCACGACTCGTGCCACATGAACCGTATTCTGGGGCTGAAAGCGGAGCCGCGCGCGCTGTTGACAGCCGCTGGCTGCACGCTGGTCGAGATGAACGAGCCGGATCGCTGCTGCGGGTTTGGCGGTGTATTTTCGATCCGTATGCCGGAAGTCTCGAACGCGATGACGTCGGAAAAACTGCGCCGTGCGGCGGCGACGGAAGCGTCGGTGCTCGTCACGTCCGATCCCGGCTGTTTGATGCAGATGCGCGGACTGGCGCGTCACGCCGGGGTGCGTGCTGAACATCTGGCGGTGGTCCTGGAGGAATTGACGCGATGAGTAACGGGTCCTTTCATGATTTCCGCGCCGGAGCCAAACGCGCGATTGCCAATCCACACCTGCAGAGCGCACTGGCTGGTGCTACCCGTACCTTTCGTGAGGGCCGGGTACACGTGCTGGCCGAACTGCCCGACGCCGACGGGCTGCGCGATCATCTGAAGGCGATGCGCTCGGCCACGCTGGCGCACCTGCCCGATCACCTGGAGACGTTCGAGCGGAACGCCCGCGCCGCCGGGGCAGAGGTTCATTGGGCGCGCGACGGTGCTGAGGCCAACCGCATCGTAGTTGACATCACGCGGCGGCACGGCGCAACGATGGTCGTCAAGTCAAAGTCGATGGCGACGGAAGAAATCCACCTCAACGACGCGCTGAAAGCTGCCGGAGTCACCCCGGTCGAAACTGACCTGGGCGAGTGGATCATCCAGCTTGCCGGGGAGCCGCCCGCTCACGTGATCGGACCGGCGCTGCACAAGACACGCCAGCAGATAGCCGAACTGTTCAGCCGCGAGGTAGGGCGTCCCCTGGACCCGGACAACATTCCCGCACTGACCGCCGAAGCTCGCCGCATTCTGCGCGACAAATTCCTGGCGGCAGGCATTGGCATCAGCGGCGCAAATATCGGCGTGGCGGAAACCGGCAGCGTCGTACTGGTCACCAACGAGGGCAACGGGCGCATGGTCACCAGCGCGCCGCCTGTGCACATTGCGGTGATGGGCATCGAAAAAGTATGCCCGACCTGGCAGGATGCTGCCTCCTGGTTGAAACTGCTGGCACGCAGCGCCACCGGCCAGCCGATTTCCGTCTACACGACGACTATCACCGGACCGGCGCACGACGGCGATCCTGACGGGCCGCGCGAGGTTCATATCATTTTGCTGGATAATGGGCGCAGCCGGTTGTTGGGGACACAGTACGAGGAAGTCTTGCAGTGTATCCGCTGCGGGGCGTGTCTGAATGCGTGCCCGGTCTACCAATCGGTGGGCGGCCACACCTACGGTCACGCGTACAGCGGGCCGATTGGCGCGGTGTTGGTCCCGTTAGTTGTTGGGTTGGAGCAATACGAAGCGCTGCCGCAAGCCAGTTCGTTATGCTGTGCATGCCGTGACGTGTGCCCCGTGCGTATCGACCTGCCGCGTATGCTGCTGGCGTTACGCGCTGAGGAAGTCGAAAACCAGATCATCGCGTGGCCGGAGCAGTTGGTCGAACGGTCGGCGGCGTGGCTGCTCGGCCATGCGGGCCTGTTCGACGCGGCGACCGGCGTACTGCGGCTGCTCCAGCGCCCGCTCATGCGTGACGGTTTGCTGCGGGTACCGCGTGCGTTGAATCCGGCAGGGGACCGCCAGTTGCCTGCCCTGGCGGAGCGTTCGTTCCATGATGTGTGGGCCGATCTCCAGAATGAAGACGAAAATGGCCTATCTACCGACACCGGCGTGGCGGCACCGGCTGGCCGGTCGCCGGGAATGCTCAAACAGATCGGGATCGGGCTGGCGCTGCTGCTGGTATACCGGATGCTGCGCAGAAAAGGGGTGACGAATGACCTCGGCACGCGATGAAGTGTTGAAGCGGCTGCATGCCAGCGTTCGCGGCCATGAAGCACCGCCGCCCGTTTGGCAGACGGACCGGCAGTTTGACGATCTGGTCAGCCGGTTTGACGAAGCCCTGACAGGAGTTGGCGGGGAAGTGATTCGCGCGGAGTCGCGGTCGGTGGTGCTGGATCGCCTGGGTGATCTGCTGCGCGAGTTGGGGGCGGCACGCGTCGTGGTGAACGACGAACCCCCGTTCGACGATGTGGATGTTCAAACGCGCTGGCCGGACGTGGACTGGCACACTGTCGGGCATACGGCTGGCGATCTGCGGGCGTTTTGCGCGGCGGCGGATGTCGGCTTGAGCGGCGCCGACGCGGCGCTGGCCGAAACTGGCTCGGTGGTGGTCAGCAGCGGACCGGGCAAGAGTCGCCTGGCGACCCTGCTGCCGCCGGTGCACATCGCGCTGGTGGCGGCGGACCGGCTGACGACCGATCTGTTTACCTGGACGGCGGCACGCCCGGAATCGATGCCGGCCAATCTGACGCTGATCAGCGGGCCGAGCAAAACCGGCGATATTGAGCAGGTGATGGCAGTCGGCGTGCATGGCCCGAAACGGTTTATTGTGATCCTGTACGCCGTATAGCCGGATCGGAAAAACAACGGCGCGGATCGGGTTCGCCCGATCCGCGCCGCTGCTATGTTATGATCGCCTGGCTGTCACGCGGCGGTGAATAACTTCGGCACGCTCTCGATATATTCCAGGCTCTGATGGCGGAAATACGTGTTATACAACTCCGCGTAGTGCCCGCCTTGCGCCAGCAGTGCGTCGTGATTACCTTCTTCGATGATCTCACCCTCGCGCAGCACGATGATGCGGTCGGCGTTTTTAATGGTCGATAGCCGGTGCGCGATCACGATCGACGTGCGGCGCTTCATCACCTCGTCCAGTCCTTCCTGGATCAGCGTCTCGGTCAGCGGGTCCACACTGGCGGTAGCTTCGTCCAGGATGAAAATCGATGGGTCTTGCAGTAGCACGCGTGCCAGCGCGACAAGCTGCCGCTGTCCCATTGACAGGCTGTGCCCGCGCTCTCCGACCTCGGTATCTAGCCCTTTGGGCAGGCTGTCGAGCCAGTCGCCGCCACCGACCTGCCGCGCGACGCTGAGCACGTCTTCGTCGGAGGCATCCTGGCAGCCGTAACGAATGTTGTCGGCTACGGTGCCGTCGAACAGAAAGGGCGTCTGCGTGACGATCCCCAGTTGCGTGCGGTAGGCTTGCAGGTCCAGGCTGCGGATGTCATGCCCATCGATCAGGATGTGCCCGTCCTGGAATTCGTAGAAGCGGGCGATCAGGCGGGCGAGGCTTGATTTGCCCGACCCTGTATGCCCGACCAGCGCCAGTGTTTCCCCGGCATGGATCGTCAGCGAAAAGTCCTTCAGCACGGTTTCGCGCTCATCATAACTGAAGCTCACGTGATCGAATGTGATCTCGCCGTAGACTTGTTGCAGCGTGTCGCTGCCGGTCTGGACCACTTTCGGCTCGGCATCGACCAGTGCAAACATACGCTCACCCGCCGCCAGCCCAAGCTGGAACTGGCTCCAGAAGGAGGCGATGCTGGTCAGAGGGAACCAGAACATCGCCAGCCCTTGAATGAACAGGTACCAGTCGCCAGCGCTGAGCGCACCACTCTCCGCAACGCGCCCGCCCGCGTAGACGATTACGGCTGTACCGATCCCGGAAACGATGCTCAACAGTGGAAAAATGCTGGTGAACACGTAGCCGGTGCGCAGGTTGATCCGGTAGGACTGGGCATTCACGTCCAAGAATTCGCCGTAGATAGCGTGTTCCTGGCGAAAAGTCTTCGCCACGCCGATCCCGCTGACCGACTCCTGGATGTGCGCGCTGACTTCGGCCAGCACGCGCCGGGACTGGGTCACGGTCTGGCGTGCGATCTTGCGGAAGCCCAGCGCGATCACGATGATAAACGGAGCCAGCGCCAGCACATAAAATGTGAGGTGCAAGTTGACGCTGACCAGATAGCCGACCAACAACCCGACCAGCAAAATCTGGCTCAGCAGTTCCATCGTCAGCGAGACGACCTGGGAGAACGCCTGGGTATCCGATGTGACGCGGCTCACGATCTTGCCCGATGGGAACGCGTCATAGAACGAGAGGTCGCGCTTCAACACGGCGTCGAATGCATCTTCGCGCAGGTGCAGCACCACGTTGCCGATAGCCTCTGCCGACAACCAGCGCCGCACGGCGTTGAATGCCCAGCCCAGGCTGCCTAATCCCGCAGATACCAGCGCGATCGTCACAATGGTGCGCGTCGATGTGTCGTGTTGAATCTGGTCGATGCTGCGCGAGATGTAAATCGGCAGGCCAGTCTCGGCCAGCGTTGTCAGCAGGATCGTCAACGCAACTGCGAGCATACGCGGGGCCTGGGGCCGGAAGTATTGTACTATGCGCCGGACCAGCATCCGGTCGCTGTATTGGCGGTCGTAATCCTCGGCGTCCAGGCCGTCCATAATGAAACCCATTACGGTTATCTCCTCTGTATCAGCCGCTAGCGAGCAGGCACAGCTTGTGGCTCGCTTGCTTCCAGGGGTGGCAGTTCCACGTCGTAACGCGCAAAGATACGCCGGTAGTCCGACGACGTGCGCAACAGATCGTCATGCGTGCCAGCGGCGATCAACCGCCCGTGATCGAGCACCAGGATGGCATCCGCCCAGCGGATCTGTGATAGGCGATGGGTGATCAACAGCGTCGTGCGACCTTGCTGCGCCTGGCGGATTGCCTTCTGAATTTCGTCCTCCGTCGCGCTGTCGATAGCGCTCGTCGAGTCGTCCAGAATGAGGATACGCGGGTCGCTGAGGAAGGCGCGCGCCAACGCGATTCGCTGCCGCTGCCCCCCGGAGAGCATCACGCCACGTTCCCCGATCTTGGTCTGGTAGCCTTCGGCGAACGATGTGATAAAATCGTGCGCCTGGGCTTCGCTGGCCGCTTGTTCGATCCGCTCCTGGGGCATATCGGGCGCGCCAAACGCGATATTTTCGGCCAGCGTGCGCGAGAACAAGAACACATCCTGCTCGATTTTTGAGATCTGCGAGCGCAGCACGGTCAGGTCCCAGTCGCGCACGTCTACGCCGTCGATCAAAATGCGGCCTTCCGTGGCGTCGTACGTGCGATTGATCAACATCGTCAGCGTACTTTTGCCGGAACCGGTCTGTCCGACGATAGCCACCGTCTGCCCGGCTGCGATCTCGAAGGAGATACCTTCGAGCACGGGCGATTGGTCATCACCTTCGTAGCGAAAACTCACGTTCTCAAACGTGATATTACCTTCGATGGTCTGCCCGAACCCGCCCGCGTTTTCATCCAGTTCGGTTTCCGCGCGGATGATGTGCAGCATACGTTCCGCCCCGGCGATGCCCAATTGCACCAGCGAGAACGAGAAGATCGAGATGAACACTGGAAAACGCAGCACGTTCATGAGGCCCATCACGGCGATGATCTGAGCGATGCTGATGCTGCCGCGCTGGTGCAGCACCATGCAGTGCAAAAACGTGAACCCTAACGCGATGCCGAACAGTAGTAGCGGCAGATAGCGCGCCTCGATGTGACCTTGCTCGACAAACAGGTCGCGGTATTTGCGTGCGTTGTTGCGAAAACGCCCGCGCTCATGTGCTTCTTGTACGCTGGCTTTGACGATCTCAATGCCGGAGAGCACTTCTTCCAGCCCGGCATTCAGCGCGCCAAACTGCTCGCGCTGCTGGCGCGTGACCGGATTCAGGCGGCGCGTGTAGCGGCGCACCGCGATGATATACGTCACGATGAACACCAGCGGCACCAACAGCAGGTCCACCCGGATGATGGCGATGTAGATCAGCGGGACGATGAGGCCCATCACGGTTTCATAGATGAAACGCAGGCCGGGGCTGAGCATGGCATTGAGTTGGCGCACTTCGTCGGTCGCCCGCGCCATGATGTCACCAACCCGCTGCCGGTCATGGAATGTCTGGCTTTTCCCCAACAGGCTGATGTACAGTTCCTGGCGTGCGTCAACTTCCATCCGTTGGGCCAGTGTTTCGATCAGCAGCCCGCCGATCCAGAAGGCTGCGCTACTCATCATCAACACGCCGAAAATACTCAGCGAGAGCTTGAGCAGCGTGTTACCCCCGGTCGGGTTCAGAATTTCGCCCGCTGCCTTGCCGATCAGGACAGGGTTCTGAGAGAACGAGAAGAAATCGACGGCGCTGAGCACCACCGCCCCGACGAACAACCACTTATATCGCCAGATGTGGGAGATGATCCAACGAGTGGCGCTGGCATAGTTGTACGGGTAGGTGCCTTGTACGGTGAATTCACTTTTCGATGTCGCGGCCATAAAGTGAGACTCCCGGTATGATAAAATACACGGCTTCGAACAAGTGTTCTGAAATCGCTAGAGTATAACACGACGTGCGGATCCTGCCATATTGGCCAGAGTCCATGCGAGAGAATATGGGTAGCTGGGTGAGGAAACAACACCTAAGCAGCTTGGCTTGGTGTGGTCGGGACCATTCGGAACATGCTGTTCTACCTGTGGCGTGGAGGCACTCGCAGCATTATACAAGAGCCGCGCAGGTGTTACAAGAGTGTAGATGCCAGCCGCCAACTGATTTGCAGGCGGTTTGCAGCGGCGTTGATTTACCGTTGGTGGTCCGCTTCCTGCAAGTTTTCCGCCCCTGGCAATTTGCCGGCAAGCTGGTGCGGCTTGTGGATCAGGATGGGCAGATGCTGCGGGCAAATCCAGAACTGCCGGGCGCGATATTCAAGCGCAATCAGCGGTACCTCGTCGCTGGTTTGATCGCAAGTGAGGCAGGCATGGCTGTTGTGTTGTGTGTCCGTCATCAAACAGTCCTTTCCGGCGAATATACATGATATTATTGATGCAAATAGCGTAAATTGTCATCACCAGTATACCACAGCAAACGATGCCTGACCGCACCTATTTTCAGCACATGAAAGCGCCCGGTTTCGGATGGTGGCCAGAACCGGGCGCTGATCAGGCTTGCACTGGTCACAGAAAAGGGCCTATGGAGCGACGCGCTCCGATTCCGGCTGGCGCAGGTGACATGCGCAGAGATGGTTACGACCGAGATCGATCAGCGGCGGAATCTGTTCTGAGCAGACAGCCACTACTTCGGGGCAGCGCGTATGGAAACGGCAGCCGGATGGCGGATTGAGTGGGCTGGGGGGATCGCCCTGCAAGATGATGCGCGTACGTTTAATCTTCGGGTCTGCAATCGGGATGGCAGACATGAGCGCCACTGTATACGGGTGCTGTGGGTTACTGAACAACTCCTCACGGTTGGCGACCTCGGCGATCTTGCCCAGGTACATCACCGCGACCCGGTCGCACAGGTGCTCGACTACGCTCATATCGTGCGCGATAAACAGCAGTGTCAGATTCAGCGTCTGCTGCAAATCCTTCAGCAGGTTCAACACCTGGGACTGGATCGATACATCCAGCGCGGAGACTGGCTCGTCACACACGATAAAGCTGGGATTCAACACCAGCGCCCGCGCGATTCCGATCCGTTGGCGCTGGCCGCCCGAAAATTCGTGCGGAAAGCGCCGCATGTGTTCTTCACCCATGCCGACCAGTTCCAGCGCCTCCAACACCCGCCGGTACCGTTCGCCGCGGTCGGAGACGCCGTGTACGCGCAGTCCTTCGCCCACGATCTCACTGATACGCGAGCGGGGATCGAGGGACGAGTACGGGTCCTGAAAGACAAGCTGCATCTGGCTGCGCAGCGGTTTTAGCTCCGACTGGGCCATACTAAAAATATCTTTGCCGTCGAACGTCACCGAACCCGCTGTCGCCGGAACCAGGCGCAGCAGGGCACGTCCGACGGTCGTTTTTCCGCAGCCCGATTCACCCACCAACCCCAGGATTTCGCCTCTGTGAATATCCAGATCGACACCGTCGACTGCTTTCACCACGCCGACAGTGCGCTTGAGGATACCGCCCTTCACGTCAAAATAGACTTTCAAGCCGCGAATTTCAACGAGGTTATCAGTCATGCTTCAGCGCCTTCTGCTTCTTCATACAGCCAGCAGCGGACAAAGTGGTCCGGCTTGGCTGGGATCATGTGCGGTTCCTCGATCTCGCACCGGCTCAACTGGTGCTCGACCCGCGCCTTACAACGTGGCGCAAACCGGCAGCCAACCGGCATGTCGATCAGGTTCGGGACCGTGCCGGGGATGACGTCCAACCGGTCTTTGAGTTTGCCCATGACCGGGATTGACGCGATCAGGCCCTGTGTGTAGGGGTGCAGCGGTTCCCCGAACAGCTCCAGGGTGGGCGCTTCTTCGACCGTAGTACCGGCATACATCACGGTCACGATATCGGCCATTTCGGCGACGATGCCCATGTTGTGCGTGATGAGCATCACGGCCATGCCGTGCTCGTCGCGCAGCTTACGAATCAGGTCGAGCACCTGCGCCTGGATGGTCACATCCAGCGCAGTGGTTGGCTCGTCGGCGATCAACAAATCAGGTGCGCAGGCCATGCCCATTGCGATCATGACGCGCTGGGCCATGCCGCCCGACATTTCGTGCGGGTAGTTGTCGATACGCTGTGCCGGGTCCGGGATGCCAACCTCCTTAAGCATATTCACCGCTTCTGATTTTTGCGGCGAACGGCCTGCATCCTGGTGGACGCGCAGCACTTCGAGTAATTGGTTGCCGACGCGCAGCACCGGGTTCAGCGAGGATTTTGGCTCCTGAAAGATCACCGAAATCTGTTTGCCGCGAATGTGTATCATTTCTCGGTTCGACATGGTGAGCAGGTTCTCGCCTTTGAACCACACCTCCCCGGAAACAATCCGGCCCGGTTTGTCGACAAGCCGCAAGATGGACATGGCGGTCATGCTTTTGCCGCAGCCCGACTCACCGACGACACCACGAATCTCGCCGCGCCTGACCGTCAGGCTGACGCCGTCCACAGCTTTGACGGTGCCCTGGCGTGTGAAGAAATAGGTTCGCAGGTCAGTTACCTCCAACAGCGCTTGATCTGCGAGGACTTGTTTTGCCGCCTTGTTTGCGTTATCCGGTCTATCAACCATTCCGATACCTATCACCGATCCAGACGAGGGTCGAGCGCGTCGCGCAAGCCGTCACCCAACAGGTTAAAGGCCAGCACGGTAATCATGATGGCAATGCCTGGGTAAAATACCAGGTGCGGAGCCGTAAAAATCTGGTTGCGTTCGGCACCCAGCATCGCCCCCCATTCAGGCGTGGGAGGTTGTGCGCCCAGTCCCAAGAAGGACAGCGCCGCCGCATCCAGGATGGCGGTGCCGATACCCAGGGTGGCCTGTACGATCAAGGGAGCCAGCGCATTCGGCAGGATGCGCCGGAACAAGATGCGCACCGGGGCAACGCCCAACGCGCGATCAGCGGTGACAAAATCCTCTTCTTTGACCGCCAGGACGCCGGAACGCGCAACGCGCGCATAGGCTGGGATGAATACAACTGAAATCGCCAGCAGCGCATTGATCAGCCCTGGCCCCAACACCGTCACAACGGCGATCGCCAGGATTAGCGGCGGGAAGGCCAGCAGCACATCCATGATGCGCATGATCGTGTTATCCATCCATCCGCCCGCATACCCGGCGACCGCCCCGGCGATGACGCCTAAAATGACGGCGAAACTGACGGTAGACAGCCCGACGATCAGGGATAGGCGTGTGCCATAAATCACGCGGCTGAACTGGTCGCGCAAGTTGCCGTCCACGCCCATAATGTACTGGTAGTTTGACGTTTTGACGACGCTCATCTGGTTAGCGCTGGCGACGATGACGCCACCGCCCGTATTCAGCCAGGCCACATCGGTGATCGGCGTGTCGCGTTCAATGGACAGCACCTGCTTGCCCGTACCGGTGTTCCATACACGGATCAGGTGTTCACTCTGGGTGAAGATGCGTGTTGCCAACGGGCTGCTGGCGATTTTCAGCACCGGCTCGCCATGATCGAGTTCCAGCAGCAGTTTGCCGGTGCTGACCTGCCAGACCAGCCCGGTATCGCCGTGTGTCGCCATGATGTTCTGCACCCCGCGCGAAATGGCTTCACCCCATGCGCCGTTGGTGAGATCGCCGTCATACTCGACCGCCAGCAGTTGTTCATAGGTTGACGCGTTCCACACGTACATGGTAGAGCCGCTGGTGGTCAGGATGCGGTTGCTGGACGTGTTAAACGTGGCGCTGGTCAGCGGTGCGTCGTGTTCCAGGCTGGTGACCAATGTGGCCACAAAAGCGTTCCAAAGCTGTACCTGACTGCCGCTGGCGGTCATGACAAGGGTGCCGTTCGCGTTCCACTCGACCGCCACGCGTTCATCCTCAAGCTGGATCACGCCGACTTCATTCCAACTCAGCGTATCCCAGATGTGAACGGTGTGCGCGTCTGCCGTCAAGAACCGGGTACCATCCGCGTTCCAGGCGACCAGGTCGGCCCCGCCTGCGTGCGACAGCGTCTGGCTGATGGCGCGGCGGTTCACGTCCCAGACGTATAACTCATCGCCGCTGGCTGACAGAATCTTCTGATCGTTGGGACTCCAATCCATAGCCGTGACGGGCTGCTCGTGTTCGAGCGTCATCAGTTCTTTGCCGTTTGCGACGTCCCAAACGATGATGGCGTTACCGCTTGTGGCTGCCATCAAAGAGTTTGTCGAGCTGAGCACGGCGGATTGAATGTCGGTGCTCGTCGAGACATTCACCAGGTTGTCGCCCGCGCTGGGACACCCGAACAAATGGATGCACGGCGCGATACGTTTGGCGACACCTTCTTCAGGCACGTCTAGCAGCACGGTCAGCGGATTATGGGTGGCAATCACCGGGGCGAAAATGGCGATGATCACCAACGTCCCCAAGATCACCAGTCCGACAATGGCCGATGGTTTGCGCAGCAGGCGTTCCAGGGTTTCACGCCACAAGCCCTTGGGTGGCTTGGTGACGACAGCATCAGCAACGGATAAGTCGAGCTCGGGGGGGACAGGATCGGTACGTTGCATAGTCTCACTCAAGTCGGATACGCGGATCGAGATACGCGTACAGGGCATCTACGATCAGGTTAATGAACACAAAAATAACCGCGATAATCAAAGTAAACGCCTGCACGACCGTGTAATCTCGCCCGGTGATCGAGTCGTACAGGATGCGCCCAACACCTGACAAACCGAAGATAGTCTCGGTCAACACGGCCCCACTCAACAACGTGCCCAGCGACAGGCCGATGATAGTCACGACCGGCAGCAGCGCATTGCGCAGCCCGTGCCGCACGATCACGCCGATCTCACGTACGCCCTTGGCGCGCGCGGTGCGGATGTAGTTCAGGCCGAGCACTTCCAGCAGGCTGGAGCGTGTCATCCGCGCAATGATCGACAACGGGATTGTCCCCAGCGCCATCGCCGGCAGGATCATGTGCTTGAGCGCATCGGCAAAACCGGACCAGTCGCGCACCAGCAGCGCATTCAGGGTGTTGATATTGGCGATGAATCCCGGCAGCGTCAGGGCATCACCGTTGACGTTGAGGCCCCATGCGTCATAAAACGGTTGAATCTGCGTGCCCGCTGTCAGGCGACCCGACGGCGGCAGCCAGAACGGCGTATCTCTCAGGACGACGCCAAACAAGTAGGATAGCATCAGGCCCAGCCAGAAAACGGGCATCGACACGCCGATGTTAGCGCCGATCATGGTGCCGACGTCGATCGACGAGTTGTGATAATAGGCCGAGATAATGCCCATCGGAATGCCGATCATAACGGCAAAGATCATCGCGTAGAAACTCAGCTCCAGGGTGACGGGCAGACGTTCCACCATCAATTCGGTAACCGGACGTCCGAATTTGATCGATTCGCCCAGGTTGCCATGCAGTACATCGTTCAGGTAGATGCGAAACTGCACGGGGATCGGATCGTTGAGTCCGTACCGCTCATTAAAGGCATCACAGACCTCATCGGTGGCTTTTTCGCCCAGCGTCGAGCGGCACGGGTCACCCGGCAGCAGACGAGCGAGCGAAAAGGTCACAAATACGATGCCTAACAGCACAGGGACTGCCAGCGTCAAGCGTCGGAGTAGAAAGCCTACCATGAGAATTGGCCTCGATTTTTTCCTGAGTATAACTTAGGCTCTGCAAAAGGCGAGCATAACTTTAAACATTAAGGGGCACTTTTTCAAGTGCCCCTGTGATCTCATCCGTCGTCAGGGCGGAACATCGATCAATTTACTCCTCAGGAGGGTTGAGGAAACCGTCGAACAGGCCAGGGAAGTAGGTGAAGCTGCCGTTGCGGCCTACATGCAGCGGGCTTGAAGCATCCCACTGGACGTAATAGGACATCACAACGTCGTTAGCGTCCAGGCTTGAACCGTCGTGGAATGTGACGCCTTCACGCAGGTGGAAGGTCCATTCCATCAGGTCTTCGCTGGCTTCCCAGGTTTCGGCCAGCCCCGACTGAACGGCAGTGCCGCCGATCGCGTAGGAGAGCAGCGATTCGTTGATCTGCTCGCAGGCACGCAGCGATTCGCCGTCAGTCTCGTCGGCGCAGTACAGGCCAATCGGTTCGGCGTTCTGCATCCACACCAGCGTATCCTGCCCGGCGATCTGCATAACGGCGAAGTATTCGTTGCCCAACGGGCTGGCGTGCGCACCTTCAACGGTGGCCTTAAAGGCTGTCGCCGAAGCGCCGTGAGATACCGGGATCATCGGGACGTTGTCTTTGATGGCCTGGTTGGCTTCGACGTAGATTTGCAGGCGGGCTACCGGGTCGGCCAGGGAGGCCGCGCGGGCCAGTGGCTCGGTGATCGCGTCGAACTTGTCACCAAACTGGTCAGAAGCACCTGCGCCGAAGTGGAAGTCAAGGAAGTTGGTCGCGTCCGGGTAGTCCGCGCCCCAGCCCAACAGGTACATGCTGAGTTCGCCTGCGTCGCTGGCGTCGATGAACGCGCCGGATTCCATCACCGTGATGTTGGCGGTGACATTCAGGTTTTCTTTCAACTGCGCCTGGATGTCCTCGGCTACACGGCCTGGTTCGGGCAGGTAGGAACGGAACACGTCACGATAGTACAGGTTGATCTCGAAGCCGTCCGGGAACCCGGCATCGGCCAGCAGTGCGCGGGCCGCTTCAGGATCGAAGTCGTACCATGTCACTTCTGGCGTATAACCAAAGATGCTGGGGGGCATAAACTGGGTGGCTACAAGCGTGCCGGGCGGGTAGAAATTATCGACGATCCGCTGGCGGTCGATGCCCATAGCCAGAGCCCGACGTACCTTCACGTCGTTGAGCGGCTCGAACCAGTTGTTCAAACCGATGTAGAAGATATTTTGGCCGGGACGGTCGTACAGGATCAGGTTGGGGTCCTGGCGGATTTTTTCGTAATCGTCCGGCGTGGGGTTGTCGATGCCGATCATGGTCGGGATCGGGATTCCGGTGGGGGC
>CAYMTN010000015.1:0-42185 GCA_964393335.1 uncultured Anaerolineaceae bacterium
TTCTAGGTGATCGATCCACTTGGCAACTTGATTACAGGGTAACAAAAAAAGGGGATGCATTTCGCTGTGTTTACGGTATATTTTACACCGAAATGGCATTGTGTGGCGTATTGTCCGTGGTGTTCGTGGAGGGATAGACAGGTGAGTACAGCAAAATCTGACAAAGCAGCCCTGGCTGCTCCGGCTATCGAGTGGGACTGGCTGCGCGTGATCGCGATGTTGTTGTGTGTGGCTGGCATCCTGGTCGCGGGGTACATGTCGTGGGCTGAAGTGACCGGCAACGAAACGGTCTGCGCCGACACGGGCAAGATCGACTGTGCGGCAGTGCAAGAAAGCGCCTACGCCAAGACATTCGGCCTCCCGGTAGCGATCATGGGCCTGCTCGGATACGCAGCGATGTTGGGCGTGCTGGTACTTGAGGATCAGGTGGCACTGGCAGCCGAATTCGGGCGGGTGTTGGTGCTTGGCATGGCGCTGTTTGGCGTGATCTTTCAGACATACCTGACGTATGTCGAGGCGTCGGTGCTGGATAAGTGGTGCCAGTGGTGCGTCACCTCGTATGTCATTATCGCGCTGATTCTGGTGGTTTCTGCCTACCGGCAGTACGAACTGATGAAACCGCTGCGACGTTAAGCGGGGGATAACCACCAAGCAAAAACGGGCGAACCGGTCACCGGCTCGCCCGTTCGTATTACGCTGGTACGTGTGTTTATTCGTTGGCGTGCTGCTGGAGCGTGCGGGCGAAAATATCTTCGCGTTCCTCGCGGCGCCTGTTTTTCTTGTGGCGCTTGCCCTTGTTGGCGCGCGCGGGCATGGCCATGCCGGAATCTTCCATCGCGCGGCGCAGCGCCAGTTCCATCGCCGTCGGCAAATCTTCGGCGTCCTCGGCCACTTCTGCAATCTTCTTGACAGGGGCTTCCAACGCGCGGACGCTGAGATCGATCTGCTTCTTGCGGCGGTTGACGCCAATGACCTTGACCTCGATCTCGTCGCCTACGCTCACGACCTCTGACGGGTCGCCGACGTAACCTTGTGCCAATTCGGAGACGTGCACCAGGCCGGGGCGCTCGGCACCGACGTCCACAAATGCGCCAAACTTCTCGACGCGCACGACTGTGCCAGTGAAGACCTTATCCACGTCGATCTCGTTCCAGGTGGTCGCCGGGGGCTTGAGCATCGTCAGGCTGATGCGGCCTTTTTTGCGATCGACTTCCTGGACCCACACCTTGACCTGATCGCCTTCGTTGAGGATGTCGGTGACGTTTTTGACGTGACCCTCAGAAAGCTGCGAGATGTGGAGCAGGCCAAGCCGGCCAACGCCAACGTCTACCAGGGCACCATAGAGGTCGATTTTTTTGACGATACCCTGCAGCTCCATCTTGGGGGTGACCTCATTGATGCTGGTGGGCGTAGTATTGTCGGTAGTCATAGGGCGTGCTCCTTATTCCGTGCCGGCAGTCGTGCCGGTGAATTTCTGTGTAATGAATGGGCGGATTATACCCGCTCCTAACCGGTGGGTCAACGGTGCATTTGGAGGATTGTGTCGTTTGGCAGGGAATTTGTGGACTATTAATGGTGAGGCACGCTGGCAGGCAAAACAAAACGCCGGTCCCCGGTGTGTTGGGGGTCCGGCGTTTGCGCACATGACCGCCAGGTGCGTGTCAGGATTCGGTTTCGGCTTTCACGAGTTCCAACTGGATGATGCTGTCGAATACCTCAAACGGCTGCGCGCCGATGGTGTATACCACGCCATCAATGACAAAACCCGGTGTGCCGCGCAGGCCGTACTCCTGAGCGGCCTGGAAATCGGCCACGACCTCGTCGTAATAACGCTGGCTGGACAGGCACTCGCCAAAGCTGCGGGTATCCAGGCCCAGGTCCTCGGCGTAACTCACAAATGTCTCCTGGTTGAGCGGGGATTCTTCACGGTTGACAGTGCGTTCAAACAGGCGATTGTGAAAGTCCCAGAATTTATCTTGTTCTCCGGCGCACTCTGCCGCTATCGCCGCCTGGACCGATTCTTCCCCGAAGATCGGGAAATCACGGTAGACGAACTTGACCTCGGTGGGATATTTTTCGAGGATTTTCGGCAGCGTGTCCTGGTACCAGCGCCCGCAGAAGCTGCACTGGAAGTCCGAGAATTCGACGATCACGACCGGGGCATCGACCGGCCCCAGAAACGCGTCATCCTCTTCGGCAACGCCGCGCGGAATGATGGTTGGCGTCGGCGGGATCGACGTGCTGGTCGGAACCAGCATGGCGACCTGCGTGCCGACGGCATTATCCACCATCTGTTGAACCTCGGCGCTGCTGGCACCGCCCGATGTTTGACCCAGGGACGCTCCGGCGATCTGCGTGCCGACGACTTCTTCGACGATACGCCGGACCTGGTCTTCGTTGAGGGAGTTGTTTTCGTTGTTGTTTACGCCGAAATCACCCAGGGGGGTAACCAACATGCAGGCCATCAAGAACAACATGGCGATCACGAATCCCGCCACATACCACCAGCGGCGCGAACGGCGGGGCGGCGTGGGAGCGGGCGGTGTTGGTTCGCTGCGCAGGGAAACCGGCTGGGGTGTTTCGGGCATATTTTCGGCCATCATGTCATCCTCTCACATCTTTGGATTGCCCGATTATACGAAAAGGGTTGAGAGTTGCCAATATCGTAACGATCCACAAAAGTCACGCTGCGGAATACCTGCATCACCAGAAACGACCACGCACCACCGAAACCGATTCGTTCACGCGCGCGGCCTCCCCGATCAAAAAAGGGGCGCTTCCCGCGCGCGCCCCGGCTCATAGAGTTTCGCCCTGTCCGTAAACTGTTGGGCGCAGGCGAGCCTGCGGCTCGTCAGCAGTGCCCCTACCAAGACGGATTCAGGGATCGATGCTTAATCATCAACCGGTTCTGGAACGGATTCGTCGTCTTCGCCGCCGGAAAACGCGCCCAGCGGCATGATGTCATACGATTGGCGGATCAACATTTCCAGCTCGTATGCCAGATCGGGATTATCCACCAGGTATTGTTTGGCATTCTCGCGGCCCTGGCCGATCAGGCCATCGTTGTACCGGTAGAACGCGCCGCGTTTTTCGATGACATTGGCTTCGACGCCCAGGTCGAGAATGTCGCCTTCCTTGCTGAAACCGTGATCGTACATCAGGTCGATTTCACATTGGCGGAAGGGTGGGGCGACCTTGTTTTTGGTGATCTTCACGCGCGTGCGGTTGCCGAGAATCTGGTCTTTTTGTTTGATGGCCTGGATGCGCCGGATGTCGATCCGGACGCTGGCATAAAACCGCAGCGCCCGCCCGCCCGCCGTGGTTTCCGGGTTGCCAAACATGACGCCGATTTTTTCGCGCAGTTGGTTGGTGAACAACACGGCGGTGTTCGACTGCTTGATCGCGCCGGAGAGCTTACGCAGGGCCTGCGACATCAAACGGGCTTGCAGCCCGACGTGAGAGTCGCCCATCTCGCCTTCCAACTCGGCGCGCGGCACCAGGGCCGCCACGCTGTCGAGCACGACCACATCCACCGCGCCGCTGCGGACCAGCGCCTCGGTGATTTCGAGCGCCTGCTCACCGACGTCGGGCTGCGAGATGTACAGGTTGTCGACGTCAACGCCCAGGCGGCGGGCATACACCGGGTCGAGGGCGTGTTCCATATCGACAAAGGCGCACACGCCGCCCATCGCCTGCGCCTCGCCGATGACGTGCAGGCACAGCGTGGTTTTGCCGGAGCTTTCCGGCCCGTAAATCTCGGTGACACGCCCGCGCGGGATGCCGCCCACGCCCAGCGCCAGGTCAATCGCCAGCGACCCGGTCGGGATCACCTCGACGTTGAGGTGCGTGGCGTCACCCAGGCGCACAATCGCGCCGTCGCCAAAACGTTTGGTCAGGTCGGCTAGCGTGTTTTCTAAAGCTTTTTGGCGGGGATCGTCTGCCATGATTGTTGTCTCCACTTACGCGCCACGAAGGGCGGCCCAGGTGTTTGATTGATGAGATAATTGTAGCACAGACGTTCTAATCAGTCAATTTTTGATCGGGCAAAACACAACGCCCGCAGCCGGTTACGTCAGGCTGCGGGCGGATTCGGTAACATGCAACGGCGGGCGATTATTCTTGCACGAGCGTCAGGTTGTAGGTGCCGACTGTGCCGCCGACGTTCAGCCCGTAGTGCGTGGCGATGATGTAGTACGTGCCGGTGGAGGCCAGCGTCACCTGATCGATGGCCGAGTTCGCGTTTTCGCCGGGATTCACGTCGTCGTTAAACTTGACCAGGATTTGCTCCGGCGAGATCAGGTACAGCGCCGGGTCGAGCGTGCCGCTGCTGGCTTCCATGCTGATCGTGACGATGTCACCCTGCTGGGCCTGGAACGCGTACACGGCGAAGCGCTGCTGCTCGGTGATGCTGCCGGAAACGGTCTGGCCGTAGGTGATAGGCGTCGCGCTCGCTAGCTGCGGCTGGTAGTTGAGCGTATCGGGATTCGCCATGTTAAAGAAACCACCCGGACCCGCGATGACCGTGCCATCCGGCTCGACGGTGAACGTGATCATGTAGCGCGAGTTGGGGCTGGCGGGCTGTGACGTATTGATCACGGTCTGCTGGCTGACGTTGACGGACAGCCCGAAATTGACCGGGCGGGTGTCGTCGCACGTGTTTTGGTACCAGACCTCGATCTCATACACGCCCGGCTGGAGGCGTCCCAGCGGCCAGTAGATGTACGATACCGGCGCGCTGGTGGTATCCGTGCAGCCGACGTTCCCGGCGCTTTCGAGCACACCGCCGCTCTGGATGATCGGGATGTCGTCGTAGACCGTGTCACCGAACGGATCGCGGACCAACAACTGCAGGTCAGCGTTGGTGGCCCATTCGAGCTTGACTTCAATCGATCCCTGGGGCAGCGCGGCGGCGGCGGGCGTCTCTGCGCCCGGTTCTGGCGTCGTGGCGGGTGTCGCCTGGGTGCTTTCGGACAGCGTCAGCGTGTAGTCACCTTCGGTCCCGCCGATGGTCAGGCCATAACGCGAGGCGATGATGGTATACGTGCCTTCGACGGCCAGGCTGCGGCTCAGAGTGGAATCGGTGGTGGTGTCGTTCGCGTCGTCATTACTCCCCAGCGGCGTTTGATCCGGGCCGAGCAGCACGAGAAACGTATCCAGGCTGCCCGATTGAGCACGCAGATCGATGTTGACCGTCATTCCGGCGGTGCCGGTGAAGGTGTACGCCTGGGCAGGGGCCGCATTGGTGATGGTCCCGGCTACCGTGCTGCCGACCGCGATGGGTGAGGCATTGGCGATCTGGTTGCGGAAGACTGCCACGTCCAGCCCGGAGTTGATGCCGCCATTGGTCAGGGTCCATTCACCGTCGGTCTGCACCGTGAGGCGCGCCAGATATTCCTGGCCGGGATTGATCGTTCCGGCGATGCTTTGCGGCGTGCCACCGTTCACGTTCGTGGTGATGGTGAAAAGCTGCGGGCCGCCGACGTCACACACATCGGTGTAATAGATGATAATCTCGTAGCTGCCCGCCGGGACGGTGCCCGCCGGCCACGCGATGGTTTCAGTCGGCTGGGTGGCGATGGCTGAATCACAGTTCGCGTTGATGTCAGCATCCAGCGTGCCGCCGCTGGGCGAGCCAGGGCTGAGGCGGTGGACGGTGCCGCCGACCGGATCGCGCACTTCCATATTCAGGTTGACGGCGGCGTTCCAGACAAGCTCAAAGGTGATGCCGCCGTTGGTCAGCGTGACGGTCTGCCCGCCGACCTGTTGGGTGCCGGTCAGGCGCAGCGTGTACGACCCGCTGGCGTCGCCTTCGGCCCCGCTGCCGCGCATCACGATCAGGTAGTAGTTGCCGGATGTCGGCAGCGCGACATCGGCCAGTGTGGCGGTGGTGGCCGATGCCAGGTCGTTGTCTTGCGCGACAACGGTACCGCGCTCATCGGTTACCAGCACGACCGGGGCCAGGGCTTCAACTTCGGTGCTGACGTCAACGGAAATAACATCACCTGCGCTTGCCGCGAGTTTGTATATCTGCACAAAGTTTTGAGAGTTCAGCGTGCCCGTCACAATATCGCCAACGGCGATTGGCCGGCCAGGGCCGCCTTGCGCGGCAGCCGTGGGGACGGTGATCACCAGGCTGGCGCTCAGGGCGATGGCCAGCGCCACCAGACCGGCGCACGCCAGGCGGTGTAACGCTCGAAAGGATAACATGCTGTCCATACTCTAACTCCTCATTAGGGGCGGCAGCCGTAAGCTGCCGCTCATCTGCTCCACCAGTGTAGCCAATTGGCCCCGCAAAGGCAAAGGATCAACCGGCGGTATCAGGCAAAAACCGGTCAGGCGTAGGGAATACGCCGGGTACGATCCGCGTCACCTGTCAGTCGAAGAAAGCGCGACTGGTCGCAACATGCCTTACGGCGCGGCACCATCGCCGGTCACGGCCTGGGGGGTGGCGGGTGCCTCCCAGCCCAGCGCGACAAAATTCGTGGTGCTCGCGCTGACCGTGATGCGTTCGGACAGACGCTGCCCGTACAGGGTCACGCTGATCTCGTAATCACCTTGCGGCACATCGCCGATCACAAAATTCTCCTGCCACGCCGCATCCGGCACGACATGCCAGCCGCTGCGCTGATCCGGCGTTTTTTTCGGCTGGATGTAGGTGGTCGTGGTCTGGACGACGCGCCCGTGTTGGCTGAGCGTGACCAGCACGTCATCGACCATATCGCCGTCTACGCCGGTCACGCGCCCGGCCACCACGCCGTGATCCAGGTAGGGCGCGATCCACAACAGCGGGTTCTGCACGGAAAAATACTTGTTTTCGCCGACGCGTACTTCCATGTGGACGTGCGGGCCGCTGACGTCGCCGGTGCCGCCGATCAGGCCGATGATGTCACCGGCTTCGACGTGCTGCCCTTCGCTGACCAGGATCGAGGCCATGTGCGCGTAGAGCGTGTACAGTTTCTGGCCCCGGTAGCCAAAATCGTGCTCGATGATCACGACCAGCCCATAGGACGGGTACACGTCGATGTTCTGCGTATCGATCAGCGTGCCGCCGTTGTCGGCAAATACGATGGTACCCGCACCCCCGGCGCGGATCGGCTCGCCAACCGGGTTCGGCATATCCACGCCGTGATGCACGCGGTAATCGTCCTGCGGGCCGTTTGAGCCAAACGTGTAATAAAACAGGCTGTTGCTGTTGGCGCTGGCATCCACCGGGCGCACGAACCAGAAATGATCGTTGGCGTGCGGGCTGAGCGGGACCTGCTCCGGGGGCGGGGCAAAGCCGATATCTTCGCCGCTTTCGGGCACCAGAATCCCGGTCGGACTGGGGTAGGGCGTCGCGCCGGTGATCGCGGGCGGCGGATCGGTGGGGCGCGGGGTGAGGGTCGGCCAGGGCGACACCGCGATCTCCTCCAGCGCGATGACCGTCGCGGAGTCCTGGGTGGGCGGCAGGGTGGGCGGCACGAAGGCCGTCATGCCCAGGTCAGGCGTTGGCTGCGTGGTCCCGGCCAGGGCGAACTGGGCCTCGAGCGTATCCTGCCAGTCGGCGCGCGGCGCGTCACCGGAGGTCGGTGTGGCGGCGGGAACGGCGACGGTGACGGCAGGCTGGTCGTTCTGCCACAAATACAGCCCGCCCATCCCGATCAAAATGGCGACTATCAACAAACCTACCAGGTGGTGCGTACGGTCCATGATGTGCCTGCGATTACTGCAAATCCGGCGGGAGCGGCGTGGCGGTGCGCCGGACTGCTGGAGTCGGTGATTGGGTCGGCAAGGGCGGCGGTGGCGGCACGCGGGTAGCCTCGCTCAGGAAGTTTTGCAGCTCTTCGGGCGTGTACAGTTCGAGCATGGCTGTTTCCCAGTTCAGGCCGCCGGTTTTGACAAGCTCCCAAAACTGGATCGCGCTGAAATCGCGCTGCCACGTGCGCTGCGCCGGGAGCCGCTGCCAGCCGTAATCTTCCGCGATCTGCGTGAGATCGACGTAATACCCGGCGGGGACCCGATCCTTGAGCCGCCCGCCGCGCTCGTAATCTTCGACGCTGCCGCTGCTGCGTGCCGCAAAATCCCAGGGCAGGCGGCGCAGCGGTTCGCCCAACGCGCCGTTTTGCGCGTTGCTGACGACGCGCACGTACACGCGCCAGTACGTGTTGACCTCGGTGTCCTCGCGCATGACCTCGATCGGGGCCGGTTCGCCCGCATACACCAGGTCGCGGTTAAAGGCGATGGCGCGGCCTGCATAGTGCCAGTTCTGGCGCGGCTCGCCGGGTTCGGGCGGGCGGTCCTGGTGCCAAAACGCATCGGACAGTGTGCCGAGGAAATCATACCCGGCCCGTTCCAGCACGCGCAGCCGCATCGCCTCGAACGAGTTGTTGACGCGGTCGGAGAGATACGCCTGCGGCGCGACAACACCGTTCAGCGCGGCCATGCCAAACCGCCCGCTGGCTTGCACGTATTCACTTTCGGTGTAGAGCGGCCCGGCAGTTTGTGGGCCGGGCGACACGCCGCCGCTGATGATCAACTGGCGCGGCAAAACCGCCGGAGTCCAGTCCGGATCGGTGGCGCGGTTGGCGAGCGCGATGGCGTCGGTCGCCGCACCAAATCCGCCAATCGCCCCGGCGAGAATCTGCGACTGCCAGCCGTTTTCTGCCCCATAATAATCAAGCGTGTAGACGACGCTGCCGTCGTTAGGTGCCCAGGCGGGCATCCGCCCGCGCCCGATCAGGGTAGGTGCCTGTGGCTGCTGGACGGCCTTGACGTACACGCCTTCGACGCCGTCCAGGCTGGCGCTGTAGGCGATCTGGCTGCCATCGTGATTCCAGGCGGGATAATCTTCGTCGGTGTCGGGCGTAGCCGTCAGGTTGACGGCCAGCGCGTCGCCGCCGTCGGCGTCCAGGCTGAGAATGTAAATGTCCTGGTTGCCGGACCGCCAGCTCGTGAAGGCGATCTGCCGCCCGCCCGGACTCCAATCCGGTTCGGTATCCGGGCCGGGCGTGAAGGTCGCGCGCAGCGCCCCCTCGCTGGCCGCCCGTGCCGGGTCGGCGCTGATGATGTAAATGTCGAGGTCTTGCGTATCGTTGGTATAACCTTCGTAGGCGATGAAGGCCCCGTCGGGACTCCACGTCGGCGCGCCTTCAAAGCCGGGCGTGTAGGTCAGGCGTGTGATCGCGCCGGTATCGATCTGCAAGAGGTACAGCTCCCAGTTGCCATCGCGGTGACTGGTGAAGGCGATGCGCGTCCCATCGGGACTCCAGGCGGGATCGCGGTCGTCCGCAGGATCGTTGGTCAGGCGCAGCGGGCTGCCTTCACCGACACTAATCGCCCACAGGTCTTCCTGGCCGTTTTCGCGCAGGGTATAGACCAGGCTGCCGCCGACGCGCAGCGGATCGGGGACCGGGGTGGCGGTCGGCAGCGGCGTCGGGAATAGAGCGGTCGGTGGGGCGGTGCCGCGTGCTTCCGGCCAACTCGCCCCGGCTCCCGCCGGAACCTGCTCGTCGTCCTTACCGGTGGTTTGCAGCACGACAAACGTGAGCAAGACCAACAGCAGCAGCACGGCCAACGCGCTGAGCGCGCGGTTCTGCGCCCGCAGCGGGTCCTCGGCAATGGTGGGTTTGAGTTCGGCTTCGGCGGCGCGCTGGGCCATCCGTTCCTGGCGGCGCGCGGACGTGGCCTCGACGACTTCGTATGCCTGCCGGGTGCGCCGCGCCGTGCCGGTGACCGTCAAAATGGCCAGCATGACCGAACCGGCGACCACGCGCCAGGTTGTGAGAAGAATGCCAAACAGCCCGTTTTTGAGATACGCGGCCTGTTCGACGACGGACATGGCCGACCACGCGCCAATGCGTAAGAGGGCGTTACCTAACCTGTCGGTGACACGGAACGCACGAACCAGCATAGACCCAGCCTTATCACTACTCCACGAACCCCACCGTTGTTACCGTCGAGCCGCAACGGATTCTACAGAAAAAGCAGGGGGGCGGCAAACTTAGGTGCCGGATGGCGTGTCGCCCGGCAGGCCAAGCTCGGCGGCCAGGGCAAACAGCGCCGCCGAGCCGCCGGTGTGCCAGAACAGAATCCGCTGTCCGGTGGTGAACACGCCGCGCCGGATCAGGTCGATCAGCCCGGCCAGCGCGCGCCCGGTGTAAACCGGATCGGCGAGTATGCCTTCGTGGCGGGCCAGCAGGCGAACGGCTTCGCGCTCCGGGTCCCCGACCACCGCATACCCGCCGCCGAGGTAGTCGTCGTTGATCGCCACATCGGGCGGCGCGACACGCCACGCCAGGCCGAGCAGGTCCGCACCTGCGTTGGCGAGATCGACCACGTGGGCGGCGAGATCGGCGGCGGGGCGGTCCACGCTGATGCCGATCAGGCTCGCCGGGTGAGGTTTCCCGGCCAGGTGCGCGCCGAGCAGCATCCCCGCCTGGGTGCCGCCCGAACTGGTGGCGAAAACGTGCGCATCGAACGGCGCAAGGCCGCGCGCCTGCGCCGCGTATTCGCGCATGGCGACGGCGTAGCCCATGATGCCGCAGGCGTTTGATCCGCCGTAAGGCACCACGTAGGGCTGTTTTCCGGCGTCGATCAGGTCTGCTTCGACGCGGGCGAGCGTGCGTGTATAGGGTGCGTGTTCGTCCGTCCAGTGGATCGTCGCGCCGAGCAGGTGATCGAGCAGCACATTTCCGCTCAGTTCGGCGGGCGGCTCGCCGCCAGGCGCGTACAACACGAGGTGGCAGCCCAGCCCACAGCGGGCCGCCCCGGCAGCCGTCTGGCGCGCGTGATTCGACTGGGTCGATCCGGCGGTGATGACGGTACTGGCCCCGGCTAGCAGCGCTTGCGCGAGCAGAAATTCGAGCTTGCGCGTTTTGTTGCCGCCGGTCGCCAGCCCGGTCTGGTCGTCACGTTTGATGAACAGCGCCGGTCCGCCGAGGTGGCGACTCAGATTCGGCAGCGGATCAATCGGCGTTGGCAGGTACGCCAGCCGCACGCGCGGCAGCGCATCCAGGCGTGAAAACATGGCGGAAGTAGTCAATTTTCTGGCCCTGTCCTAAATTTCCCTTGACACAGTATACTCGTGGCGGTGACGAGGCTCAAATTACGATGGTCATGGCCAACAACCGATGGTGGTGGCGAACTATTGACTGCTGGACGATTCTTGGTCGTCGTAAACAGGTTCATGCTAACTAACCGATTGCAGAGGAGTCAGGATCATGAACAAAAAATCCTTGCTCGAGATAGATGCTATTGTCAATTTAGCGTTGGGACTTCCACTCACCATTTTTCCACATCGTGTGCCTGAAGTGCTAGGGATACCCATTTCCGACAACTCTTTTTATCCCAGCATTCTGGGAGCGATTCTAACAGGCATTGGGTTGGCGCTAATCGTCGAACGTTTCAAAGATGCAGTAGGCCTAACTGGGCTGGGAATCGGTGGCGCTATTGTCATCAATTTCTGTGGGGCTGGAGCGTTGGCCGTGCAGTTGATACGAGGCGGTTTACACCTTCCTACGCGCGGTTACATCTTTCTCTGGACTGTAGCACTGATCGTTCTGCTCATTGGGGCCATTGAGTGGGTGACACACGTTAGCACTAAGCCAGTCACCCATTATAGAAATGACTGATGAGTCTGTGGGGTCTGATCACGTTGGGGACCGCATGCCTCCATTTCTTTCGTCTCATTAGTCAGTAGTTCACCACTTTCCAACCGACGAGGGGCAAAGTAGATGAATACACCTGTGATACCGGACGACGTGCGCGCCTTTCTGCAAAAGACCCTGATCGCGCGCATGTCCGTGATCGACCCGGACGGGTACCCGCATACCGTGCCGGTCTGGTTCATGCTGGATGGCGACGCGATCGTCGTCATCAGCGCGCGGGATACGCGCAAGGTCGGGTACGCTGCCGCCAACCCGAAAGGCGCGATCACGATTGGCGGCGATTCTGACGATGGGGGCGGGTACCTGATCAAGGGTGATTTCAGCGTCGAGCCGGACCCCGGCGGCGAATGGCTGAGCAAGGTCACGTACCGCTACGAAGACCCGGAACAGGCCGCCAAAGACGTGGTCGCGTGGGCTGAGCTGGACATGATCACGCTGCGGCTCAAGCCCCGGCGCGTGATCAAGGTGGTCTGACGTGACGCCTGGCGATCTGCCCGCGCCGGATCAGCGTGGGGTCGTGATCCTGGTCAGCGGGTGGCGGCGTACCGGCAAAACGACGGCGCTGCTGGCTGTGCGTGCAGCGGCGCTGGATGCCGGGCTGCGCGTGGGCGGGTTCCTCTCGGTGGCGCGGATCGGCGCGGACGGCGAAAAAAGCGGGATCGACCTGATGGATGCGGCTTCGGGCGCGCGGGTTCCGCTGGCGACGGTCCGCGTGGAGGACGCGGGTGGCGGTGACAGCCCGGTGCGGACCGGGCGGTACACGTTCAATCCGGCGGCGCTGGACGCGGGGCTGCGGTACGCCCAGGCCGGGCAGGACGCCGATGTGCTGTTCGTGGACGAGCTTGGCCCGCTCGAACTGGAACGCGGCGCGGGCTGGGCGGCTGTGATCCCGCTGATCGCGGCGCGGGCGTTCGGCGTGGGGCTGGTCGTCGTGCGCCCGGAGTTGGTCGCGCTGGCACGCGCGCGCCTGGGTCTGCCGCCGGACGCGCCAGCGATCACGATCGACACGACCAACCGGGCAGCCGTGGCGGCGGCGCTGGCGGCATGGGTGACGCGGCGGACTACTGCGAAATGATGATCACGTCCTGTTCGTCGTCTTCGTCCTTGTTGACGCCGAGCACGCCTTCGAGGATGGCCGCGATCAGCCCGACGACCAACCCGCCCAGGACCGCCCACCAGAATCCGTCCACCGTGAACCGGTCCCCACTCAAAGCGTCGGTGATGAGCAGCATCAAGGCGTTGATCGCTAGCGCGAACAGGCCGAGCGTCAGGATGATCAACGGGCAGCTCAGCACGTACAGAATCGGCTTGAGCACGGCGTTGACGAGGCCGAAAATGAACGCGACGATCAGCAGCGTGCCGATTTCGTTGTTGATGATGTGGATGCCGGGCAGCACCGCCGCCGTCACGGCCAGCGCGACGGCATTGATGATCAAACGAAGCAGAAAATTGCGCAGCATGGTGTATCCTCAGATGTGTTAACAGGCCATGCACGCCAGTGTACTCTGCCCGGCGACTCTGTGCCACCTGATCGTAGGCGGGTACCTGGCTGGAAAGTCATTGGCACGCGTTCGAATTCTTTTGCAGCCAGAATGCATTCTCATCGTTTATAAAATAGATCTTCTGGCCCCGATCGGTGAGTCGAGATTCTTCCAGAAGCTCCGGTCGATACCCGTCTGGAATCAACTCAAGATACTCCCTGATAGGTTTGGTGTCCTGAGCGAACATGCTGTATTTGGGACATCGAATTTTAAAAATGAATTCAGACAGAAACCACAGATAATCGGCGCCTTCTATGAAATTGCGGACATTTCTCCAGGCGATTTCACGCCTGCTTCTTCCAGGATGCTGAACCTTTAATGGTTCCCCTGAAATCAATCGTCGTCGAATCTCCATCACACCCAAAATGCCGCCCATCTCGTCCGTCCCATAAACACCGAAATCTGGGTCCATGAGAATCCATTTCTCCAGCGTGCGAGAGTACACTGAGGTGACAAAGTGGCTTTCACGCTCCTCATGTGAATGGGGTAAAAGATGCGTATGGCGAGAGCAGAACCCCATGGAAAGGTACACTTCGTTGAGGATGACGGTCTTCATGTAACAATTGATCTGCTGGTGCTCAACTTGGGCCAGGTGGATAAAGGCAAACGCATTGCGTTCGGCAGGAATAGCCGGTTCATTGGCATGTTCGGCCAGATGGTACACCCAACTCATCAAGTTAATGATCCGATCTACTTCGGAACCCTCGCCAGCAACGGTTTCCAGATCAAACTGATCACGCAGTTTTGTTAAATTCTCCTCCGTTGGCTCGGCGTAATGGAAGATCACCTCAATGGGATAGCCTGTCTCTTGAGCCGAAAAGACAGGATGTTGTTTCAGAAGCGACTTCCACTGCTTTCCCAGAGAGACACGTTGGCTGCGCACACGAACTGTGGGAATCGCTTTCCAGACGGTAATCGCGACCAAGAAAATAGCTGATAGCACAGATAAGAAATATAACATGACCCCTCACTACTTTTTTCTCTCATCATACTATTCAAGTCGAGGGAAATCTAACCTTTATTGCCTTGAAGGCGTTCGTGACGTTTCCTTGTCACATGGCTGTTTGGCGACTTCTATTGTAACGAGGCTGGCGCAAACGCCTTTCACTAACAATCAAGGTAGCGCCCGAAGTTGTAATACGCGGCGCACGCTCCTTCGGATGACACCATCGGCGCGCCGAGCGGCTTACGCGGCGTGCATTCTTTGCCGAAGGCGGGGCATTCGTTGGGCTTCAGGACGCCCTTGAGCACCTGCCCGGCGTGGCACAGCGGCGACTCCTGCGTCTGGATATGCTCAACGGCGAAGCGGCGCGCGGCGTCGTAGGGTTCGTAGTCCGTGCGGAGTCTCCACCCGCTGCGCGGGATGCTGCCGATGCCGCGCCAGTTGCGATCACATTCCTCGAACACCGCGTTGATGATCGCCTGGGCGGGCAGGTTGCCGCCTTCGACGACGACGCGTGCGTAGGCGTTTTCAACCTCGGCGCGGCCCTGTTCGAGCTGGCGGACCGCCATCAAAATGCCCTGGACCACGTCCAGCGGTTCAAAGCCGGTGACGACCATCGGCACGTGGTAGCGCTCGACCAGCGCGGGATATTCCCAGTAGCCCATCACCGCGCAGACGTGCCCGGCCAGCAAAAACCCCTGGACCTCGACATCGTCTGAGCTGAGCAGCGCATCCAACACGGGCGGCACGCGCACATGCGATACCAGCATCGAAAAATTGGGGATGCCAAGCTGTTTGGCCTGGTGGATCGCCATCGCATTGGCGGGCGCGGTGGTTTCAAACCCGACGCCGAAAAAGACGACTTCCTTGCCGGGGTTGTCCTGCGCGATTGTGATGCATTCGAGCGGCGAATAGACGACGCGCACGTCACCGCCCTGCGCTTTGACCTGGAACAGGTCTTTCTGCGACCCCGGCACGCGCAGCATATCGCCAAACGACACCATGATCGTATCCGGCAGCGCGGCGATGGCGATGGCCTGATCGATCAATTCCTGCGGCGTGACGCAGACCGGGCAGCCGGGGCCGTGAATCATTTCGATCTGATCGGGTAGCAGTTGGTCGATGCCGTGCCGGATGATCGAGTGAGTCTGCCCACCGCAGACTTCCATCAGCCGCCAGTGGCGCGTCGTGATGCGGTGAATCTCGTCCAGGACGTCGCGCACGCGGGCCGCGTCGCGGTATTCGGTAATGTATTTCATGGCATCTCTCACGCCTCCAAAAACGCTACGTCACAGAGCTGGCTACGCCGCTGGCACGGCACACCAAAGGAATGATGCTGCCGGGCGCGGCAAGCAGCGCCCCTACGGTCTGGCTGATCGCTGAAAGCTGATCGCTATTCTCCGAGGAGCACCGAGAGACACAGAGAAAATCGGGAGCGAAAGGCAAAAATGGCCCTTCTCTGCGGCCCCTGCGGTGGACAGTACGGTTCACGGGGCGGGATCGCTGCCGAGTTCCTCACCCAGCGCGCCGATCTCGTCCAGCAGCGCGAGTGTCTTTTGCGCTTCGTCCTCGTCGATGAGGTTGAGTGCAAACCCGACGTGCACGATGGCGTAATCACCGATCTGGGCTTCCGGCACATACGCGAGACACGTTTCACGCACGACGCCGCCAAAATCGATCTTGCCCATTTTCAGGCCATTCGTTTCGTAGACTTCAATGATTTTTCCGGGGATTCCAAGGCACATACCGGTCACTCTCCGTTTTCTAGCTCACCGTGCAGGGCGGCATAAGCCGCGATGGCTGCCTGTCCGAGCGCGATTCCGCCGTCATTCGGCGGGACGAGACGATGTGTCATCACCGTAAAACCGACCTCTTCCAGCAGCGGGACGGTCAGACGGTGCAGGGTGCTGTTTTGAAATACGCCGCCGCTCAACGCCACGGTCTTCAAGCCGGTTACGTTGCGGGCAAGCTGGCAGATGTTGACGATCAAACCCGCCACGCCGTTGTGAAAACGCGCCGCGATCACGGGCACCGGCACGCCCGCGCGCAGGTCGTCCAGGATGGCGCGTAAAACCGGCGACGGATCGAGCAGGTGCGGCTTATCGACACCGTTTTCAGTCACGATCTCAAACGGGTAGGCGTCTCGTTCATCCGGATCGGATGCGGCTTCCAGCCAGATTGCCGCCTGCGCTTCGTAGGTCACGACTTGCAGCACGCCGGTCAGCGCGGCGACCGCGTCAAACAGGCGGCCCATGCTCGACGTAAACGGCGCGTTGATCCGCTTCTCAAGCTGCTGGCGGATGATCGTGCGTTCCTGGTCACTGGCGGCGTCAACCGGCGCGAGGTCGGTTTCCCACGCGATCCCGGCGGCCCACAGGCTGGCCAGCGCGGTGCGGTACGGGCGCAGCGTGGCCGCGTCACCGCCGGGCAGCGGCACGTAGCGCAGGTGCGCAAAGCGCCGGTACCACGCGTAACTGCCGAGCAAAATCTCGCCGCCCCAGATCGCGCCATCCGGCCCCAGGCCGGTGCCGTCGAAGATCACGCCGATGACGGGTTCTTCGGGCGCGGTGCCGTGCTCCGCCAGGCAGCTCGCCAGGTGGGCGTGATGGTGCTGCACGGCGACATGCGTGCCCGCCCGCCCGGCGGCATACCGCGAGGCGACGTAGTCCGGGTGCGCGTCGTGCGCGATGATCACCGGCTCGACGCGGAACAGGCGCTGCATGTGCTCGATGCTGTGCCGGTACGAGCGCAGCGCGTCGTAATTCGACAGGTCGCCGATGTGCTGGCTCACGAACGCGTGATCGTCGCGCGCCAGGCAAAACGTGTTTTTCAACTCCGCCCCGGTGGCCAGCAGCGGCGGCGACTCAAAGGGCAGCGGGAGGGGGTAGGGCGCGTAACCCCGCGAGCGGCGCAGCGGCTGTACGTGGTTGTCCAGGGCGCGCACGACCGAATCATCGCAGCGGATGTAAATATCCCGGTCGTGCAGCAGCAGCGCATCGACCAGCGGCCCCAGGCGTTCAATTGCGTCGGTGTTGCCGGTGGCGATCGGTTCTTCGCTGTAGTTGCCGCTCGTCATGACCAGCGCAGGCGGAAAGTCCGCCGCCGGTTCGAGCAGCAAAGTATGCAGCGGCGTATACGGCAGCATGACGCCTAATTCGCGCAGGCGGGGCGCGACGTCAGCCGCTATCGCGGACGCGATGGCGGCCCCACCAGTTCCGGTTCCAGCCGGGGAATCTGCGCGATCGGGCGCGGATTTCAGCGGCAGCAGCACGATGGGCCGCTCGCGGGCGGCGAGCGCCTGGGCCGCTGAAAAACTCACGTCACAATAACGCATGACCGTTGCGAGGTCGGGCATCATCACGGCGAACGGCTTAGCGACGCGGCCTTTCCGATCACGGAGCCGCCGCACGGCGTCGGGATTGGTCGCATCGCACGCCAGGTGAAACCCACCGAGTCCCTTGATCGCCAGCACGTGCCCGCTGCGCAGCAGGTCGCGCGCCGCCTCGATCTCGTCGTCCGGCAGGTCGTCCCAACCGGCAGGCACCGCGTGATCGGGGCTGGGCATCAGCTCCAGGTGCGGGCCGCAGTCCGGGCAGGCGTTGGGCTGCGCATGAAACCTCCGGTTGAGCGGGTCGTCGTACTCGGCCTGGCACGCCGGGCACATCTCGAAGGGGGCCATGGTCGTCTTGGGCCGGTCGTAGGGAATATCCTCGATGATCGTGAAGCGCGGCCCGCAGTTTGTACAGTTGGTGAAGGCGTAGCGGTAGCGGCGGTCGGCGGGATCGCGCACTTCGGCCAGGCACTCGTCGCAGGTTGCCACGTCCGGCGAGATCGGCTGGTACGCGCCCTCGACGGCATGACTGTGCTGAATCTCGAACCGTTCGTAGCCGGGGCTGTCGATCACTTCGGACGTCACGGTTTCGATGCGCGAGAGCGGCGGCGCTTCGGTGGTGATGGCGCGCGTGAAGGTGTCCAACGCAGACGGCGCGCCTTCGACCTCAATATCGACGCCCGCCGACGTGTTGCGCACCCACCCGGCCAGCGCGTGGCGCTGCGCCAGCCCGTAGATGAAGGGCCGGAAGCCGACGCCCTGTACAACTCCGGTGACGTGAATCCGGCGCGCAGAGAATGTGTTGGCGGTCACCTTAACCAGCCGCGCTCCGTTCCGCTATCCGCAACCGCAGCCAGTCCAGCCAGGCATCGAATCCGCTGCCGGTCCGGCACGAAACCGGGAAGAACGCCACGCCCGGATTCAACACTTCAACCCCGTGCCGGAAGTGGTCCACGTCAAACCCCATGTACTCTTGCAGGTCCATTTTGTTGAGCAGCAGCACGTCCGCGCCCCGGAACATGGCCGGGTACTTGTACGGCTTGTCGTCGCCTTCGGGCACGCTGGCAATCACGACGTTGTGATGCACGCCGAGCTTGAACGCCGCCGGGCAGATCAGATTGCCGACGTTTTCGATGATCAGCAAGTCGAGCACGTCCAGGTCCAGGGTGGGCAGCGCGCTGTTGACCATGTTGGCGTCGAGATGGCAGTTACCGCCGGTATTGATCAACGAGACGGGAATCCCCATCCCGGCCAGCTCTTCGAGGTCAATATCCACGATGTCGCCATCCATCACGCCGATGCGCAGGCCGTCCATCAGCGCCTGGACGGTACGCACGATCACGCTGGTTTTGCCGCCACCAGGGGATGCCATGAAATTTAGCGCGAAGACTCCGGCGTTGTTCAGCCGCTCGTGTATCTGCGCGGCCAGCCGGTTGTTGGCGCTCATGATGTCTTCGACAACCGAAATGTTATCGGGCATGGATCGTTACAGCCTCATTTCTCAGGATTGGTCGATAGCTCAGAAGCCAGGTCAACGTCGATGCTCTCAAGCAGAAATTCCTCACCTGCCGTCACCTGGACATGGGGACTTTTGCATTCCGGGCACACGTAATCGCGGCGGTTGAGCGGGAAATCGTACCCGCAGGCGTTACAGTGCAGCGTCGCCGGGATACGTGTGAAGTTCAGCACCGCGCCTTCCGCGATGGTGTCCCTCGCGATCATGTCCCAATAGAACTGCACGGAATCATCGACGATGCTCGCCAGTTCGCCAATGACGATGTTCAACGCTTTGATGCGCACGGCCCCGGCGTTGGTCGCGTAGCGCAGCGCAATAGTCAGAATGCTTTGCGTGACTCCCAGTTCGTGCATGGTCCATCCAGGCGGGGCGCGGCACGCCGCACCCGTACATTTTTTAGACGATAATCGGATTAAATCATACCATATCAGGCGTGCCGGTCCAGGTGATGAAAGTGACTCCTTGATAGTGCATTTGTGCTATGCCACCCGGTCGGATCGACCAGACATGATCAACAATTTACGCCCGTATAACCTGCGTTTAACCGGCGGTGGCTAAAATCCCTGGTAAATCCACTGCGGCGATGCGTCGGCAGTGACTATAATGACCAGGATGACGATCAGGCACAGCAGCAGCGCGAAAACGTTTTCGCGGCTGAACACTCTGCGCAGCACAGCCCGGATGATTGCCATGACGTTCCCTCACTCACGATTGGCCCAAGACGTTTTCCAGGAATTTCTGCCGGTTCGCTGCACGGGCGATTTTGCCGCTCGACGTTTTCAGCAGCCACATCGGTTCGACCAGGTGGACGTAGTGCGCCATCACGTCGGTGGTTTGCGCGATGCGCGCGCGGATGTCGCGCGTGATGCGCGCGCGGGCGTCCGGGTCTTCGGTTTCGACCTCGCACACGACGGCGATATCCTCTGTGCCGAGCGCGTCATTCGGCACGCCAAACGCCACGGTGCGCCCCGGATGCACGCCGGGCACCTCGTCTACGATGTGCTCGATGTCTTGCGGGTAGATGTTTTTGCCGCCGACGATGATCAGGTCTTTTTGCCGCCCGGTGATGTACAGCTCGCCGCCCGCCAGATACCCCAGGTCGCCGGTGTAATACCAGCCGCCGTCGATCACCTGGGCGGTCGCTTCCGGGCGGCGATAGTAACCGCTGAGCATACAGTTGCTGCGCAGCGCGACTTCACCAACATGCCGCTCCGGCAGGTCGCGGCGCTCGGCGTCCACGATGCGTATTTCCGTGTGCGGGATCGGGCGGCCACACGATACCATGACGGTCGACGGCCTGCCCGTGCCGTCTGCCGGGCGGGCGAGGCGCTGTTCCATGAGCGCGGCGCGTTCGATGACGTCCACCGCAGGCGGCGTGCCGATGGCGCTCTGCGTGACGGCGAACGTGTTTTCGGCCATCGCGTAACACGTCGCCAGCGCGGCAGCGGACAGGCCGCAATCCGCGAACCGGTCAGAAAACGCCTGGTGGCTGGCGTGGCGCACCGGCTCGGAGCAGTTGATCAGCGCGCGCAGGCTGGAAAGGTCCAGGTCATCGAGCGCCGAGCGGCGGATGCGCGTCGCCAGGAAATTGTAGGCGAAGTTCGGCAGCCAGCACAGCGTCCCGCGATGAGCCTGAATGCTTCGCAGCAGAATCTGCGGATCGCGTACCCAGTGAAACGGCGACATCAGCACGAGATGGATGCCCTGCACCAGCGGCATGATGAAGCCCGCGATCAAGCCCATGTCGTGGTAGAGCGGGAGCCAGCTTATCACGACATCCTGCGGGGTAAGCCGGATGACGTCGCTGTAGGCGGCGATCTGGTTGAGCACCGCGCCATGTGAGAGCATCACGCCTTTTTGCAGGCCGGTGCTGCCTGACGAGTGCTGCAAGAACGCGGTCGCGGCAGGGTCGGCGGGCGCGCGATCCAGGTAATCGGCCAGTTGGCCTTCCGGCTCCAGGTCGTCGATGGTGAGGATGGCGTTGAGCGCCGGAACCCCTGCCAGGTGCTGGTCGAGTGCGGGCTGCATGTCCGCGTACGTGATTACGGCTTTGACGCTGGACAGCTCGACCAGCGAGCGGATGCTGGCGTAATAATGATCCGGGTCGAGTTTGGGTGTCAGGAAGGGCATGATCGACGGGACCGCGCCGAGCAGCATCGCGCCCCAAAAGGCGAACAACACGTCCTCGCCGTGCTGTAATACCAGCACAACCAGATCACCCGGCGCGATGGCGGCTTTTTCTAGCGCATGCGCGTATTGGGCGGCGTGGGCGAAAAATTCCCGGTAGGTGAACGTACGGGTAGCGCCGGGCAGGACCAGGGTCAGCGCGGGCCGATCAGCGGCCTGGTCCGCCAGGTGCCGCGCGCAGTCGAGGAGTGTATCCGGCAGCGCGTCGAGTCGAACAGGAAGCTGCGTATCCGGCGGTGTTTTGGTACTATTATGCATGGCACTTTGTCGTCATATCCGGCGAGTTGATGAGAGGGATTATACCTGTTCCGGCGGGTAGGGCGTAACTTCTAATACGATTCAGTGTATTCTTCGTGTTGGGTGACCTGTATAATTTTGATTGTGGCGGTTTGGTCTAAAATGGCCGTTGAGTTCGATCAAAACCGTGTACGCTAAGCGACATGGCTATCCGGAGAGAACGAGGATATACACCATGGATCAAGATACCAGCGCGGTGACACAAGCTCTCTCGCGCGATCATTGGAATCAGGCCCGCCGGAAGGCTTTCTGGCAGCGCCTCTCCAGCACGCTTGGTCTGACGAAGGAGCCTGTCAACCTCCTGTCGTTTGAAGACGTGCAGCACAAGCTGCGCCTGGCTCAGAATTCCTATCGCGGCCTGCAACAAATCCCCCTGGATCAGATCGTGGGGAGCGTGGGCCGTTATCATGATTTCACCCGCACGTTTTTGCCGCTGGTCGAAGGCGACAGCATGCGCTGGCAGCGCATCGCCGATCTGCAACTGGAAACCGGCCTGCCGCCGATTGAACTGTACAAGGTGGGTGATGCCTACTTCGTGAAGGACGGCAACCACCGCGTATCCGTCGCCCAGCAGTTCGGCATGAAGACGATTGAAGCCTACGTGTGGGAATTCGAGACGCAGACCGGCGGGCTGCCCGGCGCGGGCAAGGTCGATGACCTGATCGTCAAGGAGGAATATCGCGCCTTTCTGGATCGAACGCGCCTGGATATCACGCACCCGGAGCAGGATATTGTGCTCACTGAACCGGGCATGTATCCCGCGCTCGAACTGGAAATCCAGCTATACCGCGAGAACCTGGAACGCATCGACGGCGAGCCGCGTTCGTACGCCGAGGCGGCGGCGGTGTGGTACGACCTGGTGTATACGCTGGCGGTCGAGACGATCCGCGAGTCCGGCGCGTTGGACCTGTTTTCCGGGCGGACCGAAGCCGACCTGTACGTGTGGGTGTCGCGCCACCGCAAGGAGCTATCCGACCAGTACGGCACGCTCGTGTCCCTGCGCGATGCAGTGGCCGAATTCACCAGTGCCCAGCAGCGGCCCGGCCCGGTCGGGCGCGTCGTGCAGTCGGTGGTCGGGCTGGTGCAGAACCTGACGATGGATCGGGACGAAACGCAGGAGTTCATCATCCCGCCGGGCGAGGATGAGCCGCTCGGCAAGCTGCTGGCCCAGATTCGCACGTACGAGCCACAACTGGCCTACAGCGGGCAGCGCGGCGATGCGTGGCGTGCATGGCGCGGCACGGTTCGGGCGAAAATGTCGGAACTGCTCAACCTCACCTACGAACAGGCCGCCGACGTGCCGGTTGAAGTGATCGAGACGGCGCTGGTCAGCGGCGTGGAACGTGTGAAGATCCGCTTGCAGGCGGCGGACGGGTTGTGGCTTCCGGCCTACGTGATGGCACCCGTCGATGCAGTGGAGCCAATGCCCGCGCTGCTGGTTTATCCGGGGCACGGCACGATCCGGCAGACAGCCGGGTTGGAGCACAGCGAGCACCATTCCAACGCGCTGGCGTTGGCCCAGGCCGGGTACGTGACGATCACGGTCGAAGAACGCGGTCTGGGCGAGCTGGGGCAGGTCGATCACGAGGCGCTGGACAGTGTCGCGCGGTTGTTGGGCCGGACGTGGCTCGGCATGGTCATCGAAGACGGGCTGTGCGCGCTGGATTACCTGCAATCACGGCCTGACGTCAAACCCTCACACCTGGGTGTGACCGGGCTGGGACTCGGCGCGGGATTGGCGCTCCACACGGCGGCGCTGGACGAACGCGTGCGCGCCGTCGTGATTCAGAATTACCTGGGCGGCGGCATCGATCCGCTGGTGGTGCATGGGCACGGCTGCGATTTCGTGCCTGGGCTGCTGCGATATGCCGACCTGGGCGACATTGCACGGCTGATCGTGCCACGACCGGCGCTGTACATGTATCCGAAGGGGCGCACGACCACGATTGCCGCCCGCGCGTGGTTCGACCGGACACGGCCCATGTACGAATTGTTTAGCTGCCCGGACCGGACGAACTTCATCGAACACTCGAACGGTGACCGGTTTGACCGCGAACTGGCGTGTAACTGGTTTGATCGCTGGCTGCGCGAAGAAGAGGATACCAGCGTCTTGTTGTGGGCGCAGCGCGAATAAGGTGTCTTTCCCACCCACAGACAACCCGGCGCGCGCCGGGTTGTTTTTTGCCATCAGATCGTACTGCTGCCGGTGGTGTTCAAGACAAAGAGGGTGGCGCTGTGTTCGTCCGCGTCTTCCGGCGTCGGGCATATTTCCCGGATCATCTGGAGCGCCGCCTCGACCTGTTCGGCCAGCACCCCGACCAGCAGGGTGGTGTTTTTGCGGCGTAAGAACCCGCCCATACTGCTGAACTCGGTGACGCCATACCCGGCGTCAAGCATCACGTGGACGAGCTTATTACAGTTTGCCCCCCGTACAATCACGACGATCAGTTTGGTGTTCATGTTTGCTCGAAGTGTTCCACATCCAGCACAAACACCGTCGCGCCGCCGACTTCAACCTCGACAAATGCCCCCATCATGGCGGCGGATTCAACGATATTTGGCCCAGCCGGGATCAGACGCGTGCGCCGCTCGCACGTTGTTTTGAGGGTATTGATCACGGCCTGTACGTGGTTGTCATCGACCCCGCAGAGCAGGGTGGTGTTGCCAACGCTGAAAAAACCGCCGGTGCTGGCGACGCGCGTCACGCGGTGCCCGGCATCGTTCAGCGCCGTGATCGTACGATCGGCGTCCTGATCTTGAACGACTGCAATGATTAGTTTCATAGGCTCTCCCGAGTCCTCCATCAATTCCGCAATATATCATAAAAGCTATTACAAATACAATTGTCAGGACTGCGAATTGGTGAGGTTGACCAAGCACCGCGCGTATCGGGCCGCAGACCTATCTGTGCCGTCGTTAACGAAAAATCGTGAATAACGTAAAATTCCCTGTAAAATTCATGAAGATCGAGTATGCTAATAATGGATACGACAACTGGGTGAGGTGGTAGGAAATCCCCATGTCTTCAGGCAGCCAACCGCCAGCGCTTATCATGTTTGTGGACGACAACTCGGCCCTGCTGCGAAGCGTCGAACGACTGCTGCGCATGGAGGGTTTTCACGTGATGCTGGCAATGGACGGGGCGGAAGCCTTGCAGCGTCTTGAAGCGGGACCGTCCTTGCCGGACCTGATCATCAGTGACATCGCCATGCCGCGCATGGACGGGTTCGAGTTCTTCGAGGCGATTCGCACACACGAGGAATGGCTGGATATCCCGTTCTTGTTTCTGACGGCGCGGGACCAGATCGAAGACCTGCGGCGCGGCTATTCGTTGGGCGCTGATGATTATCTGGTCAAACCGCTGGACCAGGAACGTCTGCTGCTGGTGGTGCGCAGCAAGCTCAAACGGCGCAGCGAACTGATGGAACACATCCAGGTCCAGAAGCTTGCGCTGGACACGGCCAAGACGAACCTGGCCTTGATGGTCGCGCACGAACTGCGCACGCCGCTGGTATCGATCAGCATGGTAGCCGACATTCTAACACGGGAGATGACCCAGATGGACCCTGCGCAAGTGCGTGATATGCTGGCGACGATGCAAAGCGGCAGCGTGCGCCTCTCACGGCTGGTCGAACAAATGGTGATGTACGTCCAGCTTCAATCGGGTGCGCTGGCGGAGGCCGTGCACAAGCACCTGCGGCCAACGGGGGTCCGGGATACGATTGTCGGCTCCATCAAACGCGCCCAGCGCTACGATTATCGCCAGCGGCGGATTCCGATCCAGTTTGACGATTACGCGTCAGATGTGCAGGTCAGCGGGGACATCAATTCGCTGCAACACGCGCTCTCCGAAGTGGTGATGAACGCGATTATGTTTTCGAACCCGGACGGTACGATCGTGGTGACCGACTGGGCGGCGGATGGCCTGGTCTGGACCACGATCACGGACGATGGGCCGGGCATTCCCCCCGATGAGCTGCCGCGCGTATTTGATCCGTTCTACCAGGTCAACCGCCAGCGCCACGAACAGCAGGGAATCGGGCTTGGGTTGACGCTGGCGAAAGGCATCATCGAGGCCCACCAGGGATCGGTGGAAGTGCAGTCACGGCTGGGGCACGGGACGCTGGTCACGGTGGCGCTGCCGCTGAGTTAGGGGCGCGGGTCACGCATCCGGGAAGCTGAAGGGATGTGCGGCCTCATTCGCAGGCAGGTGCATATCCCTTTCTTTGTGGAGCGAACCGCCGCCGGTCAGGGCAGGTCAACCGCGCAGCGGCGCGCGTTGCTGTCACACGTGGCAACCGGCGCGCCGTTGTCCAAAACGGTGAAGGTGCCGCCGGTCCAGAAGACGTAAATGTCGCTCTCCTGCCAGCCGTGCCGGAAGCTGCACTCCGGCGGCTGCGGCTGGACCGGGACGCCGTAGCCCCAGATGCCCAGACAGCCGCCCGCCGGAAACGCGTTGAGGCTGCCGGACATCTGCGACTGCCAGATGGCAGGTGTTACCTGGCGGCCCGCCCCCTGAAACCACAGCCCGGCGATGTTCACGCTGTGCCCCGTGACATTCACCAGATAAAAGGATGGAATCGCCGGGTCGTAGATCAGCGCCAGATCGGCATTGGTGATCGGAACAGGCACTACAACCGGTGCGGCAGGCGGCAACGCCGTGACCGCCCCGGAGAGCGAGACCGGGCAGCGCCCGGCGGCAGTGTCGCAGACGGCAATCGGCGCGCCGTTGTTGGTGACGGTGAAGCTGCCGCCCGTCCAGAAGACGACGTTGTCGCTTTCCCACCAGCTATGCCGGTGCTCGCACTCCGGCGGCAGCGGCTGGACCGGGACGCCCAATCCCCACAGGCCCAAACAGCCACCCACCTTAAAATAGCCCAGGTCACTTGACAGGTTGGGGGTCAGCCACACGCTCGCGTTCACCTGCCGGCCCGCGCCCTGGAATCCCAGGCCCGCCAGGTTGAGAGGCCGCCCGGATACGTTGATCAGGTCAAACGCGGGGAAGGTGTTGTACACCAGCAGCAGATCGGGCGGCGGCGGGTTTGTCGGCGTGAGTGTTGGCGGAGCCAGCGTCGGCGGCGGCGCGAGTGTCGCGATGATCGGTCCCAGCGTGGGCGTCGGGATAGGCGTCGCTATGCTCGCCGTAGGCGGCAGATTCAGCGTAGCCGTCGGCAGATTCAGCGTGGCGGTTGGCGGCGGCGCGAACGTCGCCGGTGGGACGACATTCGGCGTGGACGTGGGCGGCGGCCCGAACAGACTATCACCGCCTGCCGTGCTGTGAGCGGTCCACACCGGGGCCGTTTCATTCGTGCCGGTGGCGGTCAGCGGCGTGACACTCTGATCGTCCAGGGCGAGGGCGTAGAGGTCGAACGTACCGCCCCGGTTGGATGCGTAGGCGATCCAGCGGCCATCCGGCGACCAGACGGGCGACGTGATCTGGAAACCGTCATTGGTGAGCTGGCGTGCATCGACGCCGTTGGCATTGATGGTAAACAATTCGCTCACGGTGGGCTGCACGCCGCCCGCGTAGGCGATGAAGACGCCGTCCGGCGACCACGCGGGCAGGCTGTCGTCGTAGGGCGTCTGGGAAAGCTGGACCAGGTTGGTGCCGTTGGCGTCGATCACGTAGACGTCGGAATTACCGTCGCGCTCGGAGATGAACGAGACGCGGAATCCGTCCGGCGACCAAATCGGGCTGCGATCCACGCCGGGCGCGAGGGTCAGGCGGGTAACACTGCTCCCATCGGCGTTCATCACATAGATGTCCGTATCGCCGTTACGATCCGACTGGAACGCCAGCCGCGTGCCATCGGTGGACCATGTCGGCCACAGGTCGTTGGACGGGCTGCGCGTCAGGTTGTCGAGGCCGGGCCGGTCGGGATAGATGAGGTAAATGTCGTAGCTGTCGCCGAAATTCGACGCGAACGCGATTTGCGTGCCATCTGGCGACCAGACCGGGTGATTGCTCTGCGCACCCAACGCGGTGAGCGGCGTCGAAGCGCCGGTCGTCACGTCGAGCAGCGCCAACTCGGTCTGGCCCGGCGCATTTTCAGTCAGGTAGACCAGCCGCGTGCCGTCCGGCGACCACGCGGCATCGCCATCTGCCAGCGGGGCGGTCGTCAGGCGGCGCTGGCCGGTTCCATCCGCCGCCATGAGGTAGAGTTCCGGGTTTCCGTCCCGATCGGAGACGAACACGATATCGCCATCCTGGGCGGTGGGGCCGGTCTGGGCCAGCGCCGCCAGCGGCGGCACAGCCAACAGCGCCAGCCCGGCGACCAACACAATCAGCGTGCGAAGCGAATAACGTCGCATCGTGTCATCCCCTCTTATGGCGCGGTGACGACAATCGTCACCTGCCTGAACGCCTCAGAATTATCCAGCAGGACCACGCGCAAGGTGTACGTCGAAGTCGTGGCGGGACATACGGAGCGCGTTTCGTGGCCTGTGACGCCTATGCCCTGGTAGTACACCTCTTTGATGCCTTCGACGTCCCATCCGATGGTGGCGCACTGCCCAAGCGGAATGCTGTACCGGTCGGCGTAGAAGCTGATCGATTCCGCCGGGGCGGCGGGCGCTGCCGTTTTAATCCAGTACCCGGACAGGTCGCTGTCGGCCAGGTAACCCGTGCGCCCGTCGGATTCGAGGCGTGCTTCCCACCAGCGGTACCCCTGCGAGCAGTACGGCCCGCTGAGGATCGTCATACGCGTGCCCGGCGTCAATTCGCGGATCATGGGCGCGTTGAGCGCGGCCCCGGTGCGGAAGCGCACGGCGGCCCCGTAGGGCGTGACTTCGGCGGTGTCGCCAATCGCCACCGGCAGGCCCCCGCCGCCCGCGTAGGCGTACTGGCAGCCGACGCCGATCGGGCTGCCGGGTGTTGCGGATGGGATCGGCGTCCAGGTCGGATACGGTGTCAGCGTGGGATAGGGGGTCAGCGTCGGGAACGGGGTGAGCGTCGGGAATGGCGTGAGCGTCGGCGGCGTAGTGGGCACGATGTGCGGCGTCGCGGTGACGATAGCCGGTGATTTTGGGGTGGCCGTGACGATGACCGGCAGCGTCACCTGCGGCTGCGCGGGATTCCAGGCAGGGGCACGCAGGGCCAGGCCCGGCGGGAACGACACTGGCACGTCCGTTTTGGCCCCGGTCTGCGGTGTGTAGATCGATACCTTGTTCGGCTGCGTGATGACGAGTATCTGGCTGCCATCCGGCGACCACGTCAGCGCAGCGGCCTCCGTAAAACCGGGCACCTGGGCCAGCAGGTTTGACGTGGTGTCGTACAGGAACAACTCGGCGGGGTCGCCATCGCGCAGCGTGCCGTCGCCGGTCGAGTCGGACGTCGCACCCGCGATCGCGAACTGGGAGCCGTCGGGGTTAAATTCCAGGTCGTAAACGTGAATCTGGTAGTTTGCCAGCCGGGCCGCCGGACCGCCGGGCGGGCTGTAAAAACCGGAGTCCCCGGCGGCTTCGAGCGTGCCGACCGCTGCGCGGCCATCCGGGCCAACGTCGAACGCCGTGATCTGCGGGAAGGTGCCGATCTGGTAATCCAGCACAAAGGTCGAGTCCTGCTGTTGGTACACGGCGGTAGTGACATTACCCGCCGCGTCGGCTGTCGCGCAGAAGACGAAATACGGCTCGGCGGAGACGGCGAAGCCGGAGTCGCATGGCAGGTCCACGTCGCTGATGTCGGCGGGGCGCGCACGCGGCGGCGAGAGCTTCATGCCGTCATCCGTGCGGAACAAGAGCGCATCACCGCCCGGCGTCCAGGCCAGTTCTTCGATGACGAACGGCGGGATGACCTCGATGATATCCGAACAGAGCGCGTCGGCGTCGAAACAGCCGCGCAGGCTGCGCAGTAGCCCGTAGCTGCCATCGGCGGTGGTGAAGGCGAGCATATCACCGTCCGGGTGCCAGGCGAACGAGACACCGGCGCTGACCGGCAGGTCGACAAGCCCCACGCGCCCGGATGCCAGGTCCACGACGTATAACCCGGCGCTGCCGGTCGCGTCGACGCCCGCAACGGCGGCGACTCCGGCAGGGGGTGTGATCTGTGCGTGGCTGGCGGGCGGGTTCACTACGCCGGATGTCAGCGCAAGGGCCAACGCCAGCATAACCATACCAAGTAGACGCGGGCCGGGTTTCATAGGTTTTGCTCCTCGTTTGTGTACAGGTCAACAACTGCTGTAGGATCAGGTGGCAGCGGTTAACGGATTCGTTTTGCCGCCAATTCCCAGGCGAATGTCGAGCGCAATTGACTGGCAACCATTAACTATACAACAAATCGGCACAGGAGGCAGTTCGTATGGGGCGTTTTTCCAGGCCGCTCGCCCATGACGAGCGCCGCAGGCAGGCGCTGGCGGTGTTAGAAGCGGCGCTGATCGAAGCCGACCCGGCGCGGGCTATCCGGCAGGTGATGATGCGCAGCGAGGATACGCTGTGGGTCGATGGCGTGGCGTTCGACCTGCGCCGCTACCGGCGCATCGTCGTGGTAGGCGGCGGTAAGGCCGGGGCATCGATGGCGGCGGCGGTCGAAGAAGAATTCGACGATTACCCCGTCGAGGGGCAGGTGATCGTGAAATACGGCTACACCGAGCCGACACGCGTCATTACCGTGCACGAAGCCGGGCACCCCCTGCCGGATGCGGCGGGCGTAGCCGGTACGCGGGCCATGCTGGACCTGCTGCGCGATACGACCACCGAAGACCTGGTGCTGTGCCTGATCTCCGGCGGCGGATCGGCGTTGATGACGCTGCCTGTGCCGCGCGTCAGCCTGGACGACGTGCAGCGCCTCACGGGCGCGCTGCTGCGATCCGGCGCGCCGATTCAGGCCATGAACGCGGTGCGCAAGCACATTTCACAGGTCAAGGGCGGGCAGTTGGCGCGGCTGGCCTATCCGGCGACGGTGATCACGTTGATTCTGTCGGATGTCGTGGGCAGCCCGCTGGACGTGATCGCGTCCGGGCCGACGGTGCCCGATCCGACCACCTACGAACACGCGCTGGCCGTGATCGAACGTTACGCCGGGCGGGACGAGGTGCCAGAGTCGATCCGGCGGCACTTGTTGAGCGGTGCTGCCGGGAACCATGCGGAGACACTCAAGGCCGGTGATCCGGAGCTGGAGAACGTGCATAACGTGGTGATTGCCGACAACGCGCGGGCGGCGGCGGCAGCCGTCGAACGGGCGGCGGCGCTGGGATTCAACACGCTGCTGTTGTCCACGTATGTCGAGGGCGAAGCGCGCGAAGTGGCGCGCGTGATCGCGGCGCTGGCGAAAGAGATCGTCACCAGCGCGCGACCCGTGCCGCCGCCTGCCTGCCTGATTCTGGGCGGCGAGACGACGGTCACCGTGCGCGGGGATGGCAAGGGCGGACGCAACCAGGAGCTTGCCCTGGCGGCGGGGATCGCGCTTCAGGGGTGGAAAAACGTGCTGGTCGCCAGCCTGGCGACGGATGGCAGCGACGGCCCAACAGATGCGGCGGGCGGCCTGGTCGATGGTGAGACGGTCACGCGCGGGCAGGCGGCGGGCCTCTCGGCGCAGGCGGCGCTGGATGCCAACGACGCGTACACGTACCTGGAGCGCGTCGACGCGCTGCTGGTGACGGGTCCGACCAATACGAACGTGAACGACCTGATAGCCGTCTTTGTGTTTGAGCCAACATGAACCGAACAGAATTGACTGGCCGGATGGCGAAGTCGTGGAAGGAAAGCCCTGCCACGTTTTGTCGGTGGCTAAACCGACAAACAGGCTCTTCCGTGCTTGCTGTGAATCCGCAGGGAAAGGGACAGGCGAGCAGAACAAGTCAACGTGACCGTATCCCACTTCGAACGATAGATGAATTGAGGCGATTGGGGTGGCTTTCATATCGCCTGGGACTATTTGAGTGCGCGGGATATCACTTCTCCCAGAACCGTGCCAATGCACGCCGAAAAAAACCATGTGGACAAATCATAGTCTCTCACCAAAGAATAGATCGCGACACTGCATATAAGTGGAATTATGATTGCTATGCCAAATAAATTGCCTAGAATACCTATCATATCTGTTCCGCTGGTAAGCGTTTCTGTCGTCTGAACTCGACTTTTTTCATAATAATCGATTGCTTGAAGTGCGGATGCCAGGCGATCGTACCGGGCTGGATAGTCTCGTTGTAGATTTTCTAGAGTGATTTCTCTGCGGGTCATCCACAACAGAATGCCTGCTGCCTCTTTTGTCTCGGCGTTTGGTGGGGGAGGCAGGTGTTTGTTTTGTTCCTTTTCCCGCCTGTGGTATCCCCAGCCCATCAGTAACTGCGTCAAAGTAGACAGGTTATTCGAATAGTGAGAGATGCGGAGCGTATGGTTCCTTTGAAGCTCGAATAGAATCAGATTGGTTACCACGTTGATCAGAGCCACTGCCAGTGAGAATGAACCGAAAACAAGAGCGGGCTTCAATGCTTCAGACATGGCTCTTTCTCCAGTCCATCGGCGCGGCTAAGGTAGTGCGGTTCATCTCGAAGAAGGCTTTCATTTTTCCAGTCTGGACCCTTTCATCACCTCCATGATCGAGCACTCGACGTCGATTACTCGATCTCGTCGGGCGGCGTAGGGCGTGCATCCGGCTCGATCAATTCGTAGGCAGGCAGCGTCACGTCACCGGGCGCGTGACGGGTCACCGGGCGGAAGCGATCTTGTCCCTCACGCAGGCGCTCGTAGACGGCTGGGTCAATCGTGATGTGGTGGCGCGGGCTGGCGTTGAGCAGGCGAAATGTCTGGTTGACAAGACGGCCCACGACGCCCGTCGGCGAGAGGATCAGGTCGCCCATCGTGATCGCGGCAGCGAAATTGATCGGCGGCAGATCGCGGTGCGTTTCGTTGTGCGCGTGGGACAGCTCGCGCAGCGTGAGCACACCCTGAACGGCGTCGTCGGGCGTCGCAAATGTGACGAGCGCCATATCCGCGATGAACTGGCGCACGCGCCCCTTCAGGCCCGTGACGGCCTGCCGGTGCAAGTCGCCCCAGGCCATCATCCAGCGGTTCATCTCCGGCGCGGACAACTGCTCGCCCAGCGCGATCAAGCCGTGCATGTCCGTGATCAACAGGCATACGCCGGGATCGATGTAGCTGGTTTCGGCGGGTAACAACTGGTACACGGTCACAGGCTCGTGCCAGCCGCGCGGGCGCATGTCGCCCACCTGCTCGAACGCGAATTCGGCATCATCCGCGATGGCGCGCACCGTCGCGGTGACGTATACCTGATTGGTCGGCACGTTCTTTTCCAGGCGGGACACAAGCGCCACACCATCCCCGATCACGTCGTCATCCTGCACGGTGATGTCGGCGGCATTGATGATGATCCGCACGCCGTCCAGCGAGATTCCGGTGGGTGTGTGCGTCTGGCGCAAGAAATGACTGCGGATCGTTTGGGCGGCGCGCAGCGCTTCGCAGACACTCTCGAAGGTAGCCAGATAACCATCGCCCGTGAACTTGATAACCGAGCCGTGATACGACTCGACGGTGTCACGGATCGGGGCGGTGGCGTCAAGCAGATAGTTCACGGCCTGTTCCTGCGGGATCGCGGTCAAATGCGCGCTGGACCCGACCAGATCGGCCAGCAGCACGGTCATGGTACGAATTGGCATGCCGGGTTTCCCTCCCCTACGTGCAGCGCCTGCGTATGCGACAGGGTAGCACAACCGGCAGTTGTCAGCAAGAGCGGTTTGTGGTCATAATGGGGCGCAGGCCTGCGCCTCAGGTTTGCGGCCAGGCACGGCACGGTATCGCGGCGTTTTGTGGCGGGTATCTACACGAGGGGAGCTTGTATGGCACACCAGCAGCCGGAGAAGGAACCGGACTACGATCCGGGAGCGTTGGACGCGAGCCAGGGCGAACCCGTCCCACAGACCAGCGGCGATCTGATCGGGCAGGTGCTTGAGGGGCGCTACCGCTTTGACGCGCTGGTGGGCGAAGGGACCTTCGCGCGGGTCTTCCGGGTATTCGACCTGCATCGCCGCGTGTACCTGGCGGCGAAAGTGCTGCGCAGCGATATCGCGCACGAACCGGCGTTCATGGAGCGGTTCCGGCGCGAGGCGCGCGTTCTCGAAACGCTGCAACACCCGAACATCGTGCGCTATTACGACATCGTCGAGAGCGGCGACACGGTGTTCATCCTGACCGACTTCATCGCGGGGGACACGCTGCAAAACGTGCTGCGCCGTCGCGGCGAACCGCTGTCGCCAGTCGAGTCGCTGGATTACCTGACGCCACTGGCGGCGGCGCTGCATTTCGCACACCGCGAGGGCATCATTCACCGCGACCTCAAACCGGCCAATATCCTGATCGCGGAAAACGGCAACCTGTTCGTCACCGATTTTGGCATCGCGCGTATTCTCAGCGATACCAGCACGCTCACGGTCGATACGACCGTCGGCACGCCGCATTATATGTCGCCGGAGCAGATCATGGCGGGTCACGTGACCGCCACGACCGACATCTACGCGCTGGGGGTGATGCTCTACCAGATGGTCACCGGGCGGCTGCCGTTTACGGGCGACAGCAAAGGCGCATCGGGCACGACGGCGGCGGTGCGGATCGTGTACGAACACCTGCACGTCAAACCGGTGCCTCCGAAGCAGCTTAACCCGTCGCTCAGCACGGCGGTTGAGTCGGTGATTCTGCGCTGCCTGGAAAAAGACCCCACCCAGCGCTACCAATCGGTGAGCGATCTGTACGACGCGCTGACCGAGGCGATCGGCACGCCGTCCGTATCGCTGGATACGGCGGAACTGGCGCGCCGGGCACAGGCTGGGGCGGTACCACAGGTTCCGGCAGCACCGGTGCAGCCGGACGCGGAACGCGTTCCGACCGGCGTCGGCGGGGCGTCGCGTATCGTGCCGGAAGACGACCTGCTGGCGGATTCCGGCGTGATCGAGGGCGTGCCGGATGAGGCGCTACCGGATGCGGAAGACGCGTACGCCGGTGTGGGACGGTGGGACCGCAAACGCAAGCGCAAACTGAAACGTGAGGCGCGCAGGGTGCGTCACGCGGCGCGGCGTGACCCGGCGGAATTGAGCGAAAAAGACCGCGAAAAGGAGAATGAGAAGCGGAGCCAAACAGACGAAAAAAGCGAGGAAAAAGGCGAGGAAAAGGCCACCCAGGTCACCACCGAAAAGGGTGAGTTTTTCGCTGATTTGTCGCCTAACGACCGGCTGAGCCAGTTTACGTGGGGTGGGATGGTGCTCTGGGCGGGGATCGTGTTCTTGCTTGGGCTGTCCGATCCCTGGTCGTGGGTTTTTTCCGGCGCGGGCGGGCTGGTGTTACTCGAAGTGGCCGCCCGGATCGTGATCCCGGAATACCGCGCGCGGCCCGGCGCGCGGCTGGTGTTGGGCGTGGTGCTGTTGATGATCGGACTCGGTATTGGGTTCAGTTTTGCGACGCTGTGGCCGCTGATCTTGATCGCAATTGGCGTGAGTCTGCTGGTCAGCCGCCTGACGGATTGAGCGCCGCCGCTAGCGCCGCCAAACGTCCAGCTCGATGGTGCGGCGCAGCCAGTACGCGGCACGCGTCCAGGGGCGGTCGCGCCCGATGCACAGGAAGTACGGCGGCTCGAACGCCCGCACGATATCCAGGATTTTGTAACGCGGCAGGACGGGCGTACTGACGACGAGGCTGCCGGTTTCGCCGGGCTGCATGTCGTGCAGCAGCTTGATCCCCTTTGATGTTTCCACTTCGAAGAAATACAGGTCGTAGTTCGGCACCCAGCGGCGGTGATCGTCGCGCTGCTGGCCGAACATGCCCTCGGTCGCGCCGTAGATCTCGACCAGCCCCGCCGGTCCGTACATCCCCAACAGGCGCGGGCGGTAGGTGGTATTGATGCCGGGCGTGCTGCCAAGCGACAGCACGCCGAAGCTCCACACGTCTTTGGGATAAACGCTGTGGGTTTTGCGCAGCCAGCGCGCGAACTTGATGGCCACCTGCGCCGCGCCTCCGACGATGGTCATGGGGTGGTCTTTGGCGCTCGCGTAGGCAAGCTGGAAACGCGCCTCCCAGGCCGATTTGCCGGTATCGCCGCCGAGTTCGTCAATCGCTTCTTGAGACGGAATCGTGCGGATCGGCGTGCGGGCGGCCACGTGTTTGACGTAGATTCCGGTTGCGTACCCGTACTCGATGGTTTTGCCATTGACGGTCATACTGCCGACGACGCTAGGAAAGCTCAGGTTCAGATTCGCGCCTTCGAGAATGGTGTAACGTTTGCTGTGCAGCACGTACTGGATCACGGCGCGGGCGGCGTTGTGACGCAGTTCCAGGTCGCGGGGCGTCATGGGAATAATCTTGCTGTCGCCGGTCGTGCCGCGCGTCATGGCCCAACCGAGCGGTTCCGCTTCGAGCAGGGCGTGGGTGTCGCCGCCCATCACACGCCGCAGCAGCGGCTCGTAGTCGGCGTAGGTCCGGACCGGGAACGCGGCGCGGTAGTCCGCCAGCGATCCGACACAGTCTGCGCCGTGCTGCTGTCCGTATTCTGTTTGGGCGTAGATGCCGAGCACCTGCTGCAGGATGCGTTCCTGCGCGGCGGCGGGGTCGGCGATGGCATCGTGCCAGGGCTGAACGAATGCCTGCAAGATCGGCGTGATGGGGTTATCGGGCGTGGGTGTTTCCGCGCTCATACTGGTGGCTCCTGTGTGGCGGCAATCCGGCAGCCAGCGGTTTATTGTACCTGCGTACCGTCCAGCGAAAAACAGCCAGAGGCATGAATCAAAAACGCCGGGGCAGTCTGGTCCGGCGTTTTTGCCTGTTTCCCGGATGATCATTGATCGTCATCCGACCCGTTGCGCCCATTCGACGACGTCAAGCGCCGGTACTGGTCCATGTCGGCGCGGGCGGCGACATGGTCGCCGGGGCCACCGCGTTGGAGGTAGGCCAGATGACGGTTGTAATACGCTTCAGCATAGTTAGGGTTTAGGTGAATCGCGTAGGTGAAATCGACAATCGCCTCGTCGAACAGGCCGAGCTGGTGGTACGTGATCCCACGATTATGGAACGCGCAGGCATCGCGGTCGTTCAGCTCAATTGCCCGGTCGTAGTCGGCCAGGGCGGCGTTAAGCTGGCCGAGTTCGTAGTGAGCATTACCGCGATTGTAGAAGGCCGATGCGAAATTCTGGTTGAGCTGGATCGCGCGGTTGTAGTCGTCGGTGGCTTCCTGAAGCTGGCCGAGCGCGTGATACGCTACACCGCGATTGTGGTACGTCGTGGGATTTTCGGGCAACTGGCGGATCGCTTCGGCATAGTCCTCCAGGGCGCGCTGCAGGCTGCCCATCGCAAAATGGGTGTCGCCGCTGGCGAGATAGGCCAATCCATCGGCGGGGTTGAGGCGGATCGCGAAATTCAGGTCCTCAATCGCCGACGGGTAGTTGCCGAGCGAATTGTAGATGATGCCGCGTCCCCGGTAGGCTTCGGCCATGTTTTCATCCAGTTTGATGGCCTGGATGTAGTCCGTCAGGGCTTCCTGTTCGCGCCCAAGCGACTGGTAGGTCTTGGCGCGCATCAGGTAGCTGATGGCATCGGCGGGACGCAGCAGGATCGCGTGATTCAGGTCGGTCAGTGCATCTTCATGATGCTCCTGGCTGTAATAAATCGCGCCGCGCATGGCATAAGCCGGTGTGTGCTCCGGATCGCAGCGGATCGCTTCGGTGTAATCGACAAGCGCATCGTCGGGGCGGCCCAACAACTCGTTGGTCAGACCCCTGAAGTAATAGGCTTTGCCATTGTTGGGATCGAGGCGAATAGTCTCGCTGAAGCTCGCCAGCGCGCCATCGTGATCGCCGTGCAGGCGCTGCAATACACCCCGGTGATAGTGCGCCTGCGCCAGCGTTGCATCCAGCCGGATCGCTTCGGCATAGTCGCGCAGTGCCTGCCGGTGATCGCCGATGCGGTGATAGGCGTATCCCCGGCTGAAATAGGTCATGGCGTTGGTGGCGTCCATGCTCAGCGCGCGATTGAAGGCTTTGATCGCGCTGGTGTAATCGTAGCTGTTGAGGGCGACGTTGCCCTGCTGAACCGCCAAACCAGCCGCTTTGGGATCGGGGCGGGGCGAGTTCAGGTGCGCCAGCACTTGCTGGAGGGCGCTGTCGTAATCGCGGCTGAAGTCCACAGTCGGCATCTTCGCCAGGCCGTAATGGGCGTTACTTCCATCACGCAGCACGACGATGATCGGCTTGTTCTGCTTCAAGAAATGGACCCACTCGGCTTCAACTTCCTGCGACTCCTCGGCAGCTTTGGACCAGACCAGGACCATGTGCGTGCAGGCGTTCAGGGCGCGGTTGATCGCCTGGTGCCAGTTCTCCTGCCGCCCGATGTCATGCTGATCGATCCAGGCATGGTGCCCGTAGTCTTGCAGATCGTTGTAGAGCCGCAGCGCCAACGCTTCGTCGGCGTTTGCGTAATTAATGAATATGAAGGAAGGTGTAAATTGTGTGTCCATTGCCATCGTCACTTCCCGTTTGCACACGCCCGGAATGGCGCTCCAGACCCAATACGACTATCGCTTTCTGCTATGTCGTTTGTAAGCGGCACCAGCATACTAATCATAGCACGGGTCTTTAGAAAATAAAATGTATCACAAACTCCACCGCTTCAGTGAGCCTGCCCATGAACATCAGGATGATCAGCCCGATGCCCAGGTACAGGTAGCGCCGCGCGGTGTGGCTGAGGAACAGGTACAGGCCGAACCTGTCTTCGAACAACCCGATCATGAGATGCGTCTTGCGCCCAGGGGCCGGCGAGCTGGGGTCCGGCAAGACGGGATCGAATGCGCCGGGATCGAATGCGCCGGGATCGAACGCGCCGGGATCGAATGCGCCAAAATTATCCGAGCGGCGCGTGGTGTCGTGGCCCGATGCCACGAAGCTGTTGTAGTTTTGCGGAGTCCTGCGCCACGGCTGCGGTTCGACGATGTTGGGTGATGGCGGTTGGTGCTGGTTCCGCGTGTAATACTGCTGGGTATGGCGGGCAGGCTCGATGCTGCGCGGGGGAGATGGCCTGCCCGGCACCACGTACATCCCGGATTCTTCGGCATCGATCACGTCTTCGTCGCCACACGGGCGGGCGACGTAAATTTCGGGCGGCGAGAACAGCACGTCTGCATCGCGGCGGTCGGGATCGGGTTGGGTACCAGGGGACATGATCCTTGCTCCTCAATGATTGGTCGGCGGACGGCTGGGAGCGCTCTCGGAATGCGCCCCTCAATCGTTCCGCCTTACTCCTGACGGGATGATCCTTGCCCGGTGTGGCCATGACTGCGCGTCACATGGTTTGATGTATCAAGGAACTGACGCGTCAAAAACCGAGTACAAACACTCCATACGCGACACACACCACCGCCGCGACAACCAGCATCCGGCTCAAAACGCGGCGCGCCAGCGACTGTCGCGCTCCCAGGTGTGACAGATTGACGTTACCGGCGGAATCGACGCAGATTTCTTGCGGCCCCTGATTACTATTACGCCGGACATGAATGGGGCGGATTACGGCGATAGTGGACTGGCGATCGTCACAGTAATGGACCTCGGCCAGATAGTGGTTTTTGAAGCTGCGCGCCACCTGGACCGCCTGCCAATGCTGGGCCTCCGGCGACAACCGCTGGTGCGCGAGCGCCTCATCGGCATGCGGGTCGATGAACAGGGCAGGAAACGTGACAGTGACCGGGGAAGCGGGCAGCCGTGAACCGGCGATCCGACCGGTGTTGTGGTGGCGCATGGTCGGGTCGTGCAGCAGGCGTTCGCGGGCAACCGCTGCGGAGGGAGAGCGCTGCTTATGGGTTCTAAGGTTGCCTGTAGTAAACATAACCCAGACCTTTAACAGTATTGATAATATTGGCTGCAACCGGGCCATGTAACCAGTGTTTCAGGGCCGAACATGTGCGGGTGGTGGACAAACAGGCGGTTTGTTATGAGAGATAACAAATCTCGCATGCATCCCCCCGGAGCATGTGTCGATCGCGCAAGAGTGGTTACGTTTCACTTCGATGTTCGTCAATGCGCTACCATTGAAACGCGAAATGAAGCGTATTTACATCAATATTGGTAATTATGACCTTGTTTCAAAAACCTGTCAATCAGCCAGCGAAGGGATTCTTGTTCAGGCGCGACTTGTCACAGCCCTGAACGATCTGGGTCCTTCAATCCCGCTCACCACGCACATGTCACGTGGCTCGACGCTTCCGATACTAACTCAATTCAAACGCTTCACCAACTGTTTGTATTCATTTTAGTCAGTTTAGTTTGGATGTCAATAAGTTTACGTAATCCTGAATGTAACGCTAAGTAATCAGTCCCTGTACACGCCGGAACCTGTTTACAGATTTCATGATTACATAATTCTTTGTCGTTTGTGGGTATAATGGATTTTATCGTATGACAGGGAGGTCAGGAGGTATGATGCAGCAAATCACGGTTTCTACCAACCGCACAACTGAACTGGTCGATATTACGGTTTCGGTGCAGGCGGCGTTGGGTGATATGGGCGCGACGGATGGCGTGTTGTACCTGTTCTGCCCACATACGACGGCGGGCCTGACATTGAACGAGAATTGGGACCCCGACGTAAAACACGACGTGCTGCTCACGGTGGATGGCCACATCGCCCCAGCCGATTCACGGCACCGGCACGGCGAGGGAAATTCCCCCGCGCACATCAAAACGTCGCTGTTTGGCTCGCATACGCTGGTGTTTGTTGAAGACGGTAAGCTCCAATTGGGACGGTGGCAGGGGCTGTATCTGGCCGAGTTTGACGGTCCGCGCCGCCGCCAGGTCTGGCTCAAGTTCCTGGGCGACCATACGACGGGCGTTTGACGGGAGGGACTCTTGCATCTGTTTCTGGCACGGCACGGACAAAGTTTCGTGAACCTGGATGATTGGGACGGCGGCTATACCGATACCGGCCTGACACCGTTGGGGCACCAACAGGCGGAGCGGTTGAGCCGGTGGCTGGCCGACAACGTGCGGGTCGACGTGCTGTACACCAGCACGATGGCCCGCTCACAGGAGACGGCGGCGTACATTGCGCAGGCGACCGGAGTCGCCGCACGGCCTGACGACCGCCTGCGCGAGTTCGGCAACTGTTACGCGGACGGCACGGCGGTGCCGCCCGAAGCGATGCCGATCCAGTATGCCGAGTTTTGGGGCACCGAGCGCCCGCACATGCGTATCAGCACGCGCGGCGAAAGCTGGATTCTATTCCGGGCGCGGGTCGGCGGGTTTCTCGACGAGGTGCTCGACGAGTATGGAGATGGGGAGCCGGATACGACGGTAGTCGTGGTATGTCACGGCGGGGTGATCGACGCTGCCTTCGACCACATCTTCAACGTGGGGATTCAGCGGCGAGTTGAAATCATGAGCCACAACACCAGCCTCGTTCACTGGGAATACTGCCCGGAATCGAGCCGCGAAATCTGGCGCTTGCACGCGCACGGACTGGCCCATCACCTGATCGACGCGGACGGCGAATGGATCGGATCGCGGGCGCTGCTGCGCGATGCCAGCCGGAAAGGGTTTCCGTTCAAAGACGATCCCCCGGCGCATGGTGATTGATGGCGGGAACCGGCGGCCTGTTTTTTACGTCTTGTACGCAAACAGGTACTTTGAATAAGGAGCGTGGTGTTATGACGGCAAAATGGGTTTTCCGGGCATGGATCGCGTTGGTGATCGCCAGCCTCTTTGTGATCAGCGGACCGCTGGCCAGCGCCAGCCCGGCGCAGCGAGCGGACGGTATTTCGTATGCCAGCCAGCCGGATGAAGCGGCGCTGTATCTCAACGACATGGTATTCGTGCGGGACACGGTGCAACTGCCCGCCGGGCAGGTACGCGTGATGCTGCCGCCGGGCACGTATCCAGACACATTGATCCTGACGGAAGACGGCGAGCGCGTGCGTAATTATCGCGTGACGGGGCAGTCGGCAGAGGTATATTATGGCCAGGCGGCATTCCGGTACGGGTCGGCGTCGTATGCGCCGGGCGGCACGGCGTATATCTTGACCTGGGACAGCCCCGCGCCTGATGGGGAAGTGCGCTCGATCAAACTGGAATACTTGATGTCGGGCGCAAGCTGGACGCCAAATTATGACATGCGAATCGTGGACGACACGACGGTTGATCTGGCGTTTTTCGCACGGGTTACGAACACGGCGCTGGTGCTGGACGAGGCCACCGTGTACCTGGTGGCCGGACGGGTAGACCTCAGCCAGCAGATGGAGCACGTTTCGCAGGTGACCATGAACCAGTACGCCGTAGGTTATGCCGAAACATCCGTCGAACTACCGGCGTTGGGCGTGGGCGCGGTGGAACTGCAACACATTTACGCGTTGGGCACGCTGTCGGCGGAACCGGGCGACACGGTGTATACCAACGTGGCCAACGAGACACTGTCCGCCCGCCGTTTGCTGGTGTGGAATGCGCAGGACAAACCACAGGTGGACGTGATTTACAAGGTCACCAACAGCACGGAGGTGCCATTCGCCGAAGGGATCGTGCGCGTCTACCAGGATAACCTGTTCACGGGCAGCGATTTCATCGAGACGACGCCAACCGGCAGCGAGGGCAGCGTCACGGTGGGCAGCCTGCCCGACGTGCGCGTGCGCCGGACCGCCAGCGAAGAATATCACGGCGACCGCGACGACTATTACCTGCATTCGGTAGGGCTGGAGATCAACAACTTCAGCGGCGACGAGATCGCGCTGGTCGTGCTCGACCGGTGGGAGGAACAA
>CAYMTN010000016.1:0-23752 GCA_964393335.1 uncultured Anaerolineaceae bacterium
GAGCTTTGGGTTCAACGCTTTGGATGGAGATTGATCATGCAGCTCGATCGCCGCGCGTTCCTCGCAAGCCTCGCCGGAACCGCTGCCGCGCTCGTTGTGCCGAAATCCGTCGCTGCCGCGTCCAAGCCTGAGCATTTCGCCTCGGCGCGCATGGACGATCGCGGCGTCTACTCAGCCGTGCTGTTCAATCTCGAGCAGGGCGATTTGCGCTCCGTCGAGCTTCCGGGGATCGACCACACGCGCGAAACACTAGAGAGCGGTGATCGTGACCTGGCGCGCCGCGCGATTCACCAGTTTGTGGCGAAGATCGTGATCAAAAACGGAACGGGAACGCTGTATTACACGTTCCCGCTCGAAGACGAATTGTATATGCCTAGTAAACGAAGTGTGGACCTGAAGGGACTCGAACCCTTGGCCTCTACAGTGCGATTGTAGCGCTCTCCCAGCTGAGCTACAGGCCCTTCGCGTGTATGGACCCGATTCTAGCAGTCTGGCAGAGCGCTGTCAAGACTGGATGAACGCGGCGCGCGGCTAGGCTTTCACCACGTAAGTACCCGCCAACTTATCATGCCACCCCTGGTTATTGGCATCCGGGATCGCCCACAGCCACCCGATGAACAGGAAAAACGTGTTGATGTAATACCCAATGTAGCGGATCACCGCGTCAGCACCGGTCAGCGCTGCGCCGTTCGCCTTGACCACACGAATCCCCATGAACACCTTGCCGGGCGTCTGGCCTTTATTTTGCGTCAGGAAATACCATTGATACGCGACGCCGACCAGAAACCCGAAGACACCTCCCACGTTGCCGATCAGTGCCGTCACCACCCCGGCGATGATGCCCAAAATGATACTGTCGATCACCAACGCGACGAACCGCTGCCCTAATCCTGCTTTCATGTGATTTCCTCCTGGATTGATCCTGGACCCACCGAGCGATAAACCACAGCGTACTCTGACTTAATAACACCCGGCGCTCGTGACAGATGCGCCACGCTCCGGTACAATTCAGCCGATCATCGTACTGATTATAGATGAGGTGGTTATGCCGGAGCCATTCAAAAGCCGGGCCGACGGGTATGTGAAATGGCTGCGCGACCATGTCGGGCACCAGTTGATTTATCTCGTGTACACCACCAGCCTTGTCTTTGACGACGCGGGGCGTATCCTGGTCCAGCGCCGCTATGATTTCGACTGGTTGGGACTGCCCGGCGGCGCGCTGGAAGTCGATGAAGGCGTGCGCGCCGGGGCGATCCGCGAAACCGTTGAGGAAACCGGCATCGAGGTCGCCGTCGAGCGGCTGGTCGGCGTCTTCAGCCACCCGGATTATAACTTGCTCTACCCGACCGGCGACCGCGTGCAGCAGTGGTCGGTCTGCGTAGTGGCGCGACCTGTCGGCGGGCAGCTTGTCGCAGACGGCGGCGAAACGCTCGACGTGTGCTGGATGGACGTGGGCGAGGCGCTGCCGCAGTTCCCGCCCGCCTATCGCGCGATGGTCCGGGCCGCGCTCGACTCACCCCAGGCCGCCGTGTTGGAACCGGTCTACACGCAGCCGCCGCTCGTCGAGTATTACCCGATCCTGCGCCAACATATCACCCACGAACGTATCATCTTGCCGGGCGTGATGGCCGTGATCCGCAACGACGCGGGCGACGTGCTCGTCGCGCGCCGCGCGGATTTTGACGCGCTGGACGTGCCGGGCGGTTATTGTGACCTGGGCGAAACAACGACCGCCGCCGTGATCCGCGAAGTGCGCGAAGAAACCGGGCTGGACGTCGAACCGGTGCGCATCATGGGCATCTACAGCGAAAACATGCTGGCCACCTATCCCAATGGCGACAAGGTGCACGGCGTCGGCCTCGCGTTTGACTGCCGGGTCACGGGCGGCACGCTGCAAGCCGACCACGACGAGATCAGCGACGTATCGTTTGTGCCGCTGGCGGACGTGCTCGTGCAGCCCGTCGTGCCGGAGATGTCCGGCATGATGCAACTCTGGCACGATATCCAGCACCCGGAGACATGGCCGCTCATCCGCTGACATGCCCCCCGCAAGCCAAACGTGGTATGCTTAGGCGTGTGAGCCGGATTCATCACGCCGCACCCGATCACGTCCGGCTCCGTCCGGTCGAACCGAGCGTGTTTCGGTTCTCAGCACACGACATGCAGGGTGGTGCCCATGAATGTTGAAAAAGAAGCCCGAATTTCGCTGATCCGGCTGATGCCACGCATCGAGCCGCTGCTGCCCAAAGGCGAGGCCCGCGACGTGTTCCTGCGGCGGCTCGATCACCATTTCCCGACGGTGTTCCGCCTGCTGCACGCCATCTACGGGCAGCGCTATGATTTTTTTTATCACCTGGAACAGATCGTGACGACCACTGCGCAGATGGTCGCTGACCGCCCCGCCGACCTGAAGGAACTGGATCGCCAGCGCGAAGCCGATCCCGGCTGGTTCCACCGCGAGCAGATGATGGGCGGCGTGTGTTACGTGGACCTCTTCGCGGGTGATTTGCAGGGGATACGCCGGAAAATCCCGTATTTCAAAGAACTGAACCTGACCTACCTGCACCTGATGCCGCTCTTTCGCTGCCCGGCAGATAACAGCGACGGCGGGTATGCCATCAGCAGCTACCGTGACGTAAATCCCGCGCTGGGCACGACCGACGAACTTGCCTCACTGGCCGCCGACCTGCGCCGCGAACATATCAGCCTGGTGCTGGATTTTGTGTTCAACCACACGTCCGACGAACACGACTGGGCGCTGCGTGCCCTGAACGGCGAGGAAGAATACCAGGACTTTTACCTGATGTTCGACAGCCGGGATGTACCCGACCAGTACGAGCGCAGCCTGCGCGAAATCTTCCCGCAACAGGCACCCGGCAGTTTCACCTACCGCCCGGAAATCGACAAGTGGGTCTGGACGACGTTTCACAACTTCCAGTGGGACCTGAACTACGCCAACCCGCGCGTCTTCCGCGCCATGCTCGGCGAGATGTTGTCCATCGCCAACCTGGGCACGGAGATTCTGCGCCTGGACGCGGTCGCGTTTATCTGGAAACAGATGGGCACCCCCTGCGAAGGGCTGCCCCAGGTGCATACCATCATTCAGGCGTTCAACGCGCTGGTGCGCATCGCCGCACCCGCCATGTTGTTCAAGTCCGAAGCGATTGTGCATCCCGCCGAGGTCGCACGTTACATTCACCCCGAAGAAGCGCCGATCTCCTACAACCCGACGCTCATGGCGCTGCTGTGGGAATCGCTGGCGACGCGCCGCGTCACGCTGCTGCGTCACTCGATGCAAAAACGGTTCGCGCTGCCGGACGGCTGTACGTGGGTCAATTACGTGCGCTGCCACGACGACATCGGTTGGACGTTTGCCGACGAAGACGCGTGGGAGTTGGGCATCAACGGCTTTGATCACCGCCAGTTCCTCAACCGCTTTTATACCGGGCGTTTCCCCGGCAGTTTTGCCAAAGGCGTGCCATTTAATTACAACCCGGCCAACCAGGATATGCGCATCTCCGGCATGTGTGCGTCACTCGCCGGGTTAGAGCACGCCATCGAAACCGGAAACGACCGCTACCACGAATTCGCGCTGCGCCGCATTGCGTTGATCCATTCGGTGATCATCAGCGCGGGCGGCATCCCGCTGATCTACCTGGGCGACGAGATCGCCATGCTCAACGATTACGGCTACCGCGATAACCCGAACCACTCCGAGGACAGCCGGTGGGTTCACCGCCTGCCCTTTGACTGGGAACGCGCCGGGGATCGCACCAATCCCGATACGGACGCGGGGCGCATCTTCGGCACGCTGGCCGGGTTGCTCGCCATTCGCCGCCAGACGCCGGCCTTTGCCAACGGCCAGACGCAGTTCCTCGATACGCGCAACGAGCAGGTGTTGGGTTACGTGCGCGGCGGCGACGTGTTGGTGCTGGCGAACTTTTCGGAAGAAGAGCAGTCCGTGCGCCTGGGCTGGATGCCTGCCAATCCCACCGACCTGATCACGGGCGAAGCGTACCCGCGCAGCAAGCCGGTCACCCTCGCGCCGTTCCAGTTTGTATGGCTCGCGCCGGGGGAAGCATGATCGCACCGTATGCGGGCAAAAAGCGTCACCAAAGAGGACACGGAGAAACACAGAGTAGATCGAGGTAAAAGCCGAATTTTCGCTCTTGTTGATCGTTTATTGCTGATCGCTGAACGTTATCCTTTCGCTTTTGCTGATCGCTGAACGCTTACCGCTATCTTCAAAGGAGTCACCATGACACGCGAAGTCATCGCCACCGACCGCGCCCCCGCCGCCGTCGGGGCCTATTCTCAAGCCATCAAAACACGTGGGCTGATCTTCGTCTCCGGCCAGTTGGGCCTCATCCCCGAAACCAAGCAGTTCGCCGGGGACACCGTCGCCGCGCAGACCGAGCAAGCCCTGAAGAATATGGCCGCCATCGTGCAGGCGGCAGGGGCCAGCATGGCCGACGTGGTCAAAGTGACCGTGCTGCTGGCCGATATCAGCAGCTTTTCCGCCATGAACGGCGTCTACAGCACCTTTTTCCCGAACGATCCCCCGGCCCGCGCCGCCTTCGCCGTGAAGGATTTGCCGCTGGGCGGGCTGGTCGAGATCGAAGCGATTGTCGCCATGCCGGAGTGAGAGCCAGCCATGCGCATCGAGTTTTTAGGATCAGGCGGCGCGATCACCACGCCCCGCCCCGGCTGCACCTGCCGCCTGTGCGTTGAAGCGCGTGAGAAGGGCGTGCCCTACACCCGCAGCGGGCCGAGCGTGTTCGTGCACGGCCCGGACGTGCTGATCGATACGCCGGAAGAGAGCAAAGCGCAGCTCAACCGCTCGCGCGTGACGGACGTCGCCGCCTGTTTTTATTCACACTGGCACCCGGATCACGTCATGGGCCGCCGCGTGTGGGAAACGCGCAACAACGATTGGCGTCATTGGCCACCGCACCCGCGCCCCACCCCCATCTACCTGCCGCAGCAGGTCGCGCACGACTTCCGCGAACGGATGGGCATCTGGGAACACATGCTGTTCATGGCCAAACACGGCTACATCACGATCACCGAGCTGCACGACGGCGACGTGGTCACCATTGGCCAGACGACGATTCGCCCCTTCCGCGTGGCGGAAGACTACGTGTACGCGTTTTTGTTCGAGGAAAACGGCCAGCGTGTATTGATCGCGCCGGATGAGTTGTTCCGCTGGACGCCGCCCCCGGCTGTGCATGGCGTCGATCTGGCGATCATCCCGATGGGCGTGCTCGAATTCGATCCGTTCAGCGGGGAACGTCGCATCCCGGCGGAGCATGTCGTGCTGACCTTTGAGGCGACCTTCCGGCAGACGCTCGACATGGTGCGCGCCATGCAGCCGCGCCGCACGATCATGACACACATCGAGGAACCGGACGGGCAGAGCTACGACGATCTGCTGCGCCTGGAAACCGTGCTGCACGGCGAGGGATACGCCATCACGTTCGCGTACGATACGATGTTGATCGAGGTCTGACCACATGCCAAACGAATTGATCCTGCTGGTAGACGACGAACCGAATATCATCGAATTGGCGAGCCTGTACCTGACGCAAGACGGCTTCCGCGTGATCGCGGCAGGCGATGGCCTGGCCGCGCTCGACCGCATCACACGCGACCAGCCCGCCCTGATGGTGCTCGACCTGATGCTGCCGGAGTTGGACGGCTGGGAAGTCTGCAAGCGGGTGCGGGCCGAATCCGACCTGCCGATCCTGATGCTGACCGCGCGTGACGACGACATCGACAAGATCGTCGGGCTGGAACTGGGCGCGGACGATTACCTGACCAAACCCTTCAACCCGCGCGAACTGGTGGCCCGTGTCAAAGCGATCCTGCGCCGCACCGAGCCGCGCCGCCCGCCAACCGGCGACGAGAGGCTGCAAATCGGCAACCTGACCATCGACCCGGCGCGGCGCGAGGCCCGTGTCGATGGCAGGCCGGTCGATCTGCGCGCCAAAGAATTCGACCTGCTGCTGGCCCTGGTCGAAAACGAGGGGATCGTGCTCAGCCGCGAAAAACTGCTGGATATCGTGTGGGGGTTTGATTTTTACGGGCAAACGCGCACCGTCGACGTGCACATCGCGCACCTGCGCAACAAGCTGAGCGGCTGCACCGCCGAGATCGAAACTGTGTGGGGCGTCGGGTATAAAATCACGGTGGAATGAAGCCGATTCGCCGCACAGGTTACCAATCGTTTACATTTTCTGTATAGGGTGATAACACGTCGGACGTAGAGTCAGAAAAAGAGAGCGCACCTGGGATGTTAAACACGTTGCGAAACCGGCTGTTGGCCTCATACGTGCTGATTCTGGTGGTCTTGCTGATCCTGATCGGCGTGATCCTGCTGGCATTTGTCGCGGCGCGCCCCCTGCCCACCGACAGCATCTTCAACGATCTGACCGCGATCCTGCTGGATGTGCGCATCGGCGAAGCGGTGTCGATGGGCAGCATCATGAGCGGCGGGCAGGCAGCAGGCGGCGCGTCACAACCGGCGGTGGCGGTTATCGAACAGCGAGTCGTTCAGTTTGTAGTCGATGAAGCCGATAAACGGGACGTGCGGGCATTGATCGTCAACAGCAGCGGGCAGGTACGTTTCGACTCGGCGGGTACCTTGCAGGACGGCGCGCAGATCGCGCCCGTCAACCGCACGCCGGTGATCCCCGCCGACCGCAGCCGGATCAACGCCGTGTTTAAGGGCCAGTTCAAAGACCCCAACGGTGACGAATGGTTGTACGTCGCGCAGCCGGTGCGCCCCCTGGCCACTATCCGGACCGACACCGCGTTTTTGATGGTCGCTGCCCCGGCCCCGCGCCATACCGTGCGCGAAGTGCTGCGCGTCTTCCGCGAAACGTTTTTTATGCCGCTGCTGCAAGCCGGGGCCATCGGCTTCATGATCGCGCTGGCGCTGTCGGTGCTGATCGCAGGATCGGTCGCACGGCCCCTTCAACGGATCAGCGGCGCGGCGCGGCGGATCGCCAACGGCGACTACGGGCAGCGCGTCCCGGTCAACGGCCCGCGCGAAGTGCAGGGATTGGCCCGGTCGTTCAACGAAATGGTCGAGCGTGTGTCCGCCACGCAGCAAGCCCAGCGTGATTTTCTGGCGAATGTTTCGCACGACCTGCGCACGCCGCTGACCAGCATCCAGGGATTCTCACAGGCAATTGCGGAAGGGGTCGCGTCCGATCCCGCCGCCGCGCAGCGTGCCGCCCAGATCATCTACGACGAGACGGCACGCCTGCACCGCATGGTCGAATCGCTGCTTGACCTGGCGCGCATCGAAGCCGGGCAGATGGACGTGTATCACCACGCCGTCGCGCTCAGCGGCCTGCTGAGCGGCATCAGCGAGCGGCTTGACGTCAAGGCGCGCGAGCAGCGTGTGACGCTGCGCCTGGACGTGCCGCAAAACCTGCCGCGTATCGCCGGAGACGGCGACCGGCTGGCGCAGGTCTTCACCAACCTGGTCGATAACGCCATCAAACACACGCCCGCCGGGGGCGCGGTCACGCTGCACGCCGAAACCGGGGATCGCGGCATCCTGGTGCGCGTATCGGATACCGGCGAGGGCATCCCCGCCGAAGACCTACCGCGTATCTTCGAGCGTTTTTACCAGGTGGATAAAAGCCGCAAAAGCTACCGCGACTCCGGCATGGGCCTGGGGCTGGCCATCACCAAGCAGATCGTCGAAGCGCACGGCGGCACGATCCAGGTCGCCAGTAAAATCGGCGAAGGCACGACGTTCAGCGTGTGGCTGCCGCTGCCTTCGCCGGACATGACGACCATCATGTCACGCCGATGATGCCCCCTCGGATGCGTGCAGCGCCGCGCACAGCGCGCGACCTGCTCCGCCGTTGGCCAGATGGGGCGACCATCATGTCACGCCGATGATGCCCCTTCGGATGCATGCAGCGCCGCGACCTGCTCCGGAGTCGCCACCACGATCAACACGTCGCTGGCCCGCAGCACGGTGCTGGCACGGGGATTGAAGCGGTAGCCGCTGTCCACCGACTTGATCGCCATGACCAGCATTCCGGTCCGCCTGCCGAGGTCCGCCTCGCCCAACGTTTTGCCGATCACGCGCGGGATGCGGTCCACGTGGACTTCCTCGACGCGCAGCGTCTGGTCCGGCACGCGCAGCATCTCGTCCAGAAACGACACCACCACCGGACGCAGCATGATCGATGCCATGCGCAGCCCGCCGATCATGTTAGGCGAGACGACCTCATCCGCCCCGGCTTTGATCAACTTGCTGGCGTTCGCTTCGTCGCTGACACGCGCGATCACGCGCAGGGCCGGGTTGAGCGCCCGTGCGCTGAGCACGATAAACACGTTGTCTTTGTCCTCACCCAACGCGGCGACCAGCCCATGCGCCCGCTCGATCCCGGCCAGCCGCAGTGTCTCGTCCTGGGTGGCATCCGCCTGAAGAAAAGGGAAATCACCGATCTGCTGCGCGGCTTCCAGCACCTCGGTATCGTATTCGATCAACACAAACGGCGTCTTCGTGCGGAAAAATTCATCGGCGATGTATTTGCCGGTGCGGCCCCCGCCGCACAGAATCAGGTGATTCGACAACTTGGCGATGCGTTGGTCCATTCTGCGTTCCCGAATAATCCGGTAAAACTCCCCTTCAACGATAAACGTGGCCAGCGTAGACACCGAATAACCGGCCAACCCAATCGACGTGACGATCAGGCTGATGGTAAACCAGCGTCCGGCATCCGATAGCGGGCGTGTTTCACCGTAGCCGACCGTCGTCATGGTGATGATCGTCATGTACAGCGCGTCGAGCACACCCCAGCCTTCGAGCAGGCTGTAACCCAGCGTGCCGCCGCACACGACCGCCACGATCAGCAGCAGCGCGCGCGCCAGCCGGAACTGGTAGCGCGTCGCGTGCTGTGACAGCCGCGCGGGATCGACTGGCATAGACCCTACCCGCCGATCACCATCAGTTCGCGGGGGAAGGTCGTCAGGCTTTCCACGCCGTCCGCCGTGACCAGCATGTCATCCTCGATCCGCACGCCGACGTCACCCGGCAGGTAGATACCCGGCTCGACGGTGAACACCATGCCCGGTGCGAGCGTGCGCCTGTTGCCCTCGACCATGTTCGGGCCTTCGTGCGCTTCCAGGCCCAGGCCGTGCCCGGTACGGTGCGTGAAATACGGGCCAAACCCGGCGTCCGCGATCACCTTACGCGCGGCGCGGTCCACCTCTTGCGCCGGGATGCCCGGCCCCGCCGCCGCCCGCCCGGCAGCGTTCGCCGCCTGCACGATCGCGTACACGTCGGCCAGCCGCGCCGAGGGCTGCCCGACGCTGAACGTGCGCGTGATGTCGGACGCATACCCGCGCGCAGTCGTGCCAAAGTCGATCAGCAGCGGCTCGCCCTCGCCGACGCGCCGCTCGCCCGGCTCGCCATGCGGCAGGGCGCTGTTCGGCCCGCTGAGCACGATCGGCTCAAAGGGATGTTTGCCGCCGCCGCGCTTGAGCTGCTCCATGACCAGCAGATTCGTGATCACGCGTTCGGTCATACCCGGCTGTACGGCGTCGATGGTCGCCTGGAGGGCTGCCTCGCTGATCCGGATCGCGTCTCGCAGCGCGGCAATCGCGCCGTCATCTTTGCGCAGCCGCAGGTCGGCCAGCGCATCCCCGGCAGCTACGAGCTTCACGCTCAGGATATACGCCGCGATGATCTGCGATTCCAGCACGCGCATACGCAGTTCTTCCACGCCGACCCGCCGGTTGATCAGGTTAAGCGCTCCGGCTGCCGCCGCAAAGGCCGCCTGGTGCCCTTCCGAATCCGACCAGGGGAACAGCTCGAACGGAATGCCGGATTCGGCCAGCCGGGCTTCCTCGAGCGCGGGCACGACCGCGACCGGGTTTCTGCCGGGCACAAAAAAGACGACCAGCGGGCGCTCCATCAGGTGAAAGTCGATGCCGGTCACGTATTGCAGATTCGCGCCGGGGACCAGGGCGATGGCGTCCAGCCCGGCCCGTTCAGCGATCTGGTAAATCGTTTCGACTCGCGTGTTTGTCATGCGTTGCTACATCCTTCTCAGGTCACGATACGCGCTAGAGCCTAAAGCGTGAATCGCCGGATGTCAAGAATCGCCCGGCGATAGGCGTTATTTCTTCAAAAAATAGTCGAGTCCGGCCCGCGCGCCCCACAACCGCACGGTCTGGTCGTCGCTGGCGCTGGCGAGCATTTGCCCGTTCGACGCAGCAGCCAGATCGTTGATGCGCCCGGTATGCCCGGTCAGCGGCACGCCCTCCCCCCCGCCGCCCTGGATCGCAACCAGGCGAATGCTGCCATCCAGGTTGGCGACGACCAGTGTAAACCAGCCGTTGAGAAAGACCATCGCGCTGGTACGGCTCCCACCCCCGGCGGGCTGCCAGCCATCGCGGTTTTTCTGCCAGATAGCATTGTTACCAGCGGAGTCAATCGCCGTGATGAACTGGGCCTCCGAACTCACGCCCACGCCGGTCACAGTGGCCTGGAGGCCGGTTAGCCGCGCGACCTCGGCCTGTTGGGCGATGTCGTAGACGATCACCGTCGCGCCGATGTTGGTGGCCCACAGCGTATTGTATACCGCCGCGACGCTGTCGCCCTGCGCGGGAAATTCGTGGAGTTTGTCGCCCGTTTTGGCGTCGAACAAAAATCGTCCCGCGCCCAGGTATCTTGCGTAATAATCATACGCAATGGTTTTCGCGCCCGGCGCGTGCCACGCCTGGTCACGCAGGTGGCGTGTCGCGAGGTCCCAAAACCGGATCGTCCCGCTGGCATCCAGCGTAGCCAGCGTGTTTCGATTGTCGAATTGAACGCTGGCGACCGGCCCGGCATGGCCCTCAAACACCGATAGCAACTCCCCGGTTGACGTGTCCCACACGCACGCGAAACCGTCCGCGCCGCCCGACGCGGCCAGATTACACGCCCGGTTGAACGCCACCGCGCGCACCGGCCCGCTGTGCCCCTCCAGCAGCGCCACCTGCTGCACCCGGTCGTACATGGTCTCGTCGAACCGGACGTTGACCAGGCTGCTATCCCGTTGGTAACGCGGCGGCGGATCGCCGGGCGTGATCAGCTCTTTGTTCAACTGGTACACCGCGTTTTTGATCGCGATCTGCACATCCGGGCCGGGTTCTACGTCGAGACGTGCTTCCAGCGGCGCGATCGCATCCCGGTAGCGCATCATCTTGAGCACGTTGGCAGCCGCCGCGCGTACCTGTTCGTCCGAATCGCCGAGCGCCGCGTACAGCCCCGCCAGCGCGGGAATCCCCATGCGTATGATCGGGTCGGTCCCCTCAAACTGGCGATCCGCCTGCTCGCGCGGTGGCAGGTTGTTTAGCGCGGCCTGCCGGGCGGGCGCGTCCGCCACCCACCGGCGCAGATAGGTTATGACAGCTTCCAGGTCGGCGTTCACCATGCGTTATCTCCCTGTTGGGTCACACGATAGTCGAATTATAGGTCAAACGCGCCGGGTGCAATACTCGCGCCGCGCCGGATCAGAATCCAGGAAAATCCCACCACAGAGAGCACAGAGCGCACGGAGAAAAGACAGAAAAAGCTCAAAGAACCGTTCCCTACGCCAAACCGGGCAAGCTGGTATAATCAGCGGGGTACGGGAAAACCTGCTGAGGAGAAACGAGTTATGCGGCGAATGCTGGCATTTATCGGCGGTGCGTTGAGCGGAGGCGCGATCGGGACGGCCATCGCGCTGCTGTTTACGCCCCGGTCAGGCGACTCGATGCGCGAGAGTCTGAGCGAACGCTTGGCCCGCGCCAAACAAGCCGGGCAAGAAGCCGCCGCGCAAAAACGACTGGAACTCGAAGCGCAGTTGATCGAGATGACCGCGCCTCACCCGCCCGGATCACCGCTGTCCCAGGAGAAATAGGGCCGCTACTACGGAACGCGCTCCGCCGTGAGTTTGTAGGACGCGGGCACAGCCGTGAACGGGGCCATCGCACCGATCACGATGGTGGCCGATCCACCGTCCGGCACGGACACGGTCGCCCGTCCGGTATTCAGTGCATCGAGCGGCACGGCCTGCGCGGTCGGGTGTGCGCCGGAAACCGCCGCCGGGCGCGTGATCACGGTGACCGTCCAGTGCTGCGCCACGCTGGCAGGGATGCGCAAAAAGCCCTCCGGCACCCAGGCCGACGCCGCGCTCTCGACGTCATCCAGGCGGCCTAATTCCACGATTCCGATATCGTCCAGCGCCACGCCCTGCCCCGTTTCGGCCACGTCGGTCAGATACTCAAAACGGACCACTATTTGCCGCCCGGCATACGCGCTGAGGTCAACCCGTTCGTCGATCCACGCACCGGAGCTGCCGCTGTAAAACGCGCCGGGCGCTTTCGTGCCATTCTGGGCGGCCTGGCTCCCGCTGACGATAGCCCAATCTTTGCCGCCGTCATCCGACACGAGCACCTGGAACCAATCGTAGTCCTGCTCGACATCCCACCACGCGCTGAACGCCAGCGTGACGGCGTCCAGCCCGGCCAGGTCAAACGGCGCGGTCAGGCGGGCGGCGCTGCTGCTGTCGTTGTAGGACCACCACATCCAATCGCCCGACTGCGGCACGGTGTCGATCACGACCGCCTGGTCGCTGCCATCGATGCTGATGTTGTACGTGCCCGGCTCCTCCAGGCTCAGGTAGTCCGCGCCGTACTGGTTGACGGTGTCAACATACGCAGCGGCCCCCTGTGAAAACAGCAGCGGCAGCGGATCGATGTGGTTAGGCAGGTCGAGCGTCTGGTAATAATACTGCCCGTTCCCCACGTACGGATCGTCAAAGTAGTTGGCGAGAATCCAATCGGCGAATACGTCGTCCACCGTCACGCCCTGGCCGGTGCTGGCCAGCGCTTCCTGCACCGACGCCAACCCGTCATAATCCGACCCGGCGACCGTCTGGATAAAGACCAGGCCAAACCGCTCGTACAGGTATACCAGGAACAGGTACGCCGCGCCGTAGTGCCGCCCGATGTCCGCGCCGGCAAATGACCAACCGTTCAGGTGCAGGTCGGGGTCATTCAGGAAGTCGAACAGGTTGTAATCGCCCACGTAACGCGGGGCGAAACCGTTCAGGTGCTCGGCCAACTGCGACAGCCCTTCGTTGAACCAGCGCCGTTCGTTACCATCGACGGTGTACTGGATCAGGTGCTGCTGCTCGTGCGCGATCGTGGTCAGGTATTCGGGCGAGCCAAGCGGCGCGTTGTCCAGGTTGACGTAGATGATCTCACGTTGGTTGCTTTCCGGGCATAACGAGCGCGGGCACTGGTCGTCAGGGTTGAACGCGCCCATGATCCCCGGCGCGATCACCGCCTGGTTGACGATATGAATCCGGCTGTCGCCATCGATGCCAGGATTCCATTCGTTGCCATAGATGCGGTGGTTCAGCGGCCAGATGTGCGTCTCGAAAAACCGCGCGGCCTGCTCCATCTCGGCAGGATCGACGCGGACTCCACGCTCGAACCAGAAGTACGCGTGGTCGGTGCGGGCGTACAGCACGAACGTTTCCGTCTGCGCGTCTCCGCTGCCCAGCGGCACGAACTGCTCGGTATCCTCCACCGCGTAGGGCCGGGTCGGGAACGGGCCGTAGACCTCGTCGTAGGTCTTCCAACCGACGTCGATCAGCCAATCCGCTTCCGAGCGGTGACGCGGCACCAGGGGCGCGTCATCCCACGACAGCGACTCGCCCCGTTTGCCATCCTGGGCATACGCGGCGGGCGGTGCCGCCAGCCCGACCGCAAACGCGACCACCAGCGCCGCGAGCAGCACACGGCCGGCCAAACCCGTCCTGTTCATGCCTGTCTCTTTCCGATAATCTGTCCTACCCTTTAGTGTAAAACAAATAGCGGCAATTTAGAAGAAAAAAGTTGTGAAAAAAATACGAGGGGAGAAGTCAATCAGAGTTGGCATGATTCTTTCGTGGGGGTGCTGCTGACGAACCGCCGGTTCGCCTGCGCCCAGGGCGGGGCAAGCGCCGCCCCTACGTTTCGTCATGCTTACTTGCGCTCTCCATGAGAGGAATACTTGCCGGGACGGAACAACACAACCCGCCCCGGCAGTCGATTTTCGAACGTTACTGCACCGGCGTAACAGCCAGGCTGTAACGTGCCGGTTGGGTGGTGACCGGGGCCAGACCGGAGACGATGATCACCGCGTCGCCCTGGTCGCCGCCGACGGTCAAGTTCCACTCGCCGCGCGGCGCGTCGCCCTCGCCCAGCCACCGCGTCACCGGAGCCTGCGCGTTTCCCGGCTGGATCACCTCGACCAGGAAATACTGCGGCAGCACGTTATCCATCCGCAGCCAGCCCTCGCTGGTCCAGCCGCCATCGCCCGTTTCGAAGCTGTCGGAATAGCCGATCTCCGGCACGCTCACGTCGTCGATGATCAGGCCCGGCTGAGTCACCGCGTCGTCGGTGATGTACTCAAACCGCACCAGGATATTCTGCCCGGCGTAGGGCGTCAGGTCCACCGATTCCTGGACCCACCCGTTGCTCTGCCCGGTATAACCGGGGCCGTACGCGTTGCCGTGCGGATCGTCGGAGACGGTGTGCGGCGTCGGCAAGACGGCCCACGTCGCGCCGCCATCCGTTGACACGGTCAGGTAGGCGTAGTCCCACAGGTTTTCGATGTAGTACCACGCCCAATAGTTGAGGGTCGCGCTGCTGACGCCGGTCAGGTCGAAGGCGTGCGTCAGGCGCGAGTCGCTCTCGTCGGCGCGGTTGGACCACCACATATACTGCCCGCTGTGCGCGTCGGTGGGCACCACCGAGACGGTATCGGTGCCCTTGAACGTGACGCGCACCTGCCGCGCTGCCAGCCCGCCGGGAATTTGCAGGTAGTGCGGTCCCCACTGCGGCGCGTCGGCGGCGACAGGCACGCCGTTCACCTGCACCTGGCGCGTGATAGCCGCTGTGGGCAGTCCCTGCATATCCGGGAAAGTATAAGCATACCGCCCGTCGCCCACCGACGGGTCTTGCAGCAGGTTCGCCGCCAACCAATCCGCGAACAGGTCCACCACCGTGACCGGATCGCCGGTCGCCGGATCAGCGGCTTGAATCGCCTGCAAGGTATCTTCGACGCTGCGCAGCCCGTTAGCCGGATCGCGTACCAGGGCGGTGGTTGCCGCCTCGCCGTAACGCTCGTACAGGTAGGCCATGAACATGAAGGCCGCGCCGTAATGCACGCCCAGGTCGTCACTTTCAGGCCACGTATTGAGCTGGAAATCCGGCGCTTGCAAGAAGCCCGGCGCGGAATAGCTGCTGCCATACCCGGCGATCATCGACGCCATCTCCGACAGACCCTCGTTCAACCAGGTGTCTTCATTCTTGTCGATGTGCCAGTGAACCATGTGCTGGAACTCGTGGGCCAGCACGCCCTCGTAATACGGCGTGCCGATGGACCGGCCCATCGCGTCCAGGTTCACATAAAACATCTCGTGCTGGTTGGAATTCGCCACCGCTTCGACCGGGTACTCGCTCGAACTGCCGTAATACGCCGCCACCCAACTGCCCAGGTTGGCCGCGTGCAGGATGTACAGGTGCGGGTCGCCGTCGATGCCGGGGTCCCATTCGCTGCCAAAGACTTCGTGTATCTTGGGCCGGATCACGTTTTCGAACGCGTCCGCCGACTGTTTGATCGCGTTCAGGTTCACCTGCTGCCCGACCTGGACAAACATGTATATGTGCGGAGTCTGATATACCAGCTCGGCGTCGATCTGGAACGAGTAATCTTCGTCCAGGTTATCGACCCAAAACGACTGTACGTCCCCATTGGCCAATGCCGGCGGGGGCGTCGTGGGCGGTTCGGGGATATTCGTCACGCCGAGCAGCCGCCGCGCCAGGTCGATCCGGTCACGCGGGGGGATGATCGTGTTTTCGATCAAAAAGAGCGATTCGCTGCCGGAAGAACCTTCCTGGGCCAGGCGTGCGCCCGTCTCTGGCGGCACGCTGGCGGATGTCAACCCCGCCGAGGCCAGCGCCAGCAGCAGCACTCCAACCAGGCCGGTGAACACCATCCGGCGGAAACGAGCATGATTCGTCGTCATCTACTTACAATCCTTTTTCAATTGTGCGATCATTGGTTATACGTGGTGTACTGATTAAGTTTTACCGCCTTAGGTCGTTACCGGCCACGTTTTTTTAGCAATCTCTAATGGACAAATCATTTAGAACTCGCATCACGGGAAAAAGAGTAGTCGGTTGTTGGTGGTTGGACAGGCGTGTAGCCGCACCGGTTTGACCCGCGCGGGGCAGGTCGCCACACACTCACCAGACCCGGTATAATCTGCTGTAGACGTAAGCCAGGGATAAGGGTCTTTCTATCATGCCGCACATCATCGACGAAGCTGAAGCCCTGCTGCACGAGCGTGGGTTCAAGGTGACACCCCAACGCACGCTGCTGCTGCAAGTGCTCGCCGCCCAATCCAAACACCTGGATGCTGACGAGATTTACCAACTGGCCCACGCCCAGGACGACAGCATCAGCCTGGCAACCGTATACCGCGCGCTCAACCTGTTTGCCGAACTCGGATTAGTCGATCAGCGCTATGTCGAGCCGGAACACCGCCGCGAAGCCTTCCGCCTCTCGGATGGCCCCGAACAGCATTACCTGACGTGTGTTCGCTGCGGCACGCGTGTTTTGATCCACACCAACCTGTTGAACCAGATGGCGAGCGAGTTGGTCCGGCGGAAAGGTGTCAGCGTGACCAGCGCGTGCGCCTGTTTTACCGGCTACTGCCCGGATTGTACGGCGGAGCTTCAACGCGAGGGCCGGTTGTAGAGCAGAGCGATCAGCCGTTTTTCGTCTCAAATTTGCGCGCGTTGTAGATCGCAATCGCGGCCTGTTCCGCCAACGAACTCAACACGTTGAGGTGATGCTTGTTATAACGCGACAGCGGGCGTCTGCTGTCCACGTAGATCAGGCCCAACACACGATCATCACAACACAGCGGCGCGGCCATCACCGTGCGCAGCGCCAGGTTAATGATGCTCTGCCGCTTGCTAAATCGTGGATCATCCTGCGCATCGACCAGCAGGACCGGCTTGAGCGCGTCCAGCGTTTCTTGCACCACGCTCGACGAAATCACGAAGTCCGCTTCGCTGAGATAGGCCCCTTCATACGAGCGCCCCATCTTAAAATGCGGCACCCCATCGTCTTCCAGCAGCATCAAAAAAGCGCGGTCCGCTTCCGCGAACGAGAGCGCACTATCCAGAATCAGCGCGATCAGCGTGTGGACGTCATGCTGGCTGTGCAGCGCCTTCGTCACCCGCAACAACAGTTGCAGCGCGCGCAGTTCGTACACGTCACCCGTTTCGTGCGTGTAGGTCAGGTGCTCGCGTACGTCTTCCAGCACGCGATCCACGTCGCTCAAATGCTGCTGCTTACGCTTATCATCCATCACCGGCTTGTGCCTCCACAGCTATGATTAACAACCTATCCGTAAATTCCTTTTGGTAGGGGCGCTGCTTGCTGCGCCCAGCAATTTACGGATAGACATTGAGTCTCATCCACTACTACGCATCCCACACCCGCAAAGTTCCCAACACGCTGATCCGTATTGTATCTGTTTTTGCCGTTCGTGCAGCCAGCGGCTGGGAAATCTCATCGCGGCTCTGCCCCGTGCTCTGCGAGTCTTTTCGGAATGGTCCTGGCCGAAAACGAACGCTGCCGCCAACTTCGCCGCCAGCGGCGCAGCATCGCGCCGGGCGAATGGTACACCATGCGCCGCCAGTAATGCCGGAGCCAGGCGCGGCGCAGCCCGGCGCGCAGCACCTGTTCACGGCGCAGCGGCCACTGGACCGCCAGCGGCAGCGCGGGCCCGGCCCCGCTCCACTCGATGATCGCGGCACCCCACGACAGCCCGCCGCCAAACCCGGCCACGCCGAGTACGTCGCCCGGTTGGAGCCGCCCGGTCTGCACCGCTTCGACCAGCGCAATCGGGATCGAGGCCGCCGAGGTGTTGCCATACCGTTCCAGGTTGCTGAACACGCGTTCCGGCGGCAGCTTGAGCGTTTCAGCCGCCACGTCCAGGATGCGCTGGTTGGCCTGGTGCGGCACCAACAGGTCGAGATCGGCAGGGGTCAGACCGGCGGCATCCAGCGCGGCAGTGATGCCGCCCGCCAGCGCGCGCGTCGCAAACTGGAACACGCAGCGGCCATCCATGTAGAGGCGGTGCATCTCGTGCTGACCATCCCGCAGGTAGGTATCCCGGCTGTTGACCGTCGGCAGCGTCAGCAGGTCCCAACCGGTGCCATCCGACCGTAACACGCTGCTGAGGATGCCGCCGGGGATGTCGCTGCCCTTCAGCACGAGCGCCCCGGCCCCATCGCCAAACAGGATGCACGTTTTGCGGTCGGACCAATCCAACACGCGGCTCATCGTCTCCGCGCCGATGACCAGCGCGGCGTCGATGCTGCCGGAGCGGATTTTGTTATAGGCCAGGTCCAGCGCGTACACAAACCCGGAGCACGCTGCCGCCAGATCGCTGGCCCCGGCGTTCACCGCGCCTAACGCATCCTGCACCAGACTGGCCGTGCTGGGGAAAATGTATTCCGGCGTGGACGTGGCGACGATCACCAGGTCAAGCTCGCGCGGCAGCATCCCGGCCACGGTCAACGCACGCTGCGCCGCCCGAATGGCGAGTTGGGTCGTCGTCTCGCCGGGCTGGGCAATACGCCGCTCGCGGATGCCGGTCCGCGTATAAATCCACTCGTCGTTGGTGTTGACCAGCGACTCAAACGCCGAATTGGGCATCACGTGGTCGGGCACGTCCATGCCCCATCCAGCCACGTGCGCATAACGCAGCGTCCGCGCGTGCAGCGCCTGCGCCACGCGCAGACGGCGCGGTCCGTTGGATTGTGTGTTCGTTTCATGTGCCATGCTTTCGCTCCACGAAGATGAGTGGTCCACCTCGTGCCAGTGTAAAACGAGCCACCTCTCAATGACTCTCGCGCTGGTTGGCGATCTGGCACAAAATACCTGTCAGGGTCTGCCAATTGGCACCAATACCTACCGGACATGAGGTACCCATGACAGAGCATGTGATCTATTCATTCGACCGACGGCTCCTGGTCCCCGGCGACGTGGCGCGGCGGCTGCACCAGACGGCATGGGCCGCCACCCGCCCCCCGCACACTATCCAGGCGATGATCGACGGGGCCGTGTGTGTTGGTGCATGGCACGACGGGCACCTGATCGGATTTGCGCGCGCCATCACCGACGACGTGTACCGCGCCTTCATAGAGGATGTGGTGGTCGATGAGACGTGGCGTGGACACGGCACCGGCGGCGAACTGGTGCGGCAGTTATTGACCCGGCTGGATCACGTCGAGGAGATCATTCTGAGTTGTGAGGACACGCTGGTGCCGTATTACGAGCGGTTCGGCTTCCGGCGTGTGACGCACCAGTTCATGAACATCTGGAAGGGCGCAGGCGGGGAATGACGCGGCTCACGGGCCGAACACCGCGTCGAACAGCGCGGACGCGACCTCGTCGGATGCGCCGGGCGTGCCTATCAGCGTCATCACGGGGGCCAGCGCCGCCAGATCGGCCAGCACGTCGGTTTCGGGCCGCTTGCGCAGAAACAGCGCGATGCGCCGCCACAACGTATACGACTGGGCCGGGGACAGCAGGCGTACCCATGTCTCGGCCAGCCGCGCCAGCAGCGCCGCCCGCAGGCCGGAGTCGGCCACGTCGAGGCAGGCATCCAGCGCCAGGCTGAGCGCGTCTTGCTGGCGATTCTGCACGTCGGTTTGGGTGTCGATGTACGGCGCGAGGTGTGCCAGCGCGCTGGCCCGGTCGTAATCGTCTGCTATGCCGAGCGCCGTATCCAGCGCCGTATCCAGGATCGGGTAGCGCAGCGCGTAGGACGTGTGCGGGATCAGTTCCAGCAAGGCGCTGACACGCTGGTAGCGGTCGGGCACGTCGTGCGCCGCCGCCAGCGCCGCCTCATGCAGATCGTCCGGGCGGCGCGGCAGCAGCGCGGTCAGGACGTGCATCCGGTCGTAGGGCGTGTCGATCTGTTCCGCCACGCCAATCGCCTTGTCGACCAGGGAATCGGGCAGCACGGGCGCAATCGCCGCCAGGATGCTCGCTTTTTGGTGCGGCGGTTTCAGCGCGTGCGCCAGGTTGATCACGTCCTGCCCGACGCGCACCTGCGGTTCGGGCGGCAGATAGGGCACCAGGGCGCTCAACGCCGGGACGCGCTCTAACGGGTCGAGGATGGTATACGCATCGGCCAGCGCGTCGGCAAGTTGATCTTCAAGCAAGTGGGGAGCCAGGAAAACCAGCGCCCGCGAGCGCTCGCTTTCGTCACGAATGGAGCGGGTCGCGGTCAGCGCTTCGTGCAGCGCGCGCCGCTGCAAGTCGTCGGGCAGGTGCGGCGCGAGATCGACCAGCACCACCACCCGATCATACCGCCGGGGCACGGCCAGCGCCGCGACCAGCGCATCCGCCAGCGCCTGGAGCCGCGCCGCCGCCGACAGGTAGGGCGCAATCGCCGCCAGCGCCATCGCCCGCGCCTCGGCGGATTCGATTTCCTGGGCGATGGCAAACGCCGCCACTTGCAGGTCGGGCGACAGGTGGGAGGCCAGTTGGGTCAGCGTCAAGGCGCGGTCGTAATCGTCGCCGATGCTCTTCAGCGCGTGCAGCGCCTCGCTGAGCAGTTCCGGCGACAGGTACGGGGCCAGCGCCGCAAACGCGCGGGCGCGGTCACCTTCGCGCTCAATCGAAAACGTGACCATGATCGCCTGCTGCAAACCGTCCGGCACGTCAACCAGCGGGCCGACCGCGTCAATATACGGGGCGAGTCCGATCAGGGCCGCCGCGCGCGCGTCGTCCCCATTGATCTGCTCGACAGCGTGCAGGGCAGCCATCAACGCGCGGCTTTGCAGCTCCTGCGGCAGATACGGGATCATGCGCGCCATGAGCAGCACGCGCGCGTCGGGCATTTCCAGCTCGTAGGCGATGCTCAACAGCCGGAGGTGAAACTCCGGTGGCAGGTGCGGCGGCAGCACGCTGAGCGCCGTCGCGCGGGCCACGTCGTTTTCAATGCAGCACGCCGCCGCGTCAAATGCCAATGACACGGCTTCGGCCTGCAAATGCGGCGGCAAATTGGCGATCACCGCGCCCAGCGCCCGCACGCGTGAGGCCGCGTCGTCGATGGCCTGCACACCGGCTAACACGCGCTGTTGGAACGATGGCAGCGCCCGGTCGCGGGCCGGCGCATCCACGTGCGGGGCCAGGCTCAACAACACGTCCACGCGCAGCGCCGGATCGGACGGCGTGCCGTCAGCCGACGCATCGTCCAACGCCGCCTGGACCAGCGCCAGCGCATCCGGTACGATTTCCAGCCGGACAAGGTACGGGGCCAGCCGCGCCAGGCTGCGCAGCCGCAGCCCCGTATCGCGCACCGACTCAAGCCCGTCCCACACGGCGCGCAGCGCGTCCGCCGAAAGCTGACCGGCGACGTGCGTCAGCGCCGCCACCAATTCGCCCACGTCATCCGAATCCGGCGGGCGGGCGGCCAGGGCTATCAGGTGCCGCACCTGCAATCCCAGCGACCCCGGCCCGGCTACCAGCGCCGCTTCGAGCAGGCGGTTGAGGTCCTGCTCGGCAGTCGCCACAGCGGCAGCGGCGTCCTTGTCCGGCAGCGAACCGTACAGCGAGCGCACGAGTTGATCCAGCACCAGCCGCAAATCCGCTGAGCGGCGTAATTCGGCGGCCAGCAGCTCAAAAAACGTCTCCGCCGCATCCGCCAGCGTGTCATGCATATCGTCTGGCATGTCCAGCGCGTCCGCCCACAGGTCCGCCACGATGTCATAATCCGGCGTCTGGTCCGGCACAAACAGCCGCAGCAGTTCATCGACTACCGGCGGCTCGGCCAGCACCTGCCCGCTCAACAGCCCGTGCGCGAACGGTGCGTTCTCCGGCGCGGTGTACTGGACGAGCGCATCTTGCAGCGCCACCCAATAGGCGCGATGCAGCGTCCTGCCGTGAAAAAACTCCTCAAAGGAATCGCCCGGAAACAACGCGCCCAGCGCGCTCACGAACGACTCGGCGGCGTTGGCGAGTTCCTGGGTGGTGTGAATGTCTTCAGACAATGATATGACCTACCTGCTGCACTGCGCCTTCACCTCAAGTATACCCCGTGTGCGCTGGCGGACGCGACCTGACCAGAGTCCTAGTCAGGATGATTGCGTCAAACTGCGGTAGCTACGCGTGCAGTCTCACACGGTGACTACGCCGCGTTTTCGGTCAAGCCTTTTCGGAAAAGGCTTGTGGGGCATGGGGCAAAGCCCCGCTGCGATTTTGGTGCGATTACCCTGAAGTCCGGGTGCGATCTGGCGCACATATACGGGCGGGTTTTTCGTATTCGCAGCGGCGGCGCGCCGAACCGCACGTTCGCCAGCAGTCCCCCTCGAAAATGAGCCGTTCCCGCCCCAGAACACACGCGCCCCGGCCTCAACCCGGCCAGGACGCGTCTCATCGTGTGCACGACCTCACCGGTCGATCACGAATTACTGGTCGCTGACCGGCACCGACGTTACATCACCCTGCACCGCGCGGTACCATGCCCCATACGTCCAGCCTACGACATCCCCGTATTGGACCTTGAGCCACAGGCCGTTGGTGCTGCGGGCCAGCACTTGCAGGCGCGTGCCCCATACCGCCCGCGCCACTTTGGGATATTGCAGGCCCGGCCCGCTGCGAATGCGCATGTTGCCGTAAGCCTGCACGATGACGCCCTGCGTCGGCGCCGGCGGCGCATACTGCGGCTGCGTGCCGTCCGTATACGGAAGCTGGTCAAACGTGCCTTGAATAATCCGAATCCAGGGCGCATACGACCAGCCGACCACGCCGTTGAAACTCACCATGTACCACGAGTGCCCCTCGTTTATGCCAAGCAAATCGACTTCGGTGCCCCAGGGCATCAGGCCGATCTGCTTGGAGCGCGTCGTGGGGCTTTCACGCACACGCAGATTGCCCATCACGCGGCCCTTGACGCCGGTCGGCTGCACGGGCGGCGGCGCGGGCGACTCGCCCGTCACGACCGGCACGCTGTTGAAATCGCCGGTGAAGGTCACGTACTGCGCCGATACCCAGCCCGATACGCCGTTCACGGTAAGCTGCGCCCACGCATTATCCGCCGTGCGCCCGGTGACCGGGTATGTCTCGCCCCGGTTGAGCTTGGCGAGCACTTCGGCGGTCAGGCTGGGCGCACGCCGGAAGTTCAATACCGAGATGTTGACCGTCGCCGTGACGCCGGTCGGCGCGCCGGGCGACACCGACCCGCCGCCATCCGGGTTCAAGATCGGGTTCTGCGCGTTGGGCGGAGTCCATGTCAAAAACAGCAGCGCATCCGACGTGCGCTCCCGGTATTCAAACTTGAACGTGTGCGGCCCGTTCAAGAGCGTGACCTCAGACGTGTACGTCTGGCTGTTGGCGAACGTGTCCCAATAGTCAAAGATCACCGTCGCATCGATCCAAAAACGGAAGTTGTCGTCCGCCCGCCCATAAAACGTGTAGACGCCCTGCGGCATATCGGTCGGCACGTTGAGCGAGCGCGTAAACCGCGCCGAGAAGTTGTCAGCCGGAACCGCGCCGCCAGGGCTGCCCTGCCCCCAATTCAGGTTCAGGCCGCTGGGCGGGTACGACGACGTGAAGACCAGGCCCCCGCTCAGGTCCAACCCGTTGAAAAACTCGCCGTACCAGGGCACGCCG
>CAYMTN010000016.1:23852-33715 GCA_964393335.1 uncultured Anaerolineaceae bacterium
ATGATCGTCGCATCGCCCGTCTCTTCAAACATCTCCAGCGTGATGGTGTGCGACCCGTCGGCGGTAAAACTGTAATCGGCCTGGAGCGTGCGCAGCCCGATACCGCCCTGCCACGAGTTGACCAGCAGAATCCCATCGACATACAGCCGCGCGCCGTCGTCTACCTGGACGGTAAATCGATAATTGCCTGCGCTGAAAAACACCGACGACGTAAAGCGCACCGAGAAGTTGTCAACCGGTGCGCCTGTCACAGCCCCGTTGATCACCGGCGCGCCCGCTCCCCAACTGTAGTTGATGCTGGTTGACAGCCCGCTCCAGATATATGCCCCGGCCAGGTCCTTGTTGTTAAAGACATACGTTGACCACGTCGCGGCCTGCGCTTCACCTTTGGGCGGTGACGATAACCACATGCCGCCCACCAACGCCGCGCACACTACCGCAATAGTCACCAAACGCGATACGTTTTTCATGATGACTTTCCCTCTGCTCTATGAATTCGCTAGCGCCCTTTCCCGATAAAATGCCCACCGGCACCAGAAACAAAAAATCCATGATGACGATCACGCTTATCTTATCATGAATTTTGTGAACATGCTGCGCCGGGTCAAACGAACGTAACCCGGCGCAGATCGTTCCCCATATTTAATTGTCAGACACGATCAGGTCAAAAATTTCCCGATCATGGCGATCAGCTCGGCAGTGCTGATCGGCTTCGGCAAATAATCGTCACAGCCCGCCGCGATAAACCGCTCGCGGTCGCCGCGCATCGCGTTGGCCGTCAGGGCGATCACCGGGATTTTCGTCGTGCTTTCAAACGCCTTGATGCGCTGTGTCGCCTCCACGCCGTCGATACCGGGCAGGCTGATGTCCATCAGGATCAAATCGGGTAGTTCTTTGGCGGCAATCTCGACGCCGGTCAGGCCATCTTCTGCTTCAATCACGTCAAACCCGCGCGCCCCCAGAATCTTGCGCACCAGGCGTTTGTTTTGAAAGTTATCTTCTACGTACAAGATACGATATGGCATACAGATTCTCCCACTACACGTTAACAACCTATCCGTAAATTGCTGGACGGGGCAAGCAGCGCCCCTACCAGGACAAATTTACGGATAGATATTAAGCCACAGTCGCCACACAGTACGGCGTGCCGTCCCGGCTGGCGAACCATGCAGGCAGATGGGCCGAGCCAATCCGCTGCACACCAGCCGCCCCGCGTCCGGCGAAATCCATCCCGGCCATGGGTGTAGCTGCATGACATATCCGAAGATCATGCACCCTGAGAATCGTCTCCCCCCTGCGGACGAATTGTAAATCATCGCCGGCGATCAACACACCCTCCCCGCGCACGTCCCAGAAGCCCCTATTCGCCGCTGAGCGTTTCGTTGACGTAATCGACCAGCGCGCGCCGGTCCAGGTTCGCCTTTTCGAACAGCGAGATGATCTTGCCTAACAACTGCTCGCGCTGCTCGGCCTTGATATCTTTGGCGGTCAGCACCACGACCGGGATGTCACGCAGCTTCTGGTCAGCCTTGAGCCGTTCGAGTAGCGCTTCGCCGCTGATATCCGGCAGGATGAGGTCCAGCACGATCAGGGCGGGCTGGTGCTGCTCGATCAACTGCCAGCCGGAGGTGCCATCGTATGCCTCGTATACCTTGTAACGCCCGGTCGCTTCCAACAGCCGCCGGATCAGGCGTGCGTCGTGGCGTTCGTCGTCGATCACGACAATATCGCGCATTTTTCCGGGCGGCGGTGCCGCCTCGTCGATGTGGCCTTTGGACGCCGTCACGACCTTGCCTTCGGTCGCTTCGGTGAGTGCTTCCGGTGTTTCCTCGAGATCGCCGCCCAGGGTTTCGACCACGTGCTCGACCAGCTCCTTCGTGTTGAAATTACCCTTCTGCCACAGCGATTCGGCGCGGCCTTCCAGGCGCGCCCGATCCGCGACAGTCAGCGTCTTGGCCGAGACAACCACCACCGGGATATGCGACACGTCGGCATCCGCTTTCAGCGCTTCGAGCATGTTGAACCCGTCGAGGTCCGGCATCGTCAGGTCCATGACGACCAGATCGGGCTTGCGCTGGCGCACCAGGTCGAGGCCATCCAGCGGGTTATTCACCTCAAACACGCGGTAATTTTTGTGCGCCTGCAACAGGCGGCGGATCAGGCGGCTGTCTTGCGGATTGTCGTCAATCACGACGACCGTCGTCACCTGTTCGTCGAGCCGCTCAAAGGCCGCGCCCAGCCCTTCCTCAAGCTGGGTGTGGCCGCTGGGGCCATCCCCCTCGCCAAATTGCAGGTCGAGCACGTATTGTTCTTCGAGGATATGCTTTTCGGCGGGGAACGTGTGGCCGGAGCAGTTGACGATCACCGTCTCATCCGGCCCGATCACCTTGTCGGCGATCAACTTTTCCAGCCCGGCGAAGGCGACTGCCGCCGCCGGTTCCATGCTGTAACCCTCCAGGCGAGCCAACCGCCGCATCGCGCGAAACGCCTCACCATCCGAGGCGGAAATAATCGTGCCGCCCGTTTGCAGGCAGGCGCTGCGCAGCATGGTATAAGCCCTGCCGGGATTGCCGGTTGCCAGCACGGCGATACGCGTATGCGGCACCACCGGGTCGGCCTGCTCCAATTTGAAGCGCCAGGCGGCGGTCATCGGCGCGCAGCCTTCCGACTGCACGAGCGCCAGCCTGGGCAGGCGGTCGATCAGGCCCATGCGTTTGAGTTCCTCAAAACCGCGCCACACACCCAGCGGGCCGATGCCGCCGCTCACGGCCTGGATGTACCAGTCCGGCACGCGCCACTTGCCGTCCCCCTGGGGTTCGAGACGGGCGAGCTGCTCGGCGATCTCGTAAGCGATCGTTTTAAACGCTTCCCGCCCCGGAATCGACTGCGCGCCCGCGTCGTAATACAACTTGCGCCGCGCCGCAAAATCGACGGCCACTTTTTTCGCCTGGTCGTAGGTGCCCGCGATCTTAACCACCTCGGCCCCATACAGCGCCAGCTCGCGCAGTTTTTCCGCCGGGACCGTGCTCGTCAGGAAGATCCACAGGCGGATGCCCGCCCGCGCGCAAAAAGCCGCGTAGGCGGCGGCTTTGTTGCCGGTGGATGCCATCACACATTCGTGAATGCCGCGCTGCTGCAAGTACGAGATCGTCACCGATCCCTGGCGATCCTTAAAACTGCCGGTGGGTGATTGGCGTTCATCCTTGATGAAAATATGCGCGTGTTCCAGCTCGCGCCCCAACGCCTGCGCGCGCACCAGCGGCGTCCACCCTTCGCCCATCGATACCGCCGACTCCGCGTTGGCCAGCGGCAGCAGTTCCTCATAGCGCCAGAGCGTCGTGACCCGGTCGGACAGGCCGCCTCGCCAGCGCCCGGCGGTCTGCTCGTAGTCGTACTGCACGTCCAACCACTCCGACCCGCAGGCGTCACACGTCACCGGCAGCGGATCAAACGCCATTTCGTGCTTACAATCCAGGCACATAACCGATTTCATCAACGAAGGCATTGACCAATAATCCCTCTCACAATGACAGAACCATCAGCAACAGGCAGGCGGAGCGGCCACCCTACGCGATACCGCCCCACCTGGAGTTGTTTTTGTCAGACAGCGCCAGCCGGCGGCAGTGTCAGGCTTCGGGAGCCGCCAGCGGCAATGTGAAGCCGAAGGTGGAGCCGGTGCCGCGTTCGCTTTCAACCCAGATCGTGCCCCCGTGCATATCGATCAACTGCTGCGTGATGGACAGGCCCAGGCCCGTACCGCCTGCGCGGCGGGTATGCGACTGGTCCACCTGGCGGAAGCGGTCGAAGATCACCTCAAGCTGCTCGCTCGTCATGCCGATACCCGTATCGATCACGGAGACTCGCAGCACGCCGGGATTCGTGTCGTCGAGCCGCGCCCTGACGGTGATGCTGCCTTCTTCCGTGAACTTGGTCGCATTGGTCAGCAAGTTGCTGAGCACCTGCCGGATACGCAGCCCATCCGCGTACACCTGCGGGAGATCGTCCGGCATATCGACGAGTAGCTGCACCGATTTGTCTCTCAGCAGCACGCGGGCCGTGTTGAGCACGTCTTCGGCCAACGGCTTCAAGTCCATGTACTCGCAGACCAGGTCCATCTGCCCGGCTTCGATCTTCGCCAGGTCCAGGATGTCGTTAATCAGGTTGAGCAGGTGTTTACCACTGCCATGAATGGCGGTGACGTCTTCCTGCATGTCATCCGTCAGATCGCCGTCGATGCCATCCAGCAGCACTTCCGCGTAACCAATGATCGAGTTCAGCGGGGTACGCAGCTCGTGGCTCATGCTGGCCAGGAATTCACTCTTCAGCCGGTCCACTTCACGCAACTGCTCGGCTGTCTGGACCTGGGCCGCAAACAAACGGGCATTCTGCACCGCGACGGCGACCTGTGAGGCCAGCGTCATTTGCACGCGCAAGTCTTCTTGGGTGAAGTACCCGATCTGGTTCGCCTGCACGTCGAGCACGCCGATCACACGATCACCAACGATCATCGGCGACGCAATCTCGGAGCGTGTCGCAGGCAGCAGTGGGTTCGGCAAAAAGTCGGGGGCCCGCGTCACGTCGTTGATAAATACACCCTCACGCGTACGGGCGGCGCGCACCACCAGGCTGCGTTCGTTCCGCACCGGGATGCTGTGATGCGCCTCGACCATGGTGCGGCCCGCCTCACCCGCCCCGGCTGCCAGTACCAGATTCTCACCGGCCTCGTCCATCAGGTAGATGTGAGCGTGGTATAACCCAAACCGTTCTTTCGTCAGGTCGGAAACCGCCCACAGCAGGCGTTCGATGTCGAGCGCGGCGGACGCCTCCGCGCCTACTTCGGCCACCGTCTGCATTTCAGCCGCGCGTTTGCGGGTTTGTTCGAACAGGCGCAGGCTTTGCAACGCGACGGCAGCCTGGTCGGCCAGCGTCCGGTACGGGATCACGTCCTCGTCCGTAAACCGGCGCGTATGCGACGTGGTTTCCAACAACAACCACCCGAACAGCTCCTGACCTGTCGCTATCGGCAGGATCGCCGCCGACTGCACGCCAAGATGTTTGAAGACCGCCTGAGTCTGCGCATCGATGACCGCCGGATCGGGCGACTCGAAATCCCCGACCAGAATCACGTCACGCGGCGTCATCTGTTTCAGCAGGGGCATTTCACGGGTCGTAAACCGGTTGCCATGGAATGCCGCTTCCTGCCCGGCGCGGTCCCAGACTGCCGTTACCGTGACGATTGGCCCGCCGCCGGAGTCTTGCCCGGTGATCGCGCCCAGCACGACACGATCCAGGTTTTCGGTTCGTATGTTCTGGACCAGGGCATCATACAATTCCTGGTCCGTCGTCGCGCTGCCGATCGTGCGGCTGGCTTCGTACAGGCTCTCCGTCTGCGCCAGCGCCGCCGCCGTTTCGTCAAATGCGCGGAATTGTTCGAGCGTTTGCGCGATCTGGTCGGCCACGTTTTCGACCAGGTTCAGTTCTTCCGCCGTCCATTCGCGCTCGCCATCTTCGCCCAACGTGATCTGGCCGATCGGCTGGTCGCGCAGCATGACGGGCCGCGTGACATACCCCCCGTGCCCGTTCCCCACACTGGCAGAGCCATCGCCCGCCGCCACTTCTTCCGGCAGCGGCTGCACGTTCTGCAAATCGTATTCGTACCCGACCGGCTTACCTTCGCCGATGCGGCCCAGGTAACTTTCCCACGCGGAACTGGTCAGGCGGCGGTTGATCACCGTCGCGCGTTCGACAGCGGCCTGTGTTTCGGCATACGACTGCGCGCTGCGCAGCGCCGACGCCAATTGGTTCGCCATCGCCTCGAATACCGGCAGGTTGTCTTCGCGGAATGTATCCGCCTGGCGGGCCTGCATATCCAGCACGCCCAGCACCTCATCACCGACAATCAGCGGGATAGCGACCTCCGAGCGGGTTTCAGGCAGCAGCGGGTTGGGCCTGTGGATATCGCTGGCCAGGGCGTCGGCGACCAGCACCGGGCGCTGGGACTGCGCCGCCCGCGCCACGATTGACGTTTGTTTCAGGTCGAGGCGGTGCGCGCGCGCCAACAACTGCTCGCCTACCTCGCCGGTACCGGCTCGCAGGATGGCGTATCGTTTGCCCTCATCCAGCAGGTACACCTGGGTGTAGTACAGGTTAAACCGCTCGCGGATGTACTCGACCACGCGCGGCAGCAGTTCTTCTTGCTGGTAAATGCGAGTCGAAAGCTGGCCGACTTCCAGCGTCAAAAACAGGTCCCGCGTACGCGCGGCAACGCGCGCTTCCAGCGAGCTGATCAGGTCTTGGAACTGGTCCGTCATGCCGTTGAACGCGCGCGCCAGCAAACCCAGCTCGTTGCGTTCAGGCAGCGCGACCCGTTCGGACAGGTTGCCACCGGTGATACGGGCCGCCGCCTCGGTCAGCGTCAAAATAGGCCGCGAGAAGCGTGTCGCCGCATAAAACCCGATCGCCGCCGCCGCCAGCGCCGCCAGAACGGTCAGCAGGACCGCCGTCTGTTGCGCGCCGTTATAAGCGGATAACGCTTCGCTTTCCTCGATTTCGGCCAGCATGGCGACTTGCAGCGACGGGATCCACTGGTAAACGCCGAACACCTGTTTACCACGATAGTTCGTATAACTCCCGGAACCACTCTGGCCGTCCAGCGCGTGATCGATACCATAGCTGTGATAGCTGCGCCGCACCTCGTAACCGCTGAACCGGCTGGCGGTCAGCAGGTAATTACTCTGCAAGCTCACCAGGTACGTTTCACCCGTCTCGCCCAGGCCCTCGCGCTCGGTCATCAGGTCGCTCAACGAGGCCAGGTCCAGACGTCCGGCCAGCGCCCCTATCAGCACCCCATTGTCGTTGTATACCGCGCGAGTCACGACCATCGTCAGTTCATCCTGACCCACTTCGTAAAACGGGGGCTGGACAAAGTGCGCATTCGCCAGGCTGGGGTCAAAATAGGGCTGCACCCTGGCCGTCTTGCCGATCTGAACGGGGTCCGACGAGGCCAGGATCGTGCCATCCGCACCGTAGAAGAAAAACTCCTTGAACCCTTGCTGACCGGCCACCGCCTCGGTAAAAAGGGCGTTGACTGTATACTGTTCAAACTTGAAACCGCTTTCGGTGGTCATCGCCAGCACATCGAAGCGGTTACGGCGCACCTCACCGGCGTACAGCACATCCAACACGCCGGTGCTGGTCGTCTCCCAGTCAGCCAGCTCGGTTGCTTTCAGCGCCGCCACCGATTCAAGCTGGTTGAGCGCCTGATCCCGCGCCTGGTTACGCGTGCGGTCGAGCGTGATGACTGTCACGATCGCCAGCGGCAGCACCGCCAACAGCACAAAATAGAGGATCAGATTCCAGCGAATCTGCCGCCAGAACGGCAGGTGCATGTCTGCCAGGGGTCGGTTAGTTTTTGCTTCTGTACTCATAATTCCGCGCTTTCTCACGACCAACTATCGTTGACCGATCAGATACCTGCTTTCAAACATTAATTCGGCGCGGCTTCCAGATCAGCCGCGTAGTTTTCGTCCTGGTCTGGTTCAGCAGCGTGCGCCTCAACCACCGGTCCGGCAGCCGGTTGCACCTTGAGTTCAACCGCCGTAAACGGCACGCGCAGCGTGCGGCCCAATTCACGCGCGGCCAATTGCAGCACTTCGTCCATGTTGGTCGCACGCTGGATCGACTGCGTGATCGTGGCCAGCGCCTGCTCAAAACGGCTGGATTCTTCCACCGTGCTGAACAAGCGCGCGTTTTCGATGGCGACCGCGATCTGCCCGGCCAGCGTTGTCAGCACCGGCAGTAAGTCTTCGTCAAAACGCCCAACCTGATCGGCCTGTACGTCCAGCACGCCTAATACGCGGCTGCCAACGGTCAGCGGCAGCGCGGCCTCCGAACGGGTGCGAGGCAGCAGCGGGTTCGGCAAAAAACCGGGGTCTTCCATTGTGTTCGCCACAATGATCGGTTTATTCTCACGGGCTGCGCGGGCCACCAGGCTGCGCGGCGCACCGGACGGGATGCTGTGCCCGCGTTCTTTCATCACGCGCCCGGCCTCCCCGGCTCCCGCGCTGAGCTGGAGGTAATCGCCTGTGTTGTCAACCAGGTAAATGTGGGCGTGATACAGGTCAAAACTGGATTTGGTCAGCTCGACAACCAGCGGCAACAGTTCGTTGGGGTCCAGAATGGTCGAAACCTGCTCAGAAACCTGCGCGGCTAGCTGCATATCACGGGTGCGGGCCTGCACGCGTGCTTCCAGATGGCTCTGCGACTCCTGGAGCTGCGCCGCCATCTGGTTCATCGCGTCCCCCAGGAGTGATAGCTCGCGGCTGCCTTCAGGCCGGATGCGGTGGCTGAGCTGCCCTTCGGTGAATGCCTGCACGCCGCCTGTCAGGTTCTGGATAGGACGGACCACGCTCCTACGCAGCAGCAGCACGGCGACGAAACTCACAACCACGACGCCGAACAGCGCGACCAGCACCGACGTTACCGCGCTGATCATCAGGTGGTCGTCGATGGCGCCGGCCGCCGTCCCGACGATGATGTTAAACGAGTCCGGCCCCTGTGCGACCGGGTTGGGCTGTTCGTTCGCCGTCACGTAGACATCGTTGAAGCCGGTCACTTCTTCGCGCACCGTCTTGCCAGGATTTGGGTTGGCCAGTGCGCTGACCGTCTGGCCCTTGTACGCGGGATCAGAATGGAAAATGACCGTGCCATCCGGCCAGGCGACGGCCATAAACGCGATGTTATCGTTGGCCTCGACCAGCGAGGCGAGGCGCGTGTTCAACTCGGTGGCGTCATCGAGAGTCATGATCAGCGGGCTGATGGCCTGGATCACGGATTGGACGTTGGCCGTCAGCACCAGGCTGCGGTCACGCTCAGCCTGTATCAGGGACCGTCGTTCCTGCACGATCTGAGCCGTTAGCAGGCCCGCTGTCAGCAGGACCAGGGCCAGCACGACAAACAAAACCAGTTGTGCCTGGATGCTCAGTTTTCGCAGCATAATATCACCTATCCATAATTTGACCATCCGGTCCGTAGATCGTCGAAACCTGAACCAGATCGAGAGGAATCTGAACCTGCCAGCGCGCGACGGCCCCTGCATTCAGCGAGAGTCTGCCGCGTGCCGGTGTCGTCACCGGAATATCTGCCGGTGACTCGCCCTGCAAAATGAGCACCGCTTTGGTCGCCGCTTCATATCCCTGTGTTTCACCGGAAATGACCGGGCCGCCCAACGCGCCCTCTTGCACGCCAAAAACCCACAAGGGCACGACCGGCACCTCGGAGTTCGCGACCGTCCAGGCCATCACGTCCGCCGACGGAACCGTCTCGCCGGCTTCGTCGCGCAGAGTCTGGTACGTGCCGACCATGAACGCATCCGTTTGGGGGCCGTATGTGGTGATGATGTCTTGCCACTCCGTGTAGGAATTGGTCAGCAGCACGACCATGCTGCCCGCGTCAAACTGAGTCGGGCTGGCAAACTCGGACCGGACCGCCTCGATATACGCGTAGGTCGTCGCCGAAGCATCGGCCAGGAACGTGATCCGCCGTACAGACGGCAGCACATAATGGATCCATTCGAGGGTCTGGCTGACGTGCGCCCGTTCCAGTACGCCGGTCACGTTGGCCCGCCCCGCCAGACCGGGTATGTCCTCCGGGGCATTATTCAGCCCGGCGTACACAAACGGCAGCACCTCGTCCGGCCAGGTGGCAACCACCATCTGGATCGCGTTGTTATCGATGGCAATCACCACGTCCGGTTCGAATGCTTTGATATACGCCTGGGCTTGCGCCGTGGTCTCGGTGAAATAGTCGGTGGACGTGTTACGCTTGGTATCCATCCAGAACTGGTCCAGCACCAGGTTGCCCGC
>CAYMTN010000016.1:33815-37223 GCA_964393335.1 uncultured Anaerolineaceae bacterium
CCGTCAATAATGACAAAATCTGCCATATAAAACCCACTCTCACTATGGCATGGCATAAATATAAAGTCAAGTTAGAATTGAGTGGCTGTATACATTTTTCACGCCATTTTCAGCAAACCTTCACAAACACCCGACGAGATAGCAACGTCGCTCTTACGATTTCTTAATTTTTGAGGCTGATCGCGGATTATTGTGCCATCTGCCCAATTTGCGACCTGCCATATGCCTTAACACAACTCGCCGGTATGGGAGCAGCGTCACAATTGGGCGAATCGCACAAAAACAACCACAGACGCGTGACGGGTTACTTGTTATAATGGGGGCAATTACCCGGTTCGGCCAGCGAGTTTTTCAGGACATATTTATGAGTGATTCCCCAGCGCTTCATCCAGATGACGTGTTAAAGCAGCTACGCGACCAAGACGTGCGCGCCATCGACCTTCAATTTACGGACGTGGCCGGTATGATCAAAACGGTGACGATCGATGCCGACCACCTGCCTGCCGCGATGCAGGAAGGTGTGTGGTTCGACGGCTCTGCTGTCGAAGGGTTCGCACGGGTCGCCGAATCGGACATGTACCTGATTCCCGACCTGTCGACGTTCGCCGTGCTGCCGTGGGAAACCGCGCGCGATGACGTGGGCCGCACGGCACGCATCGTCTGCGACGTATACACCCCCAACCGGCAGCCCTTCGCCGGGGACCCGCGCGGCGCGCTGCGGCGCACGGTCGAACAGGCCGCGGCAATCGGCGTGCGTTACGTCGTCGCGCCCGAACTCGAATTTTACCTGTTCCGCGATCCGCCGGATTCGCACATGCTCAATCCCGACGACCAGGCGAGTTATTTCGACGCCTCGGATGGGGCGGCGCGCATCATCCGCAAGCGCGTCAGCGATGCGCTGCGCGGCATGGGGATCGTGGTCGAATCGAGCCATCACGAAGTCGGCGGCGGCCAGCACGAACTGGACCTCGCGCCGTCTGATGCGCTGCGGATGGCCGATTCAATCGTCACGGCCCGCATGGCGGTCCGCACCATCGCCCGGCAGGAGGGACGTTTCGCCACTTTCATGCCCAAACCGATCACGAATGCGCCGGGCAGCGGCATGCACGTCCACCAATGGCTGTACGACACCGAGAGCGGCGCGAACCGGTTCACCGATCCCGCGAATGATTACGGCCTATCCGGCGAAGCGCAGTCTTTTTTGACCGGGCAACTGCTCCACGCCCGCGCGATCTGCGCCGTGCTGGCCCCGCTGGTCAACAGTTACAAACGGCTGATGGCCGGGCTGGAAGCGCCGATTTATGTGACCTGGGCGCAGTTGAACCGGGGAGCGCTGCTGCGCGTGCCGCGCCTGTCAGAACCGGGCCAATTTGGTACGCAGATCGAAATGCGCTGCCCCGACCCAAGCTGCAACCCGTACCTGGCATTTGCGGTGCTGTTGCAGGCAGGGCTGCAAGGCATTCATGACGCCCTGGAACTGCCGCCTGCTGCGGAAGAAGAGCTGTACAAAGTGTCGTACCGCCGCCGCCACCTGACCACGCTGCCCGGTTCGCTGCGTGAGGCGCTCGACGAGTTTGAGGCCAGCGATCTGGCCCGTGACGCCCTGGGACTGCACCTGTTCGAGCGTTTCCTGGAAGCCAAGCGCATCGAATGGGACGATTTCCTGCCGGTCGTCAGCCCGTGGGAACTGGATCGCTACTTGAGTGTTTATTAAATAGCGTTGATAGTTGTGCTCAAAAAACCGCCCTGTTTTCAGGCGGAAATGACACGACCTGAATAACGCCTGACGTCAAGCGCTTTTTCTGGTACTCGCATTGAAGATTAAACCTTTGCGCACCGGCAGTATCGTTGGCGCACAGTCTCGTTCGGATCGAGCCGGAAGTCTGCGAGGACACCCGTGGCAGGACAGACCAACCTGACCATTCATCACCTGCTCCGCCTGGCGCTGCCCGTCGGCACGACGTTGGTCGCCGGCCAACTGGGCGCTAACCGCCGCGTGACGTGGGTGCATGTCTTGAATACGCGCCCACCTGCCTTCCCCGATCTACATGGCGGCGAAATGGCGCTGCTCTCGCTGGATGCCATGCACCTGTTGAGTGATAAACTCACGCTGGTCAGCCTGATCCGCGACCTGGCCGAAATGGAGGTCAGCGCGATCGGCGTATTGGGTGAAATCGGACGGCCCGCCCGCGATACCGCCGACGAACTCGGCACACCGCTGCTGCGCCTGCCCGATACCGCGTCGTTACGCGACGTTGAAAACCACACCGCCCAGGTTCTGATGGGCACGCCGGTTTCCGCCGACGAACGCGGGCGCGAGATCCGCGAGCAGTTATTGCAGCTTTCCACGGAAAATCGCGGCCTGGAAGCGCTGGCCGACGTGCTGGCGAACATGACCGGCAAAACGGTCGTCGTGCAGGATAAACGCCTGCGCCCATTAGCCCTGGCCGGTCCGCTGACCGAAACCCCCGATTGGCCCGTGATCGAAGATGCGCTGTATGATGCCAACCCGCTGCCCGCCCTGTTCCGGGACCGGGTAGAGGTCGCGCAGGCCAGCCCGGACCCGGTCGCCATCCCCCTGCCCACCCTGGGACTGCGGCGGCTGGTCGCGCCGATTGTCGCGGGTAAGATGGGGCGTGGGTTCCTGTCGCTGATCTTCGAAGACAGCGAGCCGTATGACGCGCTCGACGTGGCGATCACGCGGCACGGGGCCGCCGTCTGCGCGCTGGAAATGGCGAAGGAAAAAGCGATCCGCGAAGCGCAAAAACGCGTGCAGGGCAACGTCCTGGAGCAGTTCCTGGGCGGCATGATCAACGAAAGCGAAGCGCTGCTGCGCCTGACGCGCCTGGGTTACCAGCCGGAACAGCGCTACACGACGTTATATATCGGCGGGCTGCGCGAAAATGTGCCGACCGCTCGCCAGATCGAAGCGCTGTGCAACGAACAGTCCGGCGCGCTGGGTTTCGGGGCGCTGGTCCAGCCGTATGGCAGCGAGGTGATCGTTTTTTGCGAAGGCGACGAGAGCACCGCCCGCGATCTGGCGCTGGCCGTGCAGGGCCGCGTACAGGAGCGCTACCAGGTACCGGTCGTGGCCGGTTTGGGCCAGAGCGCCAGCGATCTGCAAGCCTGGCGCGAGAGTTTCCAGCAGGCGGTCGCCGCCTTCCGCACCGCGAACCAGTGGAAGCTCGCCGCGCCGCTGGCCTTCCGCGAGATGGGCGTCTACCGGCTGTTGTCGCTGCTGGTCGGCTCGCCCGAGCTGAGCCGGTTTTATTACGAAACGCTGGGCGAATTAGCCGAACCCACCCCGCAGAACACCGAGTTTATCGCCACGCTCGAAGCATTTTTCGAGGAACACGGCAACCTGACCCGCACCGCCAAGCGGCTGCACATCCACCGCAACACCCTGCT
>CAYMTN010000016.1:37323-41736 GCA_964393335.1 uncultured Anaerolineaceae bacterium
AACCCGATCCGCCTGGGATTAGCCGGTACGGGCATTTTTGCCCGCGATGCCTACCTGCCCGCCCTGCAAACGCTCGGCAGCACATTTGAGATCGCCGCCGTATACAGCCGCCATCTCGAAAACGCCGAAACCATCACCGGCCAACTGGCCAACGCCGCCCCGGCCTTTGACGACCTGGACGCGCTGCTGGCAGAAGAGGACCTGGACGCGGTGGCGCTGCTGCTGCCGATCCACATCATGCCGGATGCCATCGAGCGGGCGCTGGCGGCGGGCAAACACGTCATCAGCGAAAAACCCGCCGCGCCGGACGTGGCCACCGGGCGCAGGCTGCTGGACCTGTATCACCGGCAGCATGCGGACCAGGTGTGGATGGTGGCGGAAAACTGGCGCTATGATCCGGCCCTGAGCCACGCGGCAGAGGCGATCCGCTCGCGGGAAGTGGGCGCTCCGCTGGTCTGCAACTGGCCGCAGTACGCCGATCTGTCGCCGGACAACAAATACTACCAGACCGAATGGCGGCGGTCCGGCGTTTTTCAGGGTGGTTTTTTGCTGGATGGCGGCGTGCATCATGTCGCCGGACTGCGGCTGATCCTGGGCGAGATCGCCGCCGTCAGCGCTTTCACGGCCCAGGTGCGCCCCGACCTGCCACCCGCCGACACGCTCAACGCCGCGTTTGTTTTTGACAGCGGCCTGACGGGCACCTACAGCGTGACGTACGCGCACGGCGCGCCCTGGCCTTCGATGCTGTATATCGTGTGCGAACAGGGTACGCTGCGCGTCCAGCAGGGTGAGGTCGAGATCACGGCGGAAGACGGCGTGTGCCGCGTGGAACGCGCGAATTACGTCGGCGTCGAGCGCGAACTGGCCGCGTTTGCCGCTGCGATCCGCGAAGGTACGCCCCACGCCAACACGCCCGAACAGGGGCTGCAAGACGTGGCCGTGATCGAGGCCATGTTACGTTCGGCAGAAACCGGCCAGCGCACCACCCCGGAGCGGTTTGTGTAAGGTGTGGGCACCGTCAAGGCCGGAACGGAATCTGTACCGTCAGCGTCGTGCCCTCATTCGGCACGCTGCGGATCACGAACTGGCCGCTGAGCTGACGCGCGCGCTGCTCCATATTACGCAAGCCGAAGCTTTCCGGATTCTTCAGTTCTGCGGGATCAAAACCCATCCCGTTGTCTTCAATCGTGAGGATCAGCCGGTTATCCGTTTCGCGCACCTTGACCTTGACCTGGGTCGCGTGGGCATGGCGGGCCACGTTGGACAGCGCCTCGCGCACGATCTGCGTCAACGAATGGCGCTGGCGATCATTGAGCGTGCGTAGCGTCGCCGGTACGTCGATCACCACGTCCACCCGCGCGAAGTCGCGGAAGTGACGGGCGAGATTATCCAACCGCTGCTTGAAGGTCGCCTGTTCTTCACGCGCGCTGCGCAGGTTGCGGATATACAGCCGGATGTCGTCGATGATCTGGTTGAGATCGACGATCATGCTCTGGTACTGCTGCTCTTGCTCCGGCGTCATCGGGAACTGGCCGCGCAGGATTTCGAGTTTCATGCCGACCGCATACACCGACTGGATCACGCCGTCGTGCAGTTCCATGCCGATGCGGTCGCGTTCGCGGCTGAGCGCGATCACCTGGAGCTGCTCGGACAGACGCGCGTTTTCAATGGCTACCGCCGCATGATTCGCCAGCAGCACGATCAGGCGTTCATCGTCTACGCTAAACGGCTGCCCGTCCAGCGGGTCGGTCAGGTACAGGTTGCCCAGGCGCTCGCCGTGACTGATGATCGGCACGCCGAGAAACCGCGTCATGACCGGGTGATGGCCGCAAAAACCGACCGAGCGCGGGTCGTCGCGGATATTGTCCAACCGGATCGGGCTGTCGGCTTCGAGAATCGCGCCCAACAGTCCCAACCCGCGCGGCTCGTGCTCGATGCCGCTGACTTCGCCTGTATCCAACCCGGAGGTGATAAACGCCCGCAGCGTGCCGTCGTCATTGGGCACGCCCAACGCCGCGTAACGCGCCTCGACTAACTCGCGCGCGATATCGGTGATGGCTTGCAGCGTGCGGGGCAGGCTCAGCTCACTGGTGATCGTCGCGGCAGCCCGGCTCAACGCGTTGAGCATCGCCGCGCTTTTTTCCGGTAAGGTATGGGGTGAGTGAGATGTTGAGTTCATAGTCTGTTTGCCAGCTTACTCTTCATTCCAGATGGGAATGTGTTTTTTGGGATATACTTCATACAAATCAGAAAAGATACCAGTGTCGGGCTGTTCCATCAACGGTCGGCAGTTTTTTTATCACCCGGGACACGGTATAATCTGGACGAATGTTTCAAAAGTCATATAATTACAGTGATGTTCAACACATGACCAGGGACGGGCCGGTTCACGATTGGACAAATGCAGCGGCGTATGATTGGGTATCGTGTCCCTCCCTTAGTGATCGGCGCCTGTGATTGTCCACTTCTTTTGAACACTCAAAAAATCATTATTTGACAACGAATCCCATGTCGGAGAACCTAGTGACACCACTTCGTATACTGATCGCCGATGATCACGCCGTTGTACGCGCCGGATTAAAAGCACTGCTCGAACAACAAACGGATTTTTTGGTTGTTGCCGAAGCCGAAAGCGGCATCGACGCCGTGCGTCAGACGATGACCCACAAACCTGACATTGTCGTCATGGATATCCGTATGCCCGGCGGGTTATCGGGCATCGAAGCCTGCGAACAAATCAACGAAAAACTACCGGAAACGAAAGTGATCATGCTGACGTCGTATGCCGAAGACGAGCTCGTGATGGACGCCGTCCGCGCGGGGGCTGTTGGTTACGTCCTCAAACGCGTCGGCAGCACCGACCTGGTTGACGCCATCCGCATGGTCGGGCGCGGTGACGCCCTGATCGACCCGACGATGACCAAAGCCCTGCTCGAAGAAGTCCGCCAGGCCGCCCAGGTGAAAGAAGCATCGGCGTTTTCCGGGTTGACGCCCCAGGAAATGCGCATCCTGGCGCTGATGGTCGAAGGGCTGACCAACCGCGAAATCGCCGCCCAGCTTTTCCTCGGCGAAGGCACGGTGCGTAATTATGTCGGCAACATCCTGAGCAAGCTCCAGGTGTCCAACCGGGCTGAAGCAGCGGTTTTTGCGGTCAAAAACCACATCGAGCGTCATCTCCCCGCCGACGACGAACACTAACCCCGCCCTGATGATCCGCCAGACGCGGATCGTCAGGTTGTTGCCCGTTTCGTCAGCCAACGCAGCACCGCCAGCACAAGCCACCCTAACAGCGTCGCGCCTGCGGCCAGCACGTACAGCTTGGCCCCGGCCACCATGCCTAGAATCGCCACGAACCACAACGACGACGCCGTCGTCAATTCGTGGACCTCGCTTTTCCGGCGGACGATGACGCCCGCCCCCAGAAACCCGATGCCGGTGATGACATTCGCGGCCAGCCGGGCCGCCGAGTTGGGGTCGTACAACTGCGATCCCAACACGATCACCAGGGCTGACCCCATACCGACCATCATGTGGGTGCGGATTCCGGCAGGGCTGTGCCGCCATTCGCGGTCCAGCCCGATAAACCCGGAGAGCACCAGCGCCACCGCCACCGGAATCAGGGCTTCAAGCTGTGCCTGTGCGCTCATACCTCACCTTCCAGGTTGCCCACAACTATAAACGTTCGTCTGGGGCGGCGTATAGTGCAAAACATCATCGCGTCGATTGGCAATCAGCACACAAAACGCTTACCCAACAAAAAACCGCCGCCAAGTCATGTTCCTCGGCGGCGGTACAAACAGTTTTCCATGTTAAATTGATGCGCTTATTCTGAGAAGATCACTCTTTCGATTTTTGCCAACCTGTCCAGACTTCTTGTACCTGTGAACGAATATGCTTTGGAATCCTAACTTTCTTTGCTTTCCTGGCCGTATCCCAAACTTCCACACGTGCAATGTCGAGGGGGCTGATACCATCAACGCGAAGGTCATGCAGTGGAAAATCGAACGTCACACGATCTGTTGGCTCAAGTTTCACGTGAGTTCTATTCATAATGTATTTCCAAGTCTGACCCGACTTCAGACGCAGAACAGTATCTTCAATCGTTATTGGTCGCAGGTCAGCATTTACAACCGAAACAGATAACTTTGCGCCCCTCCCTGATTTTTTTTCAAAATCAACAAATACTTTTAGCTTTCCGCGCATTTGAAAAAGGCTTGCGAGTTTTCCAAATACTTTGACTATAACGTCTAGGATTTTTCCAACAACTAATGTTTCCATTTTTTCTCCTTCCAAATGATGTAATTTTTAACTCAAATTATCAATTCAATACGGAAAACTAATATAAAGTGTAACATATACTTTGGAAAATAAAACAAGAAATCAAATAGAGATGTATAAACAAAATATAATATT
>CAYMTN010000017.1:0-37462 GCA_964393335.1 uncultured Anaerolineaceae bacterium
CCATTTCATCAGACTGGGCAAGCTCCCGCCCGGCGGGCCAGTAATCCGCGAAGACCCAGCCGTCGAGGTCCTTCTCGAACGTGTAGAGCAGCATCGAACGCGACAGCATCGGGCCGGAGGGTGCCGCTTCGGGTTCCGGTTCGACGGCGGCGGTTTCGGCCAGGTCGACCAGCGTGACGTTATCGGCGTAGAAGTCACCTTCAAGCGCGGTGGTGCTGGTGCCGATCTTAATGCCGAGTTCGTGCACGGCAGCCGGATCGCCCATATCCGCCAGCGTGGCGATGAGCGTGTTCCACTCGCCGGGCACAAGCTGGATGTCCGGCGTGTTGGCCCACGTCCAGTCATCGCCGGTCTTCATGAAGATTTGCGACAGGAAGTTTTCCGCGCCTTCTGGCACGTACAGGTCGATGGAAACGGCATCAAACGCCGACCAGTCGGTGCCATCTTCCAGGCCGACTACCGCGCCGCCTTCTTCCCAGGCGGTGCCGCTGAACGCGCCGCCCAACTTGAGCGCTGCGCTGCCTTCGGATGCCATGTCGGTGGACTGCTCAACCGTCGTGATCGCGTTCCAATAATCCACCACGATCCAGCCTTGCGCACCGTCTTCAAAATCGAAAAGTGACGTTTCCGCAACGACCGGCTCCGGCTCGACTTCGGCAGGGGCCACGTCAGCCGGGGGTGGCGTTTCCAGCGCAGGATAGTCGCCTTCCACTTTCACGCCGTAGACTTCAAACTCCCACAGGGAGAAGCCCCACTGCGTGCCACGCTCGATGCCGTGCAGCCGCACATAACGCGCCAGCACCGGTTCATCGAGCGCGATGTCGTCGATCCCGCCGTCGCTAAGGGCCTCGCTGTAGACGGTCCGCCATGCTTCGCCATCCCACACCTGAAGCTCGTAGGACTTGCCGTACGCGGTTTCCCACCGCAGGACAAACTGGCCGATCTCGAACACACCTTCGAGGTCAACCATCAGCCATTGATCGTCCGCATACTGGGTTGACCAGCGGGTATTTTCAACGCCGTCGGTGGCGAATTCGCCCAGGTAGGCCTGGCTTTCGACAGTCGAGGAGGTGGCCGGCTTGCCAAGCGCCACGTTTCCGCGATTCGGATCGGTGACCTGCACCACAAAATCAACGCTGGTCGTATGACCCGCCGAATCGGTCGCGGTGACTTCAAGATTGGCCGTGCCAGTGCGGCCCACGTCAAACGCCAGCGTCAGCACTCCGGCGTCGGTGATGGTCGGCGTGACCAGTTCGGCATTCGTATTCTTCGTGATCGTGTAACTCAGGTTATCGCCGTCTTCGACATCCTGGAACACGTCAGGCAGGTTGGCGGCTTCCATGTTTGCGGTGTCATTCGGGACGACGATCGTGTCAATGCCATTTTCGATCACCGGGATATGGTCCACGTCGCCAATATCCACGACGACGTGTTCCGGCGCTATGTTGAACAGCGTGATGATGCCGGGAGTCGCGTCCAGCATCTTGCCGTGATCGCCGCCGATGTACTGCCAGGCCAGCGCGCCGGCGTAGCCGTTTTCGTAGAGGTTGCTATACGACTCGATGCTGTTACGCATGATGCGGCCTTCGGGAAGGTAGCCCATACCCAGGTTTTTGATCCCGGCGGCGGGGAATTCACCGACGATGAGCGGTTTGTCGAGTTCCCAGTGAGAGGCGGGATTATGGAAGGGCGAGGTATCGTCCGCGAAGTGCTCCGGGTAAAAATGCACCTGGTAAAAGTCGAGTGTGCCGTCCGCGTCGCCGCCTGCCGCGATCAGGCGCTCGTCCGTGTAATAGTTCATGAACCCGTCCACGTCGGTCAGCACGCGCATGTTCCACGAGCCGTTCGTCACCTTCGCATCCGGATCGGTACGGTGGATCGCCCCGGCCAGCAGATTCACGAACTGCTGGATCGACGCCATATCGGTGCGGTATTCCGTCCAGCCGAATTCCTCGGTCACGCCTTCCGGCTCGTTGAAAATTTCCCAGGCGACGATGCCGGGATGTCCTTTGAGCGCGGTCACCATCGGGACCAGGGCGTTGTCGATATACGCCTGGGTATAGTCCGGGTCCTCGATCATGAGTCTGTTCCACTCGGCGGGCACGCCTTCCTTTTCTTTCAGCATGTCGTGTGACCAGAGTGTTGGCATGATCAGGATGCCGCGTTCGTAGGCAAGGTCAACCGCGCGTTTGAGGTGTTTGATGTCGTTCTCGCCCAGCCCGACCACTTTGCCATCGTCACCGTAGAGCGGGCTGGCGCTGCCGTCGGTGTGCAGCCACCAGCGCAGCGTATTACCGTGCGCCTTGGCGATGTCGTCCAGGGCGGCCACAAAGGCGGTTTCGTCAAAATCGGGCAGGTCCCGGCCAAAATTGATCCAGGCCAGGTTGATGCCGTCCAGGAACAGGTCTTGACCTTTGTGGTTGATGAAATGCAGGTCCTCACCACCATCCTGCGCCAGCGCGACCGCCGGCAGGGCGAGAGTCAAGACAGCCAGAAACAAGAGTAAACGTTTGATCATGTCCAAAATCTCCTATAGTTCTGAATTCCTTTTGACAAAGTCGATGATTTCGTCCACGTAGCCAAAAGCCAGCCCGGTGACCGTATCTGCCGCGCCATAATACAGCGTGACGCGCCCGGTATCGGCGTCGGCCAGTGCTGCGCATGGGAAAACGACGTTCGGCACGTCGCCCGCGTTCTCGTATAACATCTGTGGCGACATCAGGTAAGGGCCGCCCCGGTAGATCACCTTCCACGGTTCGTCAATGTCAAGCAGGGCCGCGCCCATGCTGTAAACGTACCCGTTGCATGACGTCAGCACGCCGTGATAGATCAACAACCAGCCTTCGGTCGTCTCAATCGGAATCGGCCCCGTGCCAGTTTTGGTGCTCTGCCACGTCCAGGCTTTAGGCCCCATCACAAAGCGGTGTTTGCCCCAATGGATCATATCCGGGCTTTCGCTGCAAAAAATGTCGCCAAACGGCGTGTGACCGGTATCGCTGGGGCGGCTGAGCATGACGTACTTGCCATTGATCTTACGCGGGAACAGCACGCCGTTGCGGTTGTAGGGCAGATACGCGTTTTCGAGAAAACGAAATTCCGTGAAATCGTAGGTATACCCGATCCCGATGGTGGGGCCGTGATAGCCGTTACACCACGTCACGTAATAGCGATCTTCCAGCCACACGACGCGCGGATCGTAGCGGTGGACAAAGGTGGCGAGTTCCGCATCATCGAACTGCCATTCGATCGGGTCCGGCGCGATGTCCCAGGTGATGCCGTCCGCGCTGTGTCCGACGTGCAGATTCATGTACCGGCGGGTATCATCCACGCGAAAGACTCCCGCGAATCGGTCCTTATACGACACAGCGGCGCTGTTAAAAATGCTGTTTGAGCGCGGTGTGGCGTGACGCGAGATGATCGGGTTCTGGCTGTAGCGCCAGACCACCGCGTTTGATCCGGCTGGCCGATCCTCCCAGGGGATGTTGGGCAGGGCATTTCCGATAATTGTGTTTCCCATCGTGCATGAGTCCTTTTTGCAGTGAGGTTAAGTTCCGGTCAACCGGAAGGCGCGTCCCTGAAATGGCCGGAGCGTAATGGTCAACGTTCCGGCGTAACCAATGGTTTGATCGGTCAAAGCATCGCGGACCGTCCACGCGCCATCCGTAATTGAAACACCCGTCTCGACGGTTTCATCCAGGTGATTGATGACGATCAGCAGGCCACCGTCACGATCCGGCGTGTGCCACAGCGCGACTTCCACGTCCGGGTGACTGGATCGTGCGGGCGGCACGATTCCGGCTTCAGCCAGCACTCCGGCGAACCAGTCCCGCAGCGCCGCATCACGCCGTGTATGGAACGGAAACATCGCGGCCAGGTCGTAGTAGCCGGGGTAATCGCTGTAATCCCAGCCCAGGTAACTGCCCGCCAGGATGATCGACCCGCTGCCATGCGCGATCCGGGCAACAGCCGGGGACCCATCATCATACGACGCCAGGATCACCGCATTTTCCGGCGGCAGCAGCGGCGCGGCCTTCAAATGAACGGCGACCGGTGTATGGTCCGGCAGCCGGTAAAAACGCAGGTCGGACTCCGATCCGCGCCAATCGGCGTATAGCGGTCGGAACACCGCGTTCAGCGATGGGGCGTAGTCCGTGATGAGCAGTCCCCCGGCCTGGACATACCGGTCGATTGCCTGGTGGATGGGCTGCGCGAGCGCAGCGCCGCCCATCACAGCCAGGACCTGATAGCCGCGCTGCGCCAATATGCCTCCAGCGACCTGATCTTCAGACACGAGATCAACCGGATAGCCGCTTTGCACCAGCATCATATAAGCGAGCAGCGTATCATAGCTGTGCTCGTCGTTGAGCGCCTGACTCATCGTCGTCCACGAGTATAACAATGCGATCTTGGCCTGCGAAAGCTGGCAGCCTTCAAGCTGCGCGACCAACGCGGCGTAGTCCCGGTTGAAGGGCCGGGTTTGCCGCGTCAGGGCATAACGTTCAGCCGGAGTGTCACCCTGCCATTGGCCCCACCAGACCAACCCCAGGGCACCATGCGCCAGACACGAGTAAGTTTGTTCGCTCATGCTGCCTTCGGGAATGGTGTAGCCAAGCCACGATTTAAACGCCTGCCCGTTCGCCGTGATCAGAGCCTCAAAGTTCATCGCGCTGCGCATCATGTCTTTGGCGTAGTCGTAGACGTAACATTGATAGCGGTGGTCGAATTCAAGCGGGTACATGTCTTCATGGCCGAAGTCGAGTGTCGCGCCCATGCGCCACCAATCGTTGCCGGTATAAACCGACTGCCACGACGCCGGGTAAAAATCGTTGCATTCGTGGGTCGCCCACAACGGCGTGACGGCTTTGGACGCGGCGATCACGTGACGCAAGAAGGCCGGGACCGCCTCGGCGTGGCAGTTGAGCCAGTGCTGCCACAGGGCCGGGTCCGATGCGTCGTGCGGCGGTTCGACGGTCGCATCCAGCCCACGCGCGGCCAGATAGTCACTGAACGCCGCGCAGCAGTGGTCGCAATAACAGTTGGGCAGCATCGGCCCGCCGCCAAATTCCGGGATGCTGTTGCGGTAGTATGCCTCGTGCGCGAAACTCATCGCGGCGCGGCCTTCCAGCCGGTACAGCGCGGGATGGTCGCCAAAATCACGCAAGAAGCCGGTCGCCCGCGCAGTTGCCAGATCGATCACCGTCGGGTTGCGGAAGCAGCCCATGTTCCAAAAGCGCGGATCGTCGGAGGTAGACCCGTCCGCGTTGATGATACGCACGTCAGGGTGTTCGTGGAGCTGCAAAAACTGCCCCAGAACCGGCACGACGTGCAGCTTGACCTGCGCGGCATAGTCCAACAGGATGCCCAAGCGGTCAGTAGCCACCTGGGCATAAAACGGATCGAAGAACAGCCAGATCGAGCGCAGGTCCGCGCCCGCGACCTCATCCAGGTCGCGAGCGATCTGCTCGTCATCCCAGCGATCCAGTTTCGGATAGTAGTAGATGCCTACGATTGGGCTGCGATGATAGTCAAGTAGCATGAATCGATTCAGCCCTTCATACCGGTGAGCGCGATACCCCGCACAAACTGCTTCTGGAAAATAATGAACATGATCAGCGTCGGCAGCGACACCACCAGGGCCGCCGCCATCTGGATTCCGACCTGGGCCGCACCACTGAAGGCATTGACCATCGTCGAGAGCACCAGCGGCAGCGTGCGCAGTTCTTCCGACTGGAGGATCACCAGCGGCCAGACCAGGTTGTTCCAGTCCGCCAGGAAAACAAAGATCCCCATCGCAACCAACGCCGGACCGATCAGCGGCAGTACGATTCGCGCCCAGATTCGAAACTCGCTGGCCCCGTCCACGCGCGCGGCATCCAACAAATCATCGGGCAGCGACAACATGTACTGCCGCAGGAAGAACAGGACAAACGCACGCGGTAATGCCGGGATGATCAGCGCCGTGTAGGTATCCAGCCAGCCGAGTTCTTTGACCACCAGATAACCGGAGATCAACGTCACCTGCCAGGGAACCATCATCGACGAGATAAAAAAGAGAAAGAACAAGTTGCGGCCTGGGAAACGGTGTTTGGCGAGCACATAAGCTGCCATCGATCCAATCAGCAGCGCCCCGACGGTGATCGATCCGGCGACCAGTGTGCTGTTGAAGAAATAGCGTATGAAGCCGCCCCCGGTGTTAGGAAAACGCTGGAACAGCCCTTTCTGCTCTTCGTTGGTCACCTGCTTTTGAGCGGCGGTGTTAAAGAAATTCTTCAGCGTGGGATCTTCGACCAAAAAAGTCGGTGGCACCCGGCTTAGCTCTTCAGCCGGCTTGAAGGCCCCGATGACCATCCAGTAATAGGGGGCCAGCATCAACAAAGCCAGGATCAGCACGGGCACGTAAGCCAATCGTTTGAAGATGATGTCTTTAGCGGTCATGTTTTCAATCATGACTAAGCTTCCTCCCTGCTGCGCCCGGCGCGCAAATTGATCAGCGTGAAAACGAAAATGATGAAGAACAATATCCAGGCAATCGCGGACGCATAACCCAAGTTGAACTGTCTAAAACCTTGATCGTACAGGTAGACCACGCTGGTCAAGCCGGAGTCGAGCAACCCGCCAACACCTTCGGCGTCCGTAAATAACACGTACACCGATTCGAAGACTTGAAACGCGCCGATGGTGCCGGTCACTACGACGAATAACAAGGTTGGACGCAGCAGTGGCAGCGTGATGCGGTAAAACTTCTGGCGTGTATTGGCACCGTCAATGCTGGCGGCCTCATAAATGTCCTGCCCAATATTTTGCAGCCCGGCCAGGAACAAGATCATGTTGTAACCCATACCGCCCCACACCGCGAGCATGATGATGACCGGCAAGGTCCAGTGCACGTTGCGCAAGAAGATGATCGTGCTCTCCGCGCCCAGCGCCTTACGAACGGCGTTGATCAGTCCGTAGTCCTGCCCCCGGAAAATCCAGCTCCAGACCACCGTAATGGCAACGGTCGAGGTTACCGAAGGCAAGAAAAATACCGTCCGGAGTGTCATATTCAATAAATTCTGTTGTTGCAGGGCAAGCGCCAGGGCCAGCCCGAAAATAACATTCAACGTGACCACCACAAGCACATACGTGAACGTATTTTGCAGCGCATGCCAAAACCGAGAATCGCGTGCGCCAATGATATACGTTTTGCCCAGAATGGTGTAGTGCTGGTACTCGCTGTATCCTTTGGATAATACCTTGCGTGCGATTTCGAAGGCTTTTTCGCAGGAGACACCTTCCTCTGCCTGGTAAGCCGCCACCTCACTCTCAGGAATGTTTTTTCGCCCACAGCGATAGATTTGTTCGCCTGTATCTTCGTCTTTGCGGAGGGGGTATTCTTTGATCTCCAGGCTGAGCAGGTTTTTATAGTTGCCCACGCCGAGATAGACCGGCGGGTTATTTCTCACACCGCGATATTCGGTCAGGCTGAGATACGCTGAGCTGACAATGGGTATCGCGACGAAGACAAAAAACGGGACCAGAAAGGGAAGCAGCATGAGATAGGAAATTCTGGCCCGCCAGAGACGCCGTAGACCTTGCCGCAGCCGTCGGTCGATAGAAACGGTAGCTGGAGGGGTTGTTCTGCTCCTGATCATAGGTGGCCTTCTCTTTTACCTGTTCGTAGATTGAGGAAGATATCCGAGGGGCGCGTATGACGCCCCCCCCGGATTGCTGGCTCACTTGAAGAGACTACCCGCCGAACTGCTCCAGGCCATCATTCATTATGGCTTCGATTTCGTACAGCGTATCTTCCAGGTCTTGCCCTTCGAACAGGGCCGCCTGAAGTTGGAGGGTTACGTCGTTGTTGGACTCTTCCCAACCGGGGCAGTTGGGCGGGCCAATGGCGTCAAGCAGTTGCTTTTGCAGCGCTGCATTGAGGTTCTCGCCGCCCTTGATGTAACTACCCCACGCGGTCTGAGGCGGAACAAAGATATTCTGACGCTCATAGTAGGCTTCAGTCTGGGCGGCTGCGGATTCTTCCGTGCCCAGGAACTTCATGAAGTCCCACGCTTCGTCGACGTGCGGCGAGAACGAGAAGATGCCCATCATCTTGCCGCCGATGAACGCGGTGTATTTGCCGCTCGGACCGGCGGGCAGCACAGCGGTCTCCCACAGCCCTGCCAGGTCGGGATACGAGGCATCGATGCCGCTGGCGGTCCACTCGCCGTCGAACACAATCGGGTAATCGCCGGTCGAGAGGCCGGTACCTACGTCTGTGCTTTCGGCAGGTGCGCCCAGGTCTTCGAACCACGCAACATACTCTTCCAGCGCGACCAGACCTTCGTCGCTGTTGACGGCAGAAGCCGAGCAGTCGTCTTCATACCACTTGCCCCCGGCCTGGTAGAGCAGGTTGGTGTAGCCCAACCAGTCGCCGTTGCCCCACACGATGGCAATGCCCTTCGCGCCATTTCCCTGCAATGCGGCAACCGCTGTGGCGAGTTCTTCCCAGGTGGCGGGCGGCGCGCTGAAACCGGCAGCTTCCAGCAGGTCGGTGCGGTAGTACATGAGGTAGATATCCAGGTTATAGGGCACGCCGTACACGCTGCCATCGCGGCTCACGATTGCGTCATAGAAGCCGGGGTTGCTGGCTTCGGCAATCGCGGCGACGTCATCGGGATAACGTTCTTTCAGGTTGACCATACCGCCCAGTTCGCCCAGGGAAATGCCCCAGGACATGCCGCCCATGAGGATATCGGCACCTTCGCCACTGGTGGTAGCGGTCAGCGCGCGCGCATAGGCATCACCCCAACCCACCGCTTCAACGGACACGGTGTTGCCCGTGTTGGCTGCCCAGATATCAGCCGCGGTGCTCAACGCTTCTGCCTGTTGGTCATCGCCGGTGAACCAGACGCTGACTTCCACACCTGCACGCGCGGAAGTCGGGAGCACACCGACCAGCATGGTCAGTGCCAGAACAAATGTAATCAAGAAAGCGATCTTGCGTTTCATGTAGCGTTTCTCCTTAAATGATTTCAGAACGAACGTCACTGGGCGTAGGGGTTTGCGTGAGTTCTCTATAGAATCCCTCCTTGTCGAAAGCACGCGCATCAATAACACATTCCGGAATGTGTTTGGACATGATTTTCTAGGTGGACAGCGCGGCAGAGTTGAGGTATCCTGAAGGGACCAACCAGGGGATACTTTCCCCGCTGCGCCGCCGGTTGTTTTGGATAGCTGGCGGCGTTTTTATTGTTTTATGTGTACGGCGATAATGCTCTGCCTTTCCCCAATCGGTCTATTCTCTGAACGAGCGGACCGACTTGCGGACAACTATCCGGGTGCCAACGACGGTCGTCAGGTGGGTTTGTTCCGGGTGTTTGAATTGATCGCGCAAATGCTGCACGCTCAAGGTCCCCATCAATGTTTTATCGACGTGGACGGTCGTCAGCGGTGGGCTGACCTCTTGCGCGATGTCAATGTTGTCAAAACCAATGATGCTGAGATCATCCGGGATCTTCAGGTTCAGGTCTTCGGCAGCGTTCATCACGCCCAGGGCCACCTCGTCGTTGCAGGCGAAAATGGCGGCGACGCCCGGCGCGCGGGCCAGCAGGTCAAGCGTGCCCTGATACCCACCGGCACGCGACAGGGGCGTGTCTTCGATGTACAGCGTTTCGATCCCGGCTTGTTCCAGCGCGCGGGTATAGCCCTTACGCCGCTCGCGGATGCTGGGATAGGCATCAGGCGTGCTGCCGACGAGGCCGATCCGAGTGTGGCCGTTCTCAATCAGAAAATTGACCGCGCTTAATGCGCCGTTGAGATTGTCGGTTACGATGCTGTCAACCCGGAGGCCAGGCGCATACGCATCGACCAGGACGATCATGTCGGCCTGGTGATCGATCTGGGCGATAGCGTCTTCGAGGAAGGTACCGACGATGATCAGCCCGTCCACGCGCCCGTCGAACAACAGCGGTGGCCATTTTTTGACCCGGTTGCGGCAGTCCACGTCCACGCTGGCGAACATCAAGTTCACACCCTGGCGCTGACACTCTCGCTCTGCGCCTGCCAGGATGTAGGAGTAAAAAGGATTAACGGGATAGGGGAGGTTATCGTCCTGCTTGACCAGTAAGCCGATTGTCGTGAGTTCTTTGGAGGGGGAATCGTCGCGTGGTTTGATCTGGTAGCCCAACTCTTGCGCCACTGCAAAAACACGGTCGCGTGTGTCGGTTGCCACACCCGGTTTATGATTGAGCGCCTGCGATACCGTTCCGAGCGAGAAACCAGACCGCTCAGCAATATCGCGCATGGTCGGACGTAATTTTCTGTTCATTTTTGTTCAAATATGTTTATTTGTTTTGTTCAGGATAGCACGTTTTTTTAGCGCGTCAAGTAACGAATGGGTTGGGATATATTCCAGAAACGTTCAGACGAGGCGGCGCGTTGCATGACTGCCACTCGAATCACTAACATGCGCCCAGCGTTGGGGAACATGGAAGCGGCGCCGTCTTGGATGCGAGAGCCGCCGGTTTGCACGCGGTAGCGCTGGCGATTGGTTCGCCCTATGATCCGGATGTCTGTGTTTCTCAAAAACGGAGTGGCGTCCGGATGGGTTACAAAGTCTATCTCACAGAAACATTGGAAGGAATCTGCCAGATATGTAAAATCTGGTCAAATCAGCGCCGCCGGAGAATTTCCCAGCCGTGCCTGTCATGTTCGCCCGGCAGAGGAGGGATTGATGAATCGAGAAGATGCACATGGCATTGTGACGCAACAGGATGTCGCCGATCGGGCTGGCGTCTCGCGCTCAGTCGTATCGTATGTGCTGAACAACGGGCCGCGCAAAGTATCGGACGAAACCCGCCAGCGAGTCCTAGACGTGATTCAAGAATTGGGGTACCGGCCTAACAAACACGCCCAACGCCTGAAATGGGGCGACGAAGCGGCCCGGAACTCGCTTGGCGTTGTCGCGGGTGGTGATAGTTATCAGGTCTTGCAGAGGCCCTACTACAATTCTGTGCTGGCTGGATTGTTTGATGATGCCCATCGATACCACCAGCATGTCCGCTTTTTCAGTTTCTTTGATGCCCTGAAGGACCCTGTCTTCTTCAACAAAAACATCCACAGAGATGAAATCTCGTCGTTAATCCTTATTCTGCCCAAGTTGATCCTTGAAGATCCCGAAAACGAGGCGATCCTCGAACAAATCATTGAACGAATCGATAACATTGTCTGTTTGGAGGAGTGCGTCTGTAACCTGCCAGCCGTGCTGTTTGATCGGGCGGCGGCTGCCCGGATGGCCATTGAACATTTGATAAAGTTGGGACACCGAAGAATCGCTTTCCTGGCCATTGAAGACGAACGGTTGACGGGTTATAAACAGACCCTTATGGATTGGGGATTGCCCTACGATGAGCGGCTCATCCGCGCTTTTGATGCGTCTCACCCCGCCAAGTCGGCATACCCACTGACGATTGACTTGATTAAAGTGGATGAGCCACCTACCGCTCTGTTTGCCGCTAATGATGAAGCAGCTATTACGGCTATAGCAGCGCTACACGACAGCGGCTTGCGGGTTCCAGATGACATCGCTATCGTATCCATCGACAATATCGAGTTGGCCAGCGTGATCCGTCCTGCGTTAACGACCGTCAGCGTCCCCCAATACAACCTGGGACGGTACGCCATTCAATTCCTGATGTCACGGCGCGATTTTTCGATGCCGCAACCCGCTTCGATGGTTCTGTCGGTCGAGTTAATCGTACGCGAATCGTGTGGGGCGCGGAAATAGTCATTTCCTCAGGCTTCATCTCTTTGTAGGGATTATCCGGTGGTGGCAGGAGGCTGGTGCTTACGTCGCTGCCGGTGATTGTCAGCAGATCGGAATCGCTCTGGCCATCGACTACCAGACTCAACTCGCGCGCCCGGACATCGTTTACAGGGGAGCGCCGGTTATGTCCAGTCATACGTGATCAACAGATCCTTGAGTGTCAGGAAACCCGGCAAATACGACACGGCGTCGATTGTCACCGGGGCTACTGGCGCGGCCTGTAGCAGGTACTGGCGCAAGGCATCGGCAAAATTAACTGTGTATGTGTGGTCGACAGGATTGTTGAGCGGGGCAGCGTACGTGCCGATCTGCAACTGGAAACCTGGCACCGGTTCTGGTGTTTGTTGCCGCGAAAGCAAGCAGTACGTCATCCGCAGGTCTTTCAACCCCGTTAGTTTGGTCCATTGACCCCATTTCCCCGCGCGTGCCAGGATAGAAATGCTGCCTGCCTGATCTTGTGACTGCCACACTGCATGCCCTTGCGTGGCAGCCATCACCAGCCAGCATACGTTTCCCGACAGGAACACATTCTGGCCAAACTGGCATGTGACCCACTGCGGCTGCCCAATGGGTGCAGGCGTCATGATATGTTCGGCGAGCACACTGCCCGAGGGCTGATCGGCTGCATCGGTCTGAATTTCGAGGCGCAATCCCGTGCCCGGTTCGATGGCTGTCACCATTACCATTACCCCGCTGATGGTCATCGCCATGTCCATCAGGACCGGCTGCGCAATTGATTGCTGAGAGCTAACCAGCGCCCCGGTCTGTTGTGATGGCGGCAGGGCATCACAGCCTTCCTCTGCCGGATGGGCAGATTGCATGCTTTCGGTCACGGCGACGGTCGCACTTTTGATCATGATGGGATGAGGCAGCGCAAGCGGTGCGGACTGTAGTTCACTTTTTTGCCCGGAGAAACGCAGCACAGTCTTGGCTTCTGCCGTATCCAGTGCGAACGTGTTGATCATGCCACTGATTTCAATATGGAATGCGCTCAACTCGAACTGGCATTCGGCATCAGATTCGGCAACCAGCCGGATTTCATTGATATCCAGTGGCGTTGGCAGGCTGTCCAGGTACGTCTGCAACACGCCAGCTAACGTGTCGCTGGAACATTCCACGTTGACGGCACTGTCGAAGAGTCCAGGCTTTTGCCAGAAATACACGACGCTCCCATCCGGGTATTCGATCCCCAGGCGCGGGCGCGTGGGGAAACCCTTCAACTGGACCGATTGTATTTCGGAGCTTTGCGGATCTGCGGGATGTGATACTGTTTTGAAAGCAAAATGCTGGCTGACAAATTGATCGGGAGCCAGATCGGACGATTGGTTGACCGTTGCTTCGGCAGCTACCGCGTCGCCATCGATCCGAAAATAATGTTTCGCGCGGCCCGTACTCGTAACAACCCTGATTACCGGGCGCGGTGCCCTCAATTTGACTTCATAATACTCCTCGGATTCCCCGGCCCTGGTGCCCACCGATTCGATCATCGAGTCACTTGTATCGGGAGACGCAGTGTATGACCAGGGCCTGAATGTTCCGCTGATCGAGCCTGTGTCTCGCACGACGGAAAGCTTCCGATTTGTGCTTGAAAACGGCAGCACCAGGTATTCGCGGTAGAAGCGTTGTTGGGGATGATCACCTGTAACCTGCGTCTTCAGGTCCAGGAGGGTAGCGGGCATGCCACCGGACGCATTCAAGAGCTGGTCTATTTCCATTGGCTGGTGACCCTAGCGTATTAATCGGTTGACGTCAGTACGGATTGTCGTCACCGACGTGTTGAGTGTGTCGATCTGTCCGGTCATTCGCACCAGTCGGGTATCCAGGTTTTTCAGTTGTTCGAGATCGGCCTTGTTTTTGATCTGGCGGGTAATCTCAGACTGGAACTCGTCAAATATGGATACGCCGACGCGTTTTTGGAGTTCGGCCTGCACGTTTTCTTGGAACGATTGGAACGTGTCAACCGCTACTTTCGCAGCTACCTCGCGCCGTAACTGGTTGGTTGTTTGTGCCAGATTCGTGATGCGTTGGCCGGTTGCGTCCGCGAATGTTTGGAATGTCTCACGATCGACCATCGCTGCAAGCGAGCCTTCAACCCGGGTGAGCACCTCGCCGGAAACGCGGTTGGTGAGTTGTTCAACTAGCTCCCCGCCGAGGAAGTCCGCGAAGCGCGTATCGATCGCGGCATTGACCTGTGTGAACACCGTTTCCTGGAATTCGTTGAAGCGCGCTGCATCGAGTTTGGTCGCCAGCGCGGTTTGCGCCTTTCTGCCGGTGTTCACAAGATCGTCGATACGCGTATTGGTTGATTTCACGAAGTTCTCAAAGACCTCGCGGCTGACCGTCGTGGCGAGCGCTTTTTCTACTTCGTTGAGTGCCACTTCGGTGGTGCGACTCGCAAGCTGTTCAAATAGTTCGTCGGTCAACAAGTCATGAAAGCGCGTATCGATCAGGAGGTTAACATCTGCCATCAGCGCTTGCTGGAATTCGTCAAATGCTTCGACGTTCAGTTTGGTATCCAGCAAGGGCGAGACGATACCCGATACCTCAGTGCCCAATGCGTTTTTGAAGTTGTTGAATGTCACCGTGTTGAGCTTGGTACCCAAGAGAGGCGTGACGGTTTCGGTGATGTGCGCATCCAGCCCTGACCGGAAGTCCTCAAACGTGCTGAACTCAACTTTTCCGGCTAGCGCCATTTCAAGACCGGTCACACGTTCGTCAAGATCGGGCAAACGATTCAGATCGGGTACCGCGATGTCCTGCATTTGGCGCTGGATGTCAACGCGCACCTGCCCAACCGTCGAAACGATCTCGCGCCCCCCATTCACAACAACACCGGACAGATTCAGCAAGCCTGTCGAAACCGCTGTGCGGGTAGTGATCGGCAGCGTTTTTAAATCTTCACTGACGAAGGCGACCAGCACACGCTCGGCGATTTCTCGCGCAATCAGGTCGGCTACCAGGCCGTTTTGCGAACCGAGGTAGTCGTCTATGCGGCGATAAACCAGGGCTTGCAGGGCGTCGGGATTGGTGTTGCGCGCCTTATCGCGGTTCAGCCCGCGCAGCAAATCAGTGTCTTGCTGCACGTGCTCTTGATAGATTTGCAGCCACGCGCCCAACCAGTTTGTGATCGACAATGACGTTACACCTGTGCCTGACACATCGCCGGCAGCAGATTCGGAGGCATCGTAAACATGCGCGACGATCGTCGCTTGAATGCGAAGCCACGCACTCAAGAAGTCGTGAACATTAATGCTGTCAAGCATGTGCTGGTGAAAGTCCCGGAAGTAAATATCGATGGCAGCGCGTAGTTCCCGGTTTGGTCCCCAACGGTACTGGTCAACCAGGTGCTGCAAGCTGGTTTCTGCTTCGCGTGGAGTCGGAGCGGTGGCGTTAAGTTCGCGCAGAGCCGTGTGCAGCGCGGCTGTTTGAGAAACTGACAGGTGTTCAGCAGTTGGCGCGTGCAACCTGAATGCGACCGTGCCTTCATGGTCGGTGTGTGTTGTCAGGCTTGTTCCTTGTCGCGTGCCGGATACATCCCGCACTTCGATCTCGCCCCAGGTCGTAGTCAGTGTGAGGGGCGCATAGGTTACAGGTTTTCCGGAGTGATTGGTAACGGACGCTTCGAGGTAGGTGGTTTCGCCCAACCAATGCCCCGGGTTCAGAACGCTGATGGCAACGTGTTGTTGCGTTTCCAGTTGCTGTTCCAACGCCTCGATCTTGCGCCGCATCGAGTCAAGTTCCGCAAGCACCTTTTCGGTCATTGCATCGCTGTGCATGAGGCTGTTCCTTTCCAATCACTCCTTCGTAGTCGGGCAGCACATCTTGCCCGGTTCTATCATCTCGTGCCAGATCATGTCAGGAAACAACCATGCCGCCGTTCGAACGTTAAGCGAGCACCGGCTTGTTCAGTCGCTCGCCACCGGGATCGACGGCAACGGGGCGCGGCTTGCCGCGCGCGCCCGGCGTGATTCACGGATCGGTTGTTTGTGTTGCCGTCAGCCGCGCCTATGGCCGCTCAATCCGCATAGCCTGGAAGACAATGTCTAGATCCGCCTGGACTTGGCCTAGCTCGGTCATTCTCTCCATAACAACTTGAGGCTCAAAGCCTGCTAACTGCCCGACCTGTTTGCTCAGTATGTTCAGTTGTTTGTCCATCATTCCAATCTGCCCGGCATCCGACAGCAGCGTGTCCAGTTGAACGCCTTGCTGAGCCGATCTCTCGGTGATCACCGACAAACCGTTCCGGACGGATTTCAGTTCCTCAGCAGCGCCTGTAAGCTGTTCGCGCAGCGCATCCAGTTGGAATCCATGCTGTGTTGTTCTCTCCGAAAACGTTTCAAAGCCTGCCTGGACGGATTCCAGTTCTTTGGCAGCAACCTCTACCTGTTCATGCAGCCCGCCTAGATCATCGCGAACCTGACCAAACCCCATTTGATTGGTTCTGGCCATGCCGGAAACCATTTCGATGAATGGGTTCGTGATGATATCCGGCGCGCCGAAGCCCCCTTGCGGGGTTGTTTGCCCCCTCAAAACATCCTGGACCGCCTCAAAGACCCTGGACTGCCATTCGTCGCCCGGATTGATCAATGGATCGAGCGCTCTTTCCCAAAAACTAACGATACGTTCGTTACCGATGATCCCTCGATCCTTCTCGAGGTCTTTCAGGATGTAGCCCATCATGTCGCCAAACAGCAAATCGTCAAACTCTCTTTCAAACTCACGGTGGTCCAGAAACTCCCGCCACCGTTCCGTATATTGTTCCACGATATCCGGGTATTTTTCCTTCTCCGTCCACACCTGGACCCAGGACGTGATCCAATCCCGAAATGTGACCTGGATCGAGCTGTACGCCCGACCGGTATCCGGTGTCAGCGGGTCGCTATCATCTTTGACCACGGCCAGCACGGCGGTGTGGTAGTCTTTCCAGGTTTCGCCGCCCCACCAGTAGTCCGTCACTTTCGAAACCCCGGCGTAGAAGGTATCCAGGTAGGCGCGCACGGGCGCTGATTCTTCATAGCGCCTGCCAACTGCGACAAACGCGTGTTCGGCGTCGTGGGGTGTCGCGGCGGACATGATAACATCGTGGATGGTATCTGGGCTGGCAAAGCCGTTGAGCATCAAAACGATGTTGCCCTCGTATTCAGCCAATGACTCGTCCACATAATCTGGCCGCAACAGCACGCGCGCTTCACCGCCGGCGTCTGCCCGTACCGAAATCGATCGACTCCCCTCTCCGATGCGCGTGGTTGTTCCCCCCGCTGCCTTAAAACTTCCCCAGGTCGTCACAAAATCGATCCAGGGACGCGTGGTCACCGGCTGGTTGAAGAAATCGGTCACCTGGGCCACGATTTCGGCTTGCTCACCCAGGGCATACGTCCCTGCTGAGGTGCTCAGTTTCACCCTGTAAATCTGGCCCAACAGCATCGTCATGGTTTGGTGGAGTTGTTCGACCAACCCCTCTACGGCATCGATGCGTTCCCCCAAAGCCTGTTCCATAGTGGTGATGCTGTTGTTCAAGGTTTGAAATTGCTGAGTGGCGTCCTGTGTGTGCTGGTCGAAATCGTGTTTGAGTTTTGAGACGAGGTCGACAAGCGCATTCCATTCACTTGCCAGGATCAGGTCACCTGCTTCTTTGCCGCTCATTCTTGGATCGAGTCCCATACGGTTAATCTCCTACTACTTCTTCTTCTACCATGAGCTGCACACGAACAGCCGCTGGACGTACACGGTCTATGCCTTGTCGTACGCGGTCGATAATGGCCGGATCGATGATGTCATCTGCACTGCGCTGCTTGAGGCGGGCCAACACCGTCATCGGCGCGCGGGTGAACCATTCGAACCAGACTCCGAGCGTGGACGGGTAATACGAATAGACGTGTGCTTCCTGCATGTCGCGGTCGACATCGAATCGCCAGGGGTGTGCTGCATCAAACCGCCCCTCGAAAACGGTATCCTCACGGGGGAGTTTTTCCGATGGTATAAAACGCCCTTCCGGGGTCCAGAACGGGCCAGCCGGGAATTTTTCGTCACCGGTTTCCATAGACAGGTAGCGCCACGTCGATTCTCCGACAGGCAGACGTGGTAGCGCCGGAACACCCCCCTCAAGGACTGTGAGCGCGTCGGGTTTGAATCGCATACGCAGGTGTTTGGGATCAACCGGCGCTTTTTCAGTGAATGTTGTTTCGTCCCATGTGCCAATGCTGCCCCGTACTTCGTCCACCCAGATCAACCTTCGGACCGCCGGTTCAGACGTGCTGCGCAGCCCTTCGTCAAACCTTTGCCAATCTTTCATGTCTTGGTTACGCCACTTCCAATGTGGTTCTGGTTCCGTTGTGAAGCACCAGTGTCCGCGCGACACCGGTTCCTTTCGGTCGCCACACAACGAATCGGCGTATCCTTTCTGCTGCCAGTGATTTTCCTGGTATTGCCACATCTGTCGCCCATCGTATCGCAACAGCCCGCGCGCCGTCGCAAACCACACCAGGCCCCGTGCGTCGACTTCGATAGCGAATACTTGCGTGTCTATCAGGTCCGGGAATGCGTCCAGCATGGTCGTATAGGTTAGCTTGCCTGGCCGGACCTGTTGAGCATCGTAACGTGCCAGGCCGTGTTCCGTTCCAATCCACAACCCTTGATCCGGGCCACGCCGGATGGCAGTCACCCGAGGCAGTAAAGTAGTGATGGTACCGATCTCACTCGCCAGATTGGCACCATTCACTGGTTCCCAATCCGATTCGTCTTCGCTGATGCGGCCCGCAACCAATACATACCACGCATCGTACCCCGGCTGGTAAAGCAGCAATCCTGCATCAATGCCGAAAAACAGGTTTCCGTTACGGTCTTCATGGATCGCGTATACCGCCAGGTCGTTGGGTGTGATGCTGGCACCATCGGGGTACTGCCGCGCGCCAGACGCTGTTCCTGCGAGCACGCGCCCATCCTGCAAGCGTACCAGACAGTGGACCCTGGAACCCTCGATAGCCGTCGAATTAACGTTGGCCGCACCGGGCTGGTACAGCGCCATGACTCGCAGCCCGGAATTTGTGCCGATCAGGAGGCACTGCTCATCAGGCATTTCCAGCAGGCTGTAGATCGGTGACAGATTGGCGACTACACGCTGCCATTCAGCTCCGTCGCAGCGCCATAGTGCGCCAGTAGTGCGTGTGTTGGCCGCGACCCAAAGACTATGATCGGCGGTTTGCACCAGGGCCAGGGGATCTCTCGGCACATTTTCCAGGGGCTTCCAGGGGCCTGGGGCCGTGGGGTCTGTCGTGTGAGAGGCATACAAAAGGCCATCCGCGCCGCATAACCACGAGCTATATGCAGGACTCAGGCGCAATGTTTCATGGGGCGGGATCGTGCCCTCATAGGCTATCCCCACGCGCGGCAGTGTGCCGCCGGTGCTGAATAGCTCGATCAGTGGGTTAATCGTCGGATCGACGTGCTTGATGGCGTGAGGGGCACCCGTGATATACACCGTAGGGGGCACTGCATGCGCTCCGTCGTTGACCAGCGACCAGCGCATTAGCGGCCCGACCAGGTTATCCGGCGAGGCATGGGCGGGCATCCAGATACGTGTCATGTGGGGCACGGCAGGTACCTGTTCTTCGATCCAGAACGGGCGATCACGTTGTTCCAGGGCTTCGGCCAGCTCAGCCGGGTTCTCAGTTTCGACGATCAGGGGGGGCAGTTGGGCCTCAATCATCGCTCGCAAGGCGTCAACCGTCCCCAGTCCGTTCTGGTACAGTTTCACAATGCGTTTGATTCGTCTGCGATATGCCTCAACACATTCGCGCAGGTCAAACGGCTCTTCCCAGGGTGGCAGGTTCAGTAATGCTGCCAACCGAGCCAGATCAAAGATATAAGGGTACGTTTCCAGCACCGGGTCCTTTGCGCGCGGCATAGGGATCCCGTTCACGTCACGCGAACACACGGCATGTGGATCGTACAATGCACTGTCCGAGGTCCGGAACCAATGTGAAAGGAGCACATTGGTCATTTCGTCATTCATGGTATCGAATGCAGCGGCGATCGCGTCTAAATAGCGGTTCAGCAGGCCGGGCCGGATCAATGCAATCGCGAATCGTGATTCGCTGAACGTTTCTGGAAGTGTGGCTGTGTGGTTACGCAGCAGGGCCACCGTGCGGGGCCGGCTGTAGAGGCTGTCCTCGGCCAACTCGTAAAACTCAAGCGCCAGGTTGTTTTCCGGCACAAATGCCCCATCCAGTGTCACCGTTTTGATCAGTGTTTCGGCATCGAGCGAAATCCTGACCGCCATCCCCAGTGCGGCACGCTGCGCGGGTGCCAGCGCCACGCCATTCAGTTGAAGGACCCCCTCCGGGGCCAGGGGCAGTGTTTCACGGCTGGCATCGTCGTATTCAGGCCGGTATAAGCTGGGCAGATGCTCCCGCAGTGTATCGTAGCGGCTCATGCGTCAGCCTCCGGCTCAAATTGCACAGTGCCCAGTGTCAACCGTTCAAACGGTGTCAGAGCATATGCCGCCGCGCCGGACGTCAAGGTGTGGGCCAGGCCGGTTTCTTGAAGCAGCACAAACGTGATATCGAACGAACTGACGGAAGCTGGCAGCGCATCCAGTAGTTTGTCGTAGCTCACGCTGCGAGCCTCGAGGTCGGCAGGCGTTGGTGAGTCCGGCAAATCGCTGTTGTTGGCGTCGTTGAACGTGCTTAAACGCTGGCGAATGCTTTCGCGAATTGTCTCTACCGGCGGGGTAGCCACGGCCTCTGGATAAAGGATTGTAATCTCTAACTGCGTGGGCAGTTGGGGGTCCGCCATCGATAGATTGCCCAGGACTGTCAAGATGCCTGCGAGTTCCAGCACGCCGCTGGTTTGGTCCAACACATTGTTGCCATCTACCATCGCGCTGATGACTCGTACATCTTCCACAGGAGGCACGCCCAGCACCATACCGATGATCTTGTTGATGCTGCCGTTATCTGATGCCGGAAGCTGGTCGAAATACGCGGTGATTTGCTCCTGGATCGTGCGCTGAGCGGCCCGCAGGTCTTGAGCCAGCGCACCGCTGGCGGATGTGAGCAGCAGTTCGAGATCGATGCGTTTCGGGGCCTGCTGTTGTGGCTGCCTGACGAGCACACCTGCCGGGCGTGCATCATTGATAGCGCTCAAGATGCGCTGCTCCAAATCAGGCGAAGTCGTGTCCGCGTGCAGTGTGATTGTCAGGTAACCGGGCGTGGTGGAATCTTCTTCAACATCGACGGCCACATCCGGGTCCTGCCGGTTCACCGCGTGTTGGATCGCCGATAGTGTGGCACGTTCGCTGCCGTGCAAGAAGTTTTTCGCGCGGATACGCAGTTGATCGTCGGTTTCATCGCGTGTTTCGATGTGTGTGGGCGTTGGGTTTGTCACGCTGGCGATTCCGGCAATCGGCTGGGGGAGCACCGTCAGCGTATCGGCCAACAGTGGATCATTCGCTTCCAGATCGCGCAGCGACACGCGGATCGTGTTTTGCCCTTTCAACATGGTCACCGGTTGGGTGGTTTCGTATTCCACCTGCCCATCCCCGGTCATGACGCGCGTGCCCGCGGGAATCGTGATGGCACCGACCACATTTTGTGACCGGGTAAACACCACCTCGCCCACCGGATGCCCGCCACGCACCCGATCGATCCCCAGCAGCGCTACCACATTATCAAGTGCGCGCCCGCCGGCCATGTCGATATACGCCGCTTCGTACACTGCTTCAAGTTGCGCGTAAAACCGGGCGATCTCCAACGCGGTAGCCTCTGTTAACGTGCGCAGCACGCTGCCCACATATAGATCGTCGATCTCAGCATCAGCCGGGCCAGAATAGTAGTTCACGTGGACCACAGTGCCGGGATCGGGTTGGTGTCCTTCATCCGTCCAGATTAACGTGTTATCCGCCAGTTCATAATCCTCGCCGTCCTTGAAGCGATACGGTTCGCCATTGTAGCTGCCGTAGACGGAGATTATTCGGCTAACCGGCGGTTTGTTCAACGGATGTACCAGACTATCGCCAGGCGGGAACGGGTAGGCCTCAGCCGAGATGCCGCCCGTGATGTATGTTAATAGATTTTCGACAAGTTCTGGATATGTCCGGCGACGAAACGTCATGAGTTTAGCTCCAAAATAAATGGGCCAATAGTAACGGTTTCAGTTGTGCCAACAGGTTGGACCTGAAGCAGTACCTGTACCAGCTGACGTTGGTCTTTCACCTCGGTGACCGCCAGTGTTGTCACTTCGGCCACGCGTGTTTCATCTTGTAGACTTTCCAGAATGTACAGATGGATAAGATTCCGCGTGGTTTCCGTGTTTGGTCGTCCGACAATTTCGTGTAACCGCGAGCCGAATGTGGGATGCGCCAGGGACCGTAGTTCACCGCGCGGCGTCAGTAATCGAATCATGATCGCTTGGGCCAGGTTGTCCTTGCCCCGGACAAGCCTGATATCCTCCAATGGCCTGGCGCGATTCGTTTGTCTGCGCCGCACGGTATCCAGCGTGTAAACAGGCCGCAGTGCGCTATCAAGCAGCCGCAATCGTAAATCGGTTAGCAGGTGCCGGTCTTTAGCCGTCTCAGCCATCACGTCTGTTTACCCTCCAACCAGTACTGTCCCGGTGGCGATCACCGATCCAACCGGTGCATCGGCGGGATCATTACACGTTTCAGCCATATCCCCATTCCGCGCCAGTAATTTGCCGTTCACATAGACAGTGCCACTGCTGACCTTTACGGTTGCTTGGTTTGACGGCTCTTGCTGGAAGTTGCCGCCGGTCGGGATATGCGATGGTGAATTCGACGCCGTGCTGCCATCAAACGCAGCCGCTTTGCCCTCGATGAATACGTCTTCGCTGAGATTGTCATTGATTTCGCCCATAAACGGATTCGGCAGCGGGGTGGGAACCTGCCCGCTTGGCGATGGAATCATGACGATATGAGTATCAGTCGCAGCGACACGATCGCCCTCTTTGGCTGCCGGTTGTCCCATGACTTCACCTCATCGCTAGCCCTGCAACGCGCGCTGGCCGCACCTCACTGCGGTCCATGATCCGCGATCCAACCGCTTCCCCACACCGCTTGTTACCGCGTTCCTGCCCCAATAAACTGGATCGCAGGGCATACAGAATCCCAATCTTGATAGGTGTGCCCTATCGTTGCTACCTTCTACGTCCGGCGATCCTAATTCAAATTGACGGTTGCGCCTTTGACATTCACGTCACCTTGCGCCGTAAGGTCAATGTTGCCGTCGGCGTTGATGGCGATATCACCTTTGCTGGTCAGCGTTATTTGCCCGTCGCGATCAATCTGCACCAGTGCCTGCTCATCATCGACATGGATCTCGACCACTGGGTCGTCGTCTCTCAATTGGATGCTTAGCCCGCTGCCCAGTTGAACGAGCAGCTCGCGCGTGTCACCGCTGGTCAGTTCCAGGTGAACGGCGCTGCTCTCTTCCGCGCTGAGTGGGAGATGTATGATCATCTGGCCATCGTCGTTTACGGGCGGGCGATCCTCGTCATTATAAAAACTTCCCGTAATCACGGGCGCATTGATGTTGCCAGCGATGAACTGAACCAGGACCAGATCACCCACCGCTGGAATGCTCGCGCAGCCAATACGCGAGGTTGCAACTGGGACTTGTTCGAGCACGATCTGTGAATCGCGCAACTGAACGGTACAGGCATAGTTGTGTTGGTCGGATTCGTCGGCGTGTGAAAATTGCTCCTGCACAATGCCGAGCGTCGCGGTTTGTATCTGGCGCAGTTCCTGTTGCACAATGCGCTGGATCGTCTCGTACAGGTTGAGCGTCATGAAAACCCCTGGAATGTGTTGATGGTTGCAGCTTTGTTCAGACCGATAGTGGATGTGAACCCCGCATGTTTGTCATAGCGGTGGCGGATCCACCGAACCAGATACGAGCCGTTCAGCTCGCCGGTTGGCACATCCTCGATATCGATTGTGCTGGCGACAGTCACTACCGGCGCACCTGGCACAACGAGCACGCCACTCACGGCAGCCCGCTGCTCAGCCGCGATCAACCCGTCAGCGGCTTGTTGTGCTGCCTCCGCTGAACGCAAACCAGCATCGCTGCGCGAGTCTGCTGGCGTGGACTGGCCCGCCGTGCCGGTCACGGATGCAGTGTCTTTCACCAGCCAACTCCAGGCTTCGTCGCCTGAACTCCCCGCGGCCCCCTCGCCGGCGATTGCGATCTGTCCCAGCAGGGGTTCGCACTCGGCCACACGGAGCGACACGATGTCGCTCCCATACACGAACGTCTGCACGGCTGATCCTGCACCGGGCGTTTCGAACGTCACGGCTCCTTCCGGGTCGCAGTAGGCAACATGCCCGCTTTTGCGCGCCAGGTCGGTAATCACGTCCAACGCGCGCTGCCCGCTGTGAATCGCGTAATGGGCGAGGGACACACCGCCCGCGATAGTGCCGGCTTCAGCGCCTGCTTCATTGAGCAGGTCTTCCACGATCTGACCGGCGTCTTGCTGAACATAACTACGATTGAGCCGTAATCGTGCGAGGGCTGCGGTGCTGTCTGCCAGGTTTATTCGCGCTGCTCCGGCGATGGTGCGCTCGACGCTTATCACGTGACCACTGAAGACAGTGGCGGCTGCGGTGTCGTCATACCCGAGCGCGATGCCGGCCAGATCACCTGGCGTTGGCAACGTGACGCGTGCTTCATGTCGCAGCAGCACCACCGCGCCATCCACAGCCGGGAATAACCCCATTTCGACCCGGATGGCTGTCACATAGTCGCTGACGTCATCTCCCAGCCTGACCGACAGAGTCGGGCGGCGCACCGCAGCCGGGGCATTATTGTTCAGCAATGCATCCAGACTCATCGTCGATCCACCTATCACGACAAGGGGACGCCATGGCGCTGCGCTTGTTCGACCAATGCCTCATTAACCAGTTCCGCCATTAACTCAGCTAGAAGCTGTGGAGAAGCCTGGTAAGATGGCATATGTTTGAGTGCCGGTGATGCCGGTTCATCGATCAAACCCGGCGTGCTTCGGTCGCCGGGGCGAGATGTGGACCGGTCGACCGGCCTTGTGGCTGGATAAGTCTGCAAGGTTCGCGCCGGTACGGCAGGATCAGCAGATCGACGGGGTACGGTACCTGTTGTCATCAACTGGCTGGCGTAGCGCGCGATGGTATTGAGCGTTGACACGGCCTCCGAATGAAACTCGCCGGAGGGCCGTCGCGCCAGAAGATCGTCGTCGGGAACGGGCCACGATGCAGTACGACGAGCGGACAGGGGAGGGCTGCTCCCCATGAGTCCCGTACGGGTATCAGGGTCCACGTGTGCCTCGCCAGCTATTGCCATGCTTGCGTCAACTAACTGTGAGAGCCAGATCGCCGTTTCCTGCGATATTCCGAGATCGGGTGGGACAGAACGCGTCAAGCCAGAGATGTTGGCTGGCGGGGGAGAATCACCCGGCGGACGTATTCGCGGCTCGCGTAACGTCGCCGCGTCGATTGCGGTGTTGGGCTGAACGTCTACCCGGCCATTTTCCCGTCTGCCTGCTCCATTGTCACCAGCACTAACACGTGCCAGGTCGCTTGCTGGACCAGCGCTTCCTCGGTCAACTGACGTATCATGCTGTTCACGCGCGTGCGTGCGTGACGATGACCGCAGCGGGAATACGGCCATTTCGCCCGGTGCATCAGCCGCCGTTGGTCCCGGCGGTTCGGTATGCGTGCGCCTATCGGCTGTCGATGCTGCCTGGGGCGGCACCGCACGACTTGCGCGTTCGCCGGTTGCCGATGTTGCCTGGGGCGGCACCGTATTACCGGGCCGTACCAGGGACGGCAGTTGAGTCCGCGCCGTGAGCGGCGTTAACGAGCCTGGACCGTGTGACTCTCGGACATCAACTACCCGTGCCCGCATGGTATCCAACGGATCGAAATCCAACAGATCAACAGTTGGATTCAGCGTATCCATTATGCAAGCTTCCGGATCAAGCAGGCCCGGCAACAGGTGCCGCAGTGGGTCGAGCAACGCGCGACAGACAGCGCGCGCGTTGCGCAGTTCTTCCCGTGAGAAGTCATCAAGCATTGGCATGGCCCACACGCCGCTCCTTCAACAACTGCAAGTGCACCAGGATTTGGCCGAGCGTCAGCTCGCTTACTTCTTGTGGAGTCCAGCCGAACTCATGGGCCAGGATGAACGCGGCTTTGGTCAGCGGATCTTCTGTGATGGCCGCAATTTGCTCAGGACTTGACGTAATTCCGCTGATCCGATTCACCTGTTGCAGCAGGAACTGTAACAATCCCACGTGCAACGTTGCGACCTGCGTCACCGTCATTTCAGGCTCGACCAACGCACGTTGAACCATGAGCGTTGCCATCAATTCATCGGTCTCTTTGGCGGCGCGCGAAATCAGTTGCAGGTCACCCAGCGAAAGAGGTTGCAGCCGGACCGTGCCGCCCATTTCATCAGGCTCCGCGTTTGGGTTCAGCACATGAGACGGAATCGCAATGTCATAGATGATGGCACGGCCCATCAGCAAGTCTTCGGCACGCAGCATTACGGTTCATCCTGCACGCTGAGATACAGGGCCTGGAAACCAATCGATTCCAGCACAAAATCATCCTCTGGCATCCCGTAGGTCCACGATGCGAGTTTGACGTCATACAGGGTCAAGGTGTTGCGCGTGTCGGGTATCGCCGCATTTTCGAGCAGCAGCGTGATGTTGAACGTCGGCTGCGCCCAACTCCCTGCGGGCCGGCTGGCAGCGGCTTCACCAAGAAGCAGTTTGAGCAGTGCCCCGTTGAGGTACGCCCGCCCAATGGTCCCACTGATATGGATATTGCCGGGGCGGATTTCAGTTCCGTAGCGCTGGCCAATCTCATGAAACACCTTGATGTCGGACTGCACGGTCACCTGCACGTTTTGCACGCGCCCGACCGTAAACATCTCGTATCCGCCGATGACCTCGTTTGCCTTGTCGCCTTCTGGGCCAGTGCCCGGTGCGAGGTTGATGGATCCATCTGCGCCAGTAAACACACTCGTATTCGGCATAAGAGGCCTCCTATTCTAAGACCATTGTCACGGCGACAAAATCGATACTAAATGTTGGGCGCAGTGTCGCATTTACCACTGCGCGCCCGGCAATCTCATCCTGACGGGTGGCGGTTACTTCCAGGTCGTAGCTGATCAGCGCTTCATCCTGCACCATCGTCGTCAGGAACCCGTCAATCGCTCCCTGCAGGGCTTTCCGCACACGTTGGTTGTTCAACCGCCCGATAAACGGATTGCTCGCTTTTCGGATCCCGGCTTTGGCGAAATTGGTGATGCGACGTGTGGTGATTTGTTTGAATGCTTCGCCTTCTGTCGTCAGGCCGCGCACCACGCGGACGCCTTCACGCTGTTCCAACACAAGCACATTGGCCCCAAGCAAGTCTTTCGTTTCACCATAAGAGAAGCGGCGGGCCAATTGCGTGACACCGGACAGTACCTTGTTCGTTGGGCTGTCCTGTGGGCGTAAAGTGCTTAGTTTCCCAGCTACCGCCGCCGCCGAATACGTGCCCGAAAGCTCGACCATACGACCGAGCACGGCATCGAAAGCCATAATCCCTGGTGTTACCATGATCAGGCGTTTGTTCGCTTGCACTTGCCCCTTGATGGTGTCAAGGGTCGTCCCATTCGACCCATAGACGGCGATGATGTCCTTCCCTTCGTTTTCAGCCTGGTCGACGATGCTGTTGAGAACAGCCTTGACCGCATCAGTGGCAAGCTCCGGTGCGACCAAGATGTTCACATCGTCTTTCAGCAGCTCCTGGAACGCCTCGGTATATTTGGCGTTATTGGCCCCATCTCCGACCGCCAGGGCGCGGGCATACACGGTTCGTGCGCCGTTGCTGAACAGGATTTCAAGTCCGCGCGTCAGGTTGGCCGTGCCCGTGCCGTTGCTTGCGGCATCATACATGCCAAACGTGAGCTTGGCCGTTTCATAATCAGAAAGCAGCACCGTGCCTGATGGCACTGCCAGGACAGGATTTCCTTCGTCGTCCAGGATGGGATTGCCACTCTCGTCTATCTGCTGGATGGGTACGCCAGTACCCACAATTCCGATATTGCCGGTCGATACCCCGCCCACGCTGATCAGCCCCTCAGCACGAACGCCGATATACGTTCCCGGTATCACGAGTTCGGAAAGGGAAAAAGTTTCCGCCATAGAGATGCCTCCTTAAATCATATGAGAGCTTGTCGGAATGATTCTCGGTGTTGCCTGGATGCGATGGGGAGGGGATTCAGGGCCGTCCAGGCACGACTATGTTGTCTTTCGGGAAATAGGGAACAACGGTTTGCGTGTGGTGTGAAGTGAACTGGGACGCAAAAACTGACGAACTTTACGATACGTTCTGATTGTCTACTTGCAGATCGATTGGAATTTCGGCAATAATGAACTCACCGGCCTCCGGCACACGCAGATATTCATACACCATAGCATATTGCAGCACGCGCCGCGCGGCGGTTGCACCGATGTGCGAAGTTTCCATTTCTAATTTCAGAATACGATACTCGCGTTGCTGTTGCGGTGAGAGTCCAAGCAGAGCGATATTCACTGCCTGAATATCGTCGTGGGAATCCCGAACGGCGATTTCCAGGGATGCTTCTACTTTGCATCCGAGAATATCACCTTGCGGATCATCGTGCACCGCAACAAACCCACCCAGGCCACTGCGGGTGATTTGGTGGGGCAAGACGGTAAAATCGGGATTGGGATCAATGGAGTCAAGCAGCGCGCCGATTAGCGTGTTGAGGGCATGTAAGGCTTCGATTTCGAGCGAGACCATAACGGTTATTTCTCGCCTCCAAGAAGTCTCTTTTTTCGCCTGATATTGACGTAGGACTAGTTATAACTTATCATTTTATACAATTGATTATATATGCGCAAATATGTTTTGTAAATGGCCGGGCGATTTCTTTTCGAATTGCGAATGCTGTAAAATCTGCTTGCCATAATCTGTGGATGTGCCCCGTTGTCCTCATTGCTCAAAGACGGCACCTGAAACCTGTTTGACTAGTCCGGGATTGAGAGTCTGGGTGAGTTTTACCTGGATGGTTGGCGAGTTTGCGCGCGTTTTAGGCGGCTTAAATCCCCTTTTTTGAATAGTAGTTTCAGGAAAGCTTTTATGAATGTGAGGCCCGTACTTGGCGATTGGGAAATTCCGCGCATTGACCATATCGAGTCATTTGAGCGGCGGCAGTATGTCGAGTTTCCTATACCTGGCAGAGTTGGCAGTCTATTCCAGGACATGAATACCACGCCGACTGCCATCCTCATCACTGGCAGCCTGTACGGTGACGAAACACGCAATGAGATGTTGGAAGACGTGCGAACCCGATTCCAGTCAGGTGAGCCGTTGACCTTTGTTGCCGACATTGTGACGGCTACCCAGATTCAATACGTCATCATAGAACAACTCCTGTTCGAAGAATACAGCACCACACCCGACGAGCTTCGCTATCAGATGCTGCTCCTGGAAAGCCCGCCGCCCCCTCCACCGCCCGATCCATTGGGCAGTCTGGATAGTGACCTGTTGGACCAGGCTGGCAGTCTCGTCGATTCTGTCGCCGGCGCGCTCGATGTGATCGACGCATTGGGAGACATTCCCGACATCAGCGATCCGACGAGTGATCTGCCGGGCGCACTGGATAGTGTCACCGGAGCGACAACCGGGCTTGATACTAATTTATCATCCTTGAGTGAATTGTTCGGCGGTGGTGGTGGCTGAGGGATGCCCCTCATGTCGCACGTCTTCCCAGCGCATGGCACAGGCCAATCACCGCCGCAAAATCTGGTCGCCGTCGCGTATGCCTGTGCTAACGACGAATCAACGTCGTCTCGTTTTTCATTGAGTCCTCATCGCACAAAACAGAAAGTGTTGGCACCGGGACGCCAACGGTGCAAAGCGACAGCCGATCGTTCGCTGGTATCGAAAGCGCGGAGGACAGTCGAATCATGCCGTCATTACTAGATCAACTGCCGAATATGACAACGGTCGAAGGCAGTGTGACAGGCGCGGTGGCCGGATTTGCTAATCTGACAGGGCTGGTCGGTTCATTTTCCAGCCCGGACGTTCAAGCGGCTATTGGCAGCGTTCAGGTGCTGCAAATCCCTGATGCGTTGGTCCTGGTCGAGCCGGCGCTTGCCAGTTTTGATCGTCTGGCCCAGGACCTGCCAGCGACGGCTGTTACTGGAGGGGCCGAGGCCGTACTGATGCAGTTGATCGGCCACATGAACGCCATTGGCGAGTTAACAGCACCGCTCACGCTCCTGGTCGATCAGTACCAGACGTTGCTCACGCAGCCCCAGATCATTCTCTCGCTGCTCACACAGGCCAACGACGTTGTCGGGTCGCTGGATGGCGCTCTTGCCAACGTGCAGACACAGGGTATCACCGGGGTTTTTGAGCTGCTGAAATCGGTTCTCAATACCCACCCTGATTTGATGCAGGTCGCGCCGTATTCGGAAATCCTGGCACAGGTCAACCAGTATTGCGACTGGATGGCGGCGACTCCGCAGACGATTTCGCAGCAGTTTCAGGATCAGATCCAAAGCCTGGCTGACGCATTACCCGTGCACCTGGACCACGTAATGCAGAATGGCGTGCAGTACGTTCAGGTTATTCAGCATTTTTCCGATCAGTTGGCGCGCTCAATCTGGCACGATCCCTATCAGGCGGCATTGGCGGCTGTCCAGGGGTTTGATCTTGCCGATGCAGCCCGCTACGGCGAGTATCTCGCTCAACTTGACACGTTTCTTGCCCAGTTAGACCCCATCGCCCACACGTTTGATCAAAATGTACGGGGAGCGCTGGCCGCCTTTGAATACTTGAATGCCGAACATTGGACGCACGAGGTCAGCGGCGAGCTGCGCACGATCCTGACTGCCATCCGCCCGCCTATGTCCCCCTTAGCCAAAGCAACGCAGGTCATCGCCAGCGCGCTCAACAGCGTCGATCTGGCCAGCATCGAGCAGTACATTGCATTGGTTGATGAGTCGGTCGGGACTTTCCTCGCATCGGCCCAGTTTGATGCGCTGCAAACACAAATCGAAGCGCTGACTCAGGGAATTTCAGATACGGCCAATACCATCGAAACCGAATTGATGGATGTGTCGATGGCGCTTTCGAGTACCGCCGCTTCGCTTGGCGATTCACTGAGTCTCATTGACCTGGATAGCTTGCTCGCCCAGATCGAAACGGCCTTCGACAGTCTGTTGGCCGCCGTTGACCCGGTCACGGATGCCGCCACTCTGGCCAAAGACGCGGTGGAGGGATTTGTCACTGATCTGGCGCAAGAGGTAGCTGATCTTAATCTGGCCGGGTTGCAGATAGACCTCACCGACCTGCTCACTCAGGTGAAAAATCTGCTGGATACCAGCATCAATGATGTTTTGGGCACAGCTATTGAGGCGGCTCGCAGCGCCATTGACCAGATCAAAGACAGCCTGGAGAATGTGTCGCTGGTCCCGATTTTCGACGAAGCTGTCGCCAAAATGGATGAGTTGGCCCAGACCTTGAGTGAAGTCGATGTATCCGAACTGAATTCGGTGCTGCGCCAGGCGTTGAGCGTTGCACTCGAACTGCTCAAGCAGATTGATTTCACGTCGGAGATCAAGGACAAACTGCTGACCGCGTTTGAACTGGTTTTAGACCAGACCTTACGCCTCGCTGAACCGTTGCAGCAGCAGCTCGACCAGGTCGCGGATCAGTTGCAGCAGTATGATCTGGGAGCCATGCTGTCAGAGGTTGTTGTGCCTGTGTATGAGACGGCCAGCCAGGCGTTGTCCGATACGAGCCCCTCCGACCTGCTACAGCCGTTGATCGCCGTGCGCGATGACGTCTTGGAACTCATGGACGCGCTCAATCCACAGGCGCTTGTACAGCCATTGATCAGCCAGCGCGACACTCTGCTGGCCCAGATTCAGGCGCTATCGCCTGCTGCGTTGGTGGCCCCGTTGAACGATCGACTGGATGAGGTCAAAGGGTTACTGAGTTCTGTGCAACCAGGTGCGCTGTTCGGCCAGCTTTCAGCCATTCTTGATCAGTTTGAGGACTGGTTGGGGCAGTTGGCATTCGCCACTATCGATGACCCGGCCACGCTCGGTGGCATCTGGTCGAGTCTGGCCCAATCACCGGATCAGTTACAGACCTTTGTCGCGGACATCCAGGCACAGGTTGACGGGTTCCTCGATGCGATTGTAGATGCCATCCCCGAAGTTGATGTGGCGGTGATTGCGCCGGCCTTAGCTGCGATGGCGTCTGCGATTCAAACGATTGAGGACCATGTGAGCGCACCTCTGCCGCTTCAAAATCTCTCTGCGCTGCGCGCCGTTGTGCTCGATCAACACCTGGAGGCGGGTGTTACTGCGCTTACTCAGCAATGGATGCAAACGAAGGCGCTGGTAGAGAATGCCGTAGTCCCAGATGCTGTGTCCGCCGAACATAGCGAATTGATCGCCAAACTGCAAGCTATTAGCCCTATTGAATTGCTGGCCCCGGCGGCGGCTGGCGCAGCGCGACTTGAGGCCGCCATCGAGCGCGCTGAGACGGCGCTCGGAAGGGGACAGGCGGCCATGCAGCGTATGCTGGCGGAACGGCAGGCTGACCTGCAAGCCCTTGTGCCGGACACTGGCGGCGGTTTTCGCCCTGTCGTTCGCGAACTGGTCGATATGCAAATCGGGCGACCATTGAACAGAATTTTCGCTGCTCTTCAAAACCGTCTCGAAGCCATCCAGGCGCTGTTTGTTCCTGTGCAGAGTCTTGCGACGCGCCTGCAACAACCGTTCACGCAGATTCAGACTCTGCGGGCCGGCCTGGATCAGATCCAAACGTCACTCACCGGAATTGACACGCAGATCAATGCGGTGAATTTCGATTTCCTCGTGAACGAACTACAGGATGGGGTTGACGACGTGATCGCCCAATTGTCTGCCGTCGAACCTGAGACGCTGGTTGCCGCCCTGGAAATACGGTTCGACGATACGCGTGCTGCTGTGGAAGGTCTGTACCCGGAAACGGCGGTTCAAACGCTGGATAGCACCTACCAACAGCAGGTCCTCGACGTTTTTGGGTTGTTGAACCCACAGCCAATCATCGATGCCGTTACCGGTGAATTCACCAGCATCACCTCACTCCTTGATCAACTGCAAATCAGCCAGCTCTTTGACGCGCTGACGCAGCGGGTAGAGGAAATCGGGCAAGAACTGGATGACGGGCTGACACGCTCAGAAGAAGCGTTCAAGAATATGATCGATGCGCTGCCGCTTTAAAGGGGAATTGTGCGATGAGTCTATTAGTTTTGTTGGGGCAAGCCACCACGCTCGTCGATACTGGATACGGGATCGCCGCCGCCGATATTATTCAGTCAATCGCTGAATCGTTGGAACCAACTGAACCGCTGCCACCGGATGCCTGGAAATCGGTGATGCTGTATCCGGCGTTAGGCTGCCCGGCCCTGATCGATCCACAGGACATGCGCTTGCATCTGGTGCTGGTGCTCAAACCCGATGAAGATGTCATCAGCGACGATTCTCAGGCAAGTCGTGAAGAGATCCGGCCACTGCTGCGGCATATTGAGGTCATGCCCTGGGATACAGCCCTCACTCCCTATCGCCAGGACTATGACCCCGACGATCTGGACGACCAAACCCCGTGGGCGTATAACCGTGCCGGTCACGACTTCCCGTCCTTATTCGATCTCCTTGACGACGATGCCGACTCGCTGGTGGTACATTACGACTCGGTACAATCGGATCTGTCCTCCTATCGCGAGAATCTCCGAGAACACCCGCGCGGGGGCGGCCCGTTGTGGTATACCATGCCCGATATAGTTCCCCAGGCATTCACGGATCGGGGTTATACCCGCATTTACCCGATCACCGTAAAGCTGCGGTCGGGGGTCCTGAATGAGTGTGAACTCTATACGTTATACCAACAACGGGAAGATGCCGTTCTGGACAGCATTTTGCACGATCCCGTCTTGTTTGAAAAACCGTATGACGATATTCCGGTCATGAAAAAAGACCAGATGGACGATGTTGGCGGCGCGACTCAGGCGTACTTCTGGCGCAAGGACCGGAACGCGAACCGAAGTGTAAACCGGGTTGGTGACCGTGAGCGTGAGCACCGGGTTCGCTGGTTTCATCCGTTCGTAATCGTGCGCGAAGAAGCGCGCGAGTATCTCAATCTGGGTCATGTCACCGACCTCCATGTCGGCACCCTGTGGGATTTTTTCGAGCAACAGCTTTTCCCCGATTTTGATTCCGACCAGCCTCAGATTGACCCGACTGCATTCACTCGCGAAAATCAGGGAAATCTGGTCTCGGAACATTTCAACAACCCGAACCTCAACGTCAGGAACCTGACATTCAAACTCAACCAATTAACCGGTTCCAACTATATTGATGCGATTCTGCAAACCGGCGACCTCGTCGACTTTAACCGCATGTTCAATATGAATCCAGATGGGCACGATCCCGACGTCGATTATATCTACAATCTTGCCTGGATTCGTTATTATGAATTGCTGTTGATGGATTACAGACGACCCACATTTACTTCGCTCGGCAACCACGATTGGCTGTTGAATCCCTATCCGCCGCGCATCGCTATCGAAGCTGAAAACACCGGGTTGGTGCTGCTCCTCGGCACTTGCGTAGGGCTAACGGCCTTTGTGCACGGCCTGATCGTTGGCGCAGTCGGCGAAGCGTTTTCTGCGGAAGAGGATGAAGTCTACGGCGCGTTGATCAATTTTCTGCTGGTGCCATTTGTGTGGCCTGTGCTGCTGCACAGTTTCCTTGCTATCCTGGTATCAATCGCCATAGGTGCATCTGAAGCCGGTGAGTTGTTCACAAACGGCAGCGTTTTCCTTAAGGTCCTGCCATTCGGACTCCTGGCCGGTTTCATCCTGGCACTGCTGTATTACATATTTATCCAGGGAGTGATGGGCGGGCTGACGACCGAACGCGGCATGGCCGCTGGCGGCATTACGGGTGGCACATTGCTACTGGCGTCCCTATTCCTGTATCTGGTCGAGATCGGTTACATGGACGGCATCGTCAATCTTTTGAGCGATGAATTTGACGACGTGCTAAGCGAGAATACGAACTACCTGAACGCATTCGGTCGTGACGGTGTGCTCTTTACGACCGAACAGGCAACGCGCTGGTATTCGCTGGTTGTGAACCCCTTCTCCGATTACGTGCTACAGCACGGTAATTCGTACGTGATGATGGCCAATTGGGAAAAAACCCCCGAACTCGGCGAGATGCTCACACTTGATCCGCCACAGGCGAGCGACGTTTTTACCGATCGCCAGTGGGAGCTGATCGAAACAGCCGTTGAGCTTGCGCGAGCGTTGCGCGATAATCGCGCCGGTGACAGTCATCCTATCCGTATCGTGTTTGGTCTGCACACACCAATATTCTGCCCCCGACTCGATACGCAGCTAACCGCGTTATACGACAATGGCGGTGATGCCGACGACTCGAACATTGAACGCGGGATCATGGAGGAACGGCGTGGGGATTTAGTGCTCAACTTCTTCCGTCTGGAACGCGATATGGTTATGCCGCGCATTCTTCCGGTTTCTTTAGCCGGTCATACCCACGTATACGATGTCTTTCATGTCTATCATCGGGATGAAGGAACCTGGGCATACGTTGGTGATCCTCCCACCTTTGACGATGATGATGCCGAAACCGCCCATGAGGAGCTAATCCGCGAAGCCGATTTCGACGATCTTAAGGTTCGATGGAGCCAATCGATGCCCGGTGCCGACCAGCCGATGCCGCCAGGTTGCCTGAGTAATACCGGATTGCACATCACTACGGCATGTGCTGGCCCGCCTGCGGATGGGATAATTCCCGAATTGGATGCCCCAGCCCTGAGAACTTTGCTTGCGCAGTACGAGCAGGAACATGACAGTTCGTACGATCATGACGACAACGATGCAAAATACAAAACTGGTCAGCGCGTTCCTCGTTTTGCGGGCTGCCGGTACCTGGTCTTCAACCCGGACGGTTCCATTCAGGCTATCCATGAATTGTCCTCGGATTTGAGCCGGGCTGGCAAAGTGTCCCGCTGAACACAGCCATTTTTGTAGCCCGGATTCGTATCTACGTGGCGGGACAATGCTGTGTGCAGTTCTCAGGGTCACACTTGCCGAAAGAGGTGATAGGCCCAATGTCTATAGGGTCCGCCTCTCATCCGCCTCTCCTGTCCCTTTTGGAGCCGACAGGGTTTGATCCAGCGCAACGCGCAAACCACTTCGCACCGTCAGCTTGACTTTGTGGTATGCTAATCTAATAATAACTCAGCGATGGTTGATTAAATTAGGCGAGTCTGCATGGACCAGCCACCCATTACGGTTGACTTCACCCAGTTGCTTGAACCCCTCACCGCCAGCGCCGGTTTTCGGCGCTAAACCAGCTCAGTCCGGCTGCATTTGAGGCGTTGCATCCTTAGGCACCTTGTGTGTCCAACCCAGACAAATCCAAGATTGTCGTATACGGGTTCAATGGTCATGATGCAGGCGATTGCATATGCATCTGAAAAAATTAGAGTTCTTGAAGCGAATCTTGCAGAAGGAAAGACAATGAGCACACAAGTAGAGTTGACCGAACTGACTCCTTCCGGACCGGTACCGCTACGTCAAGTCACACTACAGCTAACGCCCCAAGACAATGTAGCGGTGGCCAAGACCGCCTTGAGGCCGGGAACAACTCTGATCTCTGAAGACGAGGCGGGCGCACCTATTTCTGTGCGCCAGTTCATTCCGAACGGGCATAAGATCGCTTTGCAAGATTTCGCGCCGGGCGCGCCCGTGCTGCGATATGGGCAGGTCATTGGATTTGCCAGCCAGCCGATCATGGCGGGTGACCATGTCCATACGCACAACGTGGTGGTCAAGCCCGTTGACCATGAAGACGCCAAATTTGTGCCAACTGTGGACCAGGTTGAGTATGTACCCGAAACCCAGCGGCGTACCTTTTCTGGCTTCAAGCGCGATAATGGGCGTGTCGGCACACGCAACTACGTCGCGGTTATCGCCACTGTGAACTGCTCCGCGCATGTTTGCCGCGAAATCGCTGCTTATTTCACGCCAAAACGCCTGAAAGTATACCCGAACGTGGATGGTGTCATTCCGATTGTCCATACACTGGGCTGTACTGACCGGGTTGGTAGTCCCAACTATACCCTGCTACAGCGAACGCTGGCCGGAATCGCCTGCCATCCCAACGTCGCCGGTTTTGTATTGGTCGGTTTGGGCTGCGAAGTCAATCAGGTCTCCGAGCTGACAGCGAACTACGCACTGGAGAGCGGTCATTCCGCGACGTTATCGATTCAGGATTTGGGTGGTGTGCGCAAAACGGTGGCTGCCGGTATTGTCGCCGTTGAACGACTTCTGGAGACGGCGACCACCTGCCAGCGCAGTGAACAACCAGTCTCTGAATTGGTCGTGGCGCTGCAATGTGGAGGCAGTGACAGTTGGTCAGGTGTTACGGCTAATCCACTGATGGGGCTGGTCACGGATGAACTGATTCGCCAGGGGGGCACAGCCGTACTTGCCGAAACGCCGGAGATATACGGAGCAGAACATCTCCTGATGCAGCGGGCAATACGTCCTGATATTGTCCAAA
>CAYMTN010000017.1:37472-41694 GCA_964393335.1 uncultured Anaerolineaceae bacterium
TCCAAAAACTCAAAGACAAAATCGCGTGGTGGCAAGAATATACCGCCAAGTTCGGTTTAGAGATCAACAACAACCCGAGTACAGGCAATAAAGCGGGTGGGCTAACAACCATTTATGAAAAATCTCTCGGCGCAGTGGCCAAAGGGGGCCATTCCCCGCTGGTTGCTGTCTATGACTATGCCAAACCGGTAGACATCCGGGGACTGGTCTTCATGGATACCCCTGGCTACGATCCGGTTGCTGTGACAGGACAAGTTGCCGCAGGCTGTAACGTCGTTCTGTTTTCCACCGGACGCGGTTCTGTTTTTGGTTTTGCGCCAGCCCCAAACATCAAAATCGCCACCCATTCCCGCCTATTCGAGCACATGGTCGATGATATGGATTTTAATGCGGGGAAAATACTGGATGGCGATCCCGCCAAAACGGTCGCGTCGGATTTGTTTGAGCTTTTGATAGCAGTGGCCTCAGGTCAACCGTCCAAATCTGAAGAACAAGGCATCGGCAGTTCCGAGTTTGTTCCCTGGATGCTGGCGGGTGTCATCTAATACTACACCCCCCGGTGCCATCCCATTTTAAGAAACCTTTACAGAGTGACCATTGCGTAATAACGATAAACCTGTAATGATTGTTCACTATCGTTGCCTGCGGTGTGGGGATTAACTCAATTCGGGCATAGATAGCCGGTTTTCGGGTAAGGTGGCCGTCATTCATGAACGGCGACCGCGCGTAATCACCCGGTCTGTTGGGCTATCGTCCGCCCAAAAACCTCCTATGAATAGGCGTACGCTGTTCATCTTGACCGGGCCGACGGTCTCATTGTCAATGAAGCAGAATTGAAGTAACCAATGATGTCAGATATACACCGTACCACCGGAACCATCAAATGGTATAACCGGAAACAGGGGTTTGGCTTTGCTACGCCCGATGCCGGAGGCGAAGATATATTCGTCCATCACTCCGCCGTAATGGGCCAAGACCACGCAAATCTAGACCCTGGCGATCGTATTGCATTTACTATCGAACAGCAAAAAAAGGGACCTGCCGCGGCGAAGATCACCCGTATTGAAGCGAGCGAAGGACCAACTCCATCGAGTCGAACCGTAACCGGCAGCGCCTCACCGTTTGCCGATCTTGAGTTGAATGCTAATTTGCTGCGGGCTATTGACGACGTGGGTTATACTACGCCGACCTCGATTCAGACGCAGGCGATCCCGCATGTCTTAACCGGACACGATCTATTGGGTTGTGCGCAAACCGGCACCGGCAAAACCGCCGCGTTCGCCTGGCCGATCTTACAGAATCTATCGTCCAATGGTCACCAGCCTTCAGCCCGCACCAATCGTAATCGTAAGGAACGCCCGAACCGCCCGATCCGGGCGCTGGTGCTTTCCCCGACGCGCGAACTCGCTATCCAAATTGGCGATAGTTTCAGTCTGTATGGACGGTACATCGATCTGACGACCGCCGTTGTTTTCGGCGGTGTTGGGCAGAATCCGCAGGTACAAGCGCTGAAACGCGGCGTAGACATCCTCATCGCGACACCTGGGCGACTGCTTGATCTCATCGGACAGGGCTATGTACACCTTGAACAGGTCGAAGTGCTGGTTCTCGATGAAGCGGATCGAATGCTCGATATGGGCTTCATCAAGGATGTACAGCGCATCATCAAACAGGTTCCGGTCAAACGTCAAACCCTGTTGTTCTCGGCGACGATCCCGCAGGAAATTGTGAAGTTGGCGGATAGCATCCTGCACAACCCGGTGACCGTATCTGTTACACCCGAACAACCTACGCTCGAAGCGATTAAACAGACGGTTTACTTCGTCACCAAGAATGAGAAACAGGCACTCTTGGAGCACGTACTTAGGGACGAAGCCGTCTCACGCGCTTTGGTATTTACCCGCACCAAGCACGGTGCGAACAAATTGGTGAAACACCTGGTGCGTAAATGTATCCAGGCAGAAACCATTCATGGCAACAAATCACAGACGGCGCGGCAGCGCGCCCTGCAAAATTTCCGGGATGGCGAAACGCGTGTGCTGGTCGCCACCGACGTAGTCGCACGCGGTATCGACGTGGAACACGTCTCGCATGTGATCCAATTCGACCTGTCCAACGAGCCGGAAACCTACATTCACCGTATTGGCCGGACGGGACGCGCCGGGGAAACTGGCATCGCCGTTTCTTTCTGCGCAGAGGAGGAACGCCCGTACCTCAAGGACATCGAAAAACTGATCCGGATGCGAGTACCCGTTAGCAAAGACCATCCCTACCAGCCGTAATCTTCGAAGTGGTGACCAAGATGGAATGACCGCACCACCATCTCTCGTTTGACCAACGCGGGCCGATGGTCACGTGCGGTCGTGTTCTCCGCGACCTTCAGATCTTCGCTGCCTGGAGGAAAAATCACACCCGGATGCGTGAAGCACCCCCACGCGCCGGACAACAAAAAAGCGAGGATTGTCCCTCGCTTTTTTGTTCGCGCAGTCAGTTTACGTCTTCGCCAGCCAGCCACACTAGACCGACCGGACTAGACGCAGACAGTACAATCTGTGGCGATCAGTACGTGATGTCCACCGCCTGCCCGCTTTGGGCAGAGGCAAGGATCGCGTCGCAGATCACCGCGTTACGATACCCATCGACAAAAGTCGCGCCATGCGGATCGACCGGCTTGTTATTCACGATAGCGTCGAAGAAGTGGTGGAATTCGTGCACAAACGAGTGTTCCCACCCAAGCATGTGCCCGTGTGGCCACCAGTTCGACCAGTACGGATGGAAGCTTTCGCTGATCAGCGCGTTATGGAAGCCCTGGGTTTCCTTTGGGTCCTCGCCTTTCCAGAACACATTCAACTCGTTGAGCCGTTCAAGGTTGAACTGGATGGAGCCGTTTTCGCCGTTGATCTCGAAGCTGTTGTAATTCTTGCGACCAGGGCAAAAGCGTGACGCCTCGACCGTGCCCAATGCGCCGCCCTCAAACTCCATCAGCGCGACGAACCCATCATCCACATCTGACTTGACCATCTTGCCGGAACCATCCGGGCGCTGTGGCAGCCAGTTTTGCGCCATGCCCATGACTTTCTGCGGCTCACCGACCAGGAAACGCGCCAGATCGATGATGTGCGCGCCGAGATCACCTAACGAGCCGCTCCCGGCGATGTCCTTCTGGAAACGCCAGCTAATGGGCATCTTGGGGTCCATGCCCCATTCTTGCAGATACACCGCGCGCCAGTGGTAGATTTTTCCGAGTCTGCCGCTTTCGATCAACTGGCGTGCCTGGACAATCGCGGGCACAAAGCGGTAGTTGAACGCGACCATGTGCTTGACGCCTGCTTTTTCGACCGCGTCGAGCATTTCCTTTGCTTCGGCGGCAGAACGTGCCAGCGGTTTTTCACAGAACACGTGCTTGCCCGCCTGGGCGGCGGCGATAGTCGGTTCGGCGTGTGCATTGTTCGGGCCGCCGTTGTCAAAGACCTGGACGGCGTCGCTTTCGATCATCTTGCGCCAGTCGGTGTAGTAACTCTCGTAGCCGTACCGCTTGGCGGCTTCCGCGACAGAACCTTCACTGCGCCCGCAGATCGCCACCAACCGCGGGACCGCGACCGGTGGATACATGATGTAAGGTATCTTCTTGAAGGCGTTGGTGTGCGCTTTGCCCATGAAGGAGTAACCCAACAGCCCGATCCCGATCTGGGGAGCTTCCCCGGTGGCTTTCGCCCCGGCCATGCTGGTGAATCCGACTTCCTCACCCATGTTTGTTCCTCCTTAGTCCTCGGCGAAAGCGGCGTCAAAGGCCACGTCGGACGGTGTGAAATCCATCCTTCGCACGAATTCGCACGCTTCGCGTGCGCCGTGTTCGCGATCCATACCGCTGTCTTCCCATTCGACCGAGAGCGGCCCCTGGTAGCCCACGCGGTTCAAGGCGCGGATAATGCCCTCGAGGTCTACGTCACCGTGACCGGGGGAGACAAAATCCCAGCCGCGCCGGTGGTCGCCAAAGGGCAGATGCGAGGCCAGAATGCTGCTGCGCCCGGTCAGCTTGACCTTGGAGTCTTTCACATGGACGTGTACGATCCGATCCGGGAAGGCATTGATAAACTCCACCGGGTCGAACATCTGGTGGATGAAGTGGCTGGGGTCGAAGTTGAAGCCGAACGCCTTGTGACCGTTGAGCGCATCCAGCGCGCGCTGCGCGGTATAGATATCGTAGGCGATTTCCGCCGGG
>CAYMTN010000018.1:0-35971 GCA_964393335.1 uncultured Anaerolineaceae bacterium
GGGCGCGGTGATCATGCTGCTGGCGCTGCTGGCGCTGGCGCTCGGCCTGACCTTCGCCCCGCAAACAGGTTGGGGCAACCCGGCGATCCTGGCCCTGCTGGCGGGGTCCGGCGTGGGATTGATCGTGTTCGTGGCGGTCGAGGCGCGGCTGCACCAGCCGATGATCGATTTGAGCCTGTTCCGCGATCCGTTGTTCAGCATCAGCCTGGTGACCGGTTTCCTGGTCTTCATCGTGATCGCGGGCATGTTCGTGCTGCCGTTTTACCTGGAAGGCGTGAAGGGCTATTCGCCGGAGCAGGTGGGGCTGTTCCTGACGGTGGTCCCGGCGGCGCTCGGCCTGACGGCTCCCGTTGCCGGGGCGCTCTCCGACCGGTACGGATCGCGCGGCATCTCGTTGATCGGGCTGGTGATCGTGGTCGCCGGCTGCGTGACGACGTCCACCCTGGACGCCGGAACGTCGACGATGGGCTACGTCGTACGGCTGCTGCCATTGGGCCTGGGCGCGGGCCTGTTCCAATCGCCGAACAACAGCGCGATCATGGGATCGGCCCCGCGTGAACGGCTCGGCGTGGCGTCGGGCCTGCTGGCGCTCTCGCGCACGTTCGGGCAGGTGACCGGCATCCCGCTGATCGGCGCGATTTTTGCCAGCCGCGTGTTAGGGGTGGCGAACTTGCCGCCGGGTATGGATGCCGCCGATGGGCCGCCCTGGGCGATTGTCAAAGGGTTGGATGCGGCGTTCCTGGTCGGGGCGGGGCTGGTCGTGGTCGGTGTCGTGCTGGCTGCATTGGCGCTGGTGCTGGACTGGCGGCAGAAACATCGATCCGCCGAAACCGCCGCGATCACACGCGTCCCCGGCTCCTGATGAGATAAACCGCCAGCCGGAGCAGCTTACCCTGCCGCCGCGCCGTTGCCGACGTTGACCATGCGCAGCAGGGCGTCGATGCTGGCTGCATCCGGCAGCGAAGGGATCGCGCCGTAGCCGGTGGCGGTCAACGCGCCGGCAGCGCAGGCCCGCAGCACCAGACTGCGCAGCGTCTGGTCGTCGATGCTGGCCAGCGCCAGGTCGTGACTCAACATGCCATCCAGCAGGGCAGCGGTGAAGGCATCGCCCGCGCCGGTCGTCTCAACGACCCGGACGTGCGGTGACGGCACGCGCCCGGTGCGCGATCCAGCCTGGTACCACGATCCGTCGCGCCCCAGCGTCACGGCGGCGAACTGCCCCTGAAAACCGATGCCTTCCAGCGCGGCTGGATAGTCGGTCCCGTGTTCGGGAGCCAGGAAAGCCAGATCGGTGTCGCTGATCTTCAAAATATCGGCGTGCGCGATGGCTTCACACATCGCCGCGCGGCCCTGGTCTTTGTCCGGCCACAGGTCGGCGCGCCAGTTGGGGTCGCAGGAGGTGATCACCCCGGCCTCCTTCGCCAGCCTGATGGCTTTGAGCGTGGTATCGCGCGAGGCTGCGGCGCGCAGGCTGATGGACCCATAGTGCAGCACGCGCACCTGCTGCACGTCTTCCGCCGATACCTGGTCCGCCAGCAAATGATCGTGCGCCCCGGCGCTGAACTGAAAATCGCGATCACCTTCCGCGCCTTGTTTGACAAATGCCAGGGTGGTAAAGTGGTCGGGGTCTTTGCGCAGCGCGCAGTCAACGCCGACCGCTTGCAGGTCGTGTTCGATCTTCAGCCCGAAAACATCGTCGCCCACAGTCGCAATCAGGCGCGCATGGCGATTGAGCTTTGCCAGCCCGGCAGCGACATTCGCCGGCGCGCCGCCGGTCGCAGCATTATAGTGAGTGGCTGTGACCAGGGTCGCGCCGCGCTCACGCGAGACAAAATCGATCAGAGCTTCACCGATACACAATACGTCCATGGTCGTACATTGCTCCTTGGCTGAATCCGGGGCGATGATTGCATTACTGACTCTTGCATAGACAACTAAAGTCTGAATGCCCCTGCATACCAGCCTCACCCCTTAACCCCCAGCCCCTTTTCCCCTCTCCATCAAAATGGAGAGGGGCCAGGGGTGAGGCTAACTGGCAGGCGTTAGTGTTCAGCACAGGGTTCTGGTTTAGAACGTTATGCAAGTATCAGTAATTCACAGCCAAGTATACCGCGTAGCCGCCAGATCGTATACAAATCTGTATACATCCTCCCTTCAGGATAAAGGAATCACTGAAGGAGGCAATAACAGCCTGGAGCCCGGCGTAAAAGCCGGGCAAAAGGCGCAAGACAGACGATTTTTCTGATTGAGAATGGCCTGGGCTAATCCGGCATACTGTCCAGCCAGGCAAAGGCTTCTTCCAGATCGGTGAATACCATCATGCGCAAACCCAATTCAAAGAGCGCCTCCATGGTGGGGAACAACGTGCCTGCATCAGCCACGGCCTGTGGTACCACGAGGGCCCAGTATTTCCAACCCTTGTTGATCGTCCGGCGATTCCAATCGTTGAATCCCCATTCCCGATCTTCTTCTGAAAGCGGCCCGTTCTTGCGGTCATCCGAGAGCCATTTAACGGCCCCATACTCGGCGAGGGCGTCCGTACCCGCGTTCAGAACATCGCGCAGGGCCTGGCCGCCAACCGGCTTGTGAATGGTGTGGTAAACGGTTTTTTTGTCAGTCAGGTATTGCAGTGTCATGTGTTCGTTTTCAACGATCACGATCTGTGACATGATGGCCCTCTCTAAGAGCACTGAATATGATCTCATCCCCATACTTTTAATTTATACTTTGCATATCAAACCCTAATTAAAACGGGCCGCCGAAATGTAAATATCTGCATCAACGATCGCAGACATGTCCAGCTCGGGATCATGATCGCACAGGTGATCACGGGCGTGTACCAGACACGGTTGGCCGTTTTCTGGCACGAACGCTGGTGCGGCGGCGGCTCGAATGCCGGGCAGAAATCATCGACATGGCAGACCAGTTACAGTACACTCATCAATGGGATGCCTCATTCGTTGATCCGGAACTCAGGTTATATACAGGTTTTTTGCAGCCGACTGGTTCCCCGGCGGCGCATCCTGGCGTACAATAGCCACGTGTTGGCATACGATTGAGAGGATCTGCATGGCAACTGTCGTGCTGCCCGAAACCACCCGCGCGTTGTACCCGTTCAAATCCCAGTTTGTCACGCTGAGCGACGGGCAGCGGATGCACTACGTGGACGAAGGGCCGGAAGATGGCCCGGTTCTCATCTTTTTGCACGGCTACCCAACGTGGAGCTTTTTGTACCGGGCGTTTTTGGTCTATTACGCGGCGATGGGATTCCGGTGCATCGCGGTCGATCATGTGGGGTACGGGTTGAGCGACAAGCCGGGCGGCAAACAGTACCACACGCTGCGCCGCCATATTCACAACTTGATCGAATGCCTGACGCTGTTGGACGTACACGATCTCAGCCTGATCATGGAGGATTGGGGCGGGCCGATTGCGCTTGGGTATACGCTGCGGCGCACAGAAAACGTGCGGCGGCTGGTGATCATGAATTCGTGGGCATTTCAGGATACGTACACCAACCCCCTGCCGACGCTGGCCCGGATCGCGATCCAGCCCGTGATCGGGGAGCTGTTGTTCGGGTCGTTGAACCTGGCGTTTGCGATGGGCGTGCAGCGCTGGACGACGCGCCAGCTTTCGCCCGCCGTGCTGACGGCCTACAAAGCGCCCTTTCGAGACCGGCGCAGCCGCACCGCGCTGGTGCAGTTCCCGCGCCTGATCAGCACGACGGCCACGCACCCGTCGGCGGCCTCGATGCGCGAGATCGAAGATGGCCTGGCCGGGCTGAAAGACATCCCGGCGCTGCTGCTGTGGGGCGAAGATGACCCGGTCTTCTTGCCGGATGTCGCGCGGCATTGGAAGGTGATGATGCCGCGCGCCAAAGGGCCGGTATTCGTCAAACACGCGGGGCACATCCTGGCGGAAGATGATCCCGACGCCGTGATCCAGAACCTCAACCGTTTTCTGGACGCCACCGGTGATCCCGTCGGGGACCGCGTGAGCGACCGCGACCGCCCCGGCGAGCGCGATCGCGCCCCCGATCCGCACCGCACCGGGGCGTATGACCGCGTGTCGTAGGCGCGTGATTGTGTGGCGGCTCTGCCCCGGCGGATTCCGGCGCGCTCATCATGTGGTCGTGGGGCGCGCGCGCGTTGACAGTCCCTAGTGGTATGGTATAATCCCGGCGCTCTCAACGGGTGGAGCGCACACAATCGTGAATAGTTGCGATGCCCATAACACGCCAACGCTTCCTGTTAATCGACTGCCTGGCGTGTTTTTGCAGGCATGGGAGTTTCCGGGAATGATGAACAGACGCTATTGGATCATCGGCCTGTTGGTCGTAGCCGGAGTGGCCGGGCTGTGGTCACCGGGTCGGGCCATCGCACAGACACCCACCCCGGCCCCGAACCTGTTGGCGAATGGCAGCCTGGAAGGCCCCTATTACGCGCAGGGCGGCCCGACGCGCACCGTGCCGCACGGCTGGAATCTGTGGGTCGGCGCGGGTGCACCGGAGTCGCTGCCGTATAACCAGAGCGTCGAAGTCCTGGACGGCTCGCTGTCGTGGAACATTAAACAGGGCGGCGTGGCGTTTGTGGCGGCAGGTTACCAGCAGGTGACCGGCCTGACGGAGGGCGAAACGCTGCGCGCGACCGCCTACGGGTGGGTGTTCACCTGCAACAATAGCCAGACGCAGTGTGTGATCGAGTCTCCGCCGTATCGCCAGTCGAATTCGACGGCGGGCGCGTCGCTGAAAGTCGGCATCGACCCGGCGGGCGGCACTGACCCGCTGGCGGAACGCGTGCGCTGGTCGGCAGCGGTCGCGCCCTACGACCAGTGGAGCGAGATGAGCGTCACGGCAGCCGCTCAAAGTGATACGGTGACCGTGTTCCTGTTCATGTCGCAGACGACCGGGCTGGCGATCAACCAGGTATTTTGGGATGACGCATCGCTGCAAGTGGCGACGGGTGAAGGGCCGGACGGCGGCGAAGTGCCGTTTGTGGTGCCGCAGGGCGTGCGGCCCGATGGCAGCATCGTGCATGTGGTGCAGGCCGGGGATACGCTGTGGAGCATCGCCTATGCTTACATCGATTACGGCGTGACGGTTGAATCCATCGCCGCGCTGAATGACAGCATCAGACCCACCACGCGTTATTTGCAGCTTGGGCAGGAAATCATGATCCTGCCGCCGGGATCGGTCGATCCGGTTACCGGCCAGGTATTGACCGGTACACCGTCCGCGTCTGTGACCGCTGCGCCAGAAACGCCGACAGAAGCGGTGGTCACCGCCGGGCCGACGGTGATCGCGGCGCTGCCGACGGTGCCAGCTACGCGCGCGCCACAGCCTACGCGGGAGACGCAGGCGCTGCCGTCGTTACCCGCGCCGAGCGCGACTCCGACCGGTACGCCGGAACCGGCGGCAACCGAGGAGCTGTCGCCGACCGCGACCGGGTCGCCAACCGTGACCGAAACACTCCCCGCGACCGAAACGCCGACCGCGACACCTACCGCGCCCGAAACAACCGCCACCGACGAAGCGACTCCCACCCCGGAGCCGACCGCCACCGCGACTACTGAGCCGACCGCGACTCCGATCCCCGCGCCGACCGCGACCCCGCAAATCGTGGCCGGGCTGGCAGCAACCACCGGGACGATCTGCGTCAGCGTGTTCGAGGACGACAACCTCAACGGGGTGCGCGATTCCGGCGAAACGGTGTTGAGCGGCGCGCAGATTTCGGTAGCGGAGGTGGGCGGCAACTCGGAGAGTTTCGCGTCCGGCGGGCTGAACGACCCGTTCTGCCTGGACCTGCCGACCGGCCATTACCTGATCGACGTGCGGCTGCCCGCCAGTTTTGGCCTGAGCACGCCGGAATCGTCGGTCGTCGCGCTGGTGAGTGGCCGCCACGTCGACGTGGCGTTTGGCGGCGCGAAAGGCTATACCCCGCCGCCTACCCCGGAAGGCTCCGAATCGGGGACGACTATCGAGACGCTTGAGCCGGGCGCAGTGGCCCCTCTCATCGAGGAGCCGGTAGCGGCCAAAGGCAGCCGCCAGTCGCTGCTCGATCGATTGTATGACAACAGCGGGCTGATCGTGCTGGCGGCGGCTGGTTTCGTCGTGATTGGCGGCGGGCTGGCGCTGCTGCTGCTGCGCCGGCCTGGCGCATAAGGCCACGCCCGCGCGTTGGATGGTTGAGCGGCGGCCAGGAATGGAAGACGCGTTAAGAGCGTGGACACTCGCCGCGTTTACCTCACCCCTAAATCCCCTCTCCATGCGATGGCGAGGGGACTTTTTTCGCGTGATTTTCCCCCTCTCCTGCCTGGCGGGAGCCGCCATTCGGGCCGGGGGTGAGGGTTCTCAAACGGTCCCTGAACGTTGGATGGCAGGCGGCAGACCCGCGCCTGATACGGGCCTGCCGTAGATGTCTCCGTTACTGTTTGGGCGCTGCTTCGAGCAGCTTGAAGGCGGGCCGCAGCGGGTCTTCACCGCCGCGCAGCAGCGCGTACGCGGCGCGCGGGTCCTGCGCGTCGATCAATTCCTGGTTGGAATAGTTGAGGTTCCACAGAATCATCACGCCGACGTAGGGCAGGCTCTGCCCGATCTCAAACGCGCGCATGATGTAATTTGCCTGCTGCTCCTGCGTGATCCACTGGAAGTACGGCGGATCGGCGGGGGGCGGGGCGGGCTGCCCGTCGCTGGTCGTGAAGCCCTCGTAGGTGCCCCATCCGAATTCGGTGGCCCACAACTGGCGGCTCGTGTCGCCGTTGTCGGTCATGATGGTTTGGTAATCCTCCAGCGTGTTCAGGAAGTACCACGACGGATGCCCATCATAACCCGGCCCGCCGCAGCTATCCTGGCCGCACCACCGCGCGTCAGGTGGGTTGGCCGCCCCGTAGGGATGCACGCCGATTGCGATCTTCTGGTAAGCCGGGTTGTTCAACCCCGCCTGGTACATCTCGCGCAGGTATTCGCGGTCGTCGATGGCGGTCGTGCCGTCGTCGATGCCGGTCGGGGCCAGCCCTGCCGTGACGACGGTCACACTTGCGCCGCCTTCGCCCGCCCGGACGCCGTTATACGCCGCGTCAAAGAGCGGCATGTACGATGCCCCACCCAACTGCGCCCCGTTCCACTCGCGGCGTAGATTCGGCTCGTTCCAGACTTCGATGGCGTCAAAATACGAATTGCCGTAGAGGTCCACTCGCACCTCGCCCATCATCCGGGTGATGAAGCTCGCCAGGTCCTGCGGATTCTGCGGCGGCCCGTCTTCGTCGGTGGAAGCGCGCGCCCAATCCGGCGCTTTGGCGATGCTGATCATGACGTCGAAGCCCTGCTGGTTGGCGCGCTGCACGAACAGGCGGTACGTGTAAAACGTCTGGCTGAAGGTCCCCTGCTGCGGCTCGAGCAGTTTCCACGAAAATTGCAGCTTGATCCACTTGACGCCTAACCGCCCGGCGAGCCACAACATGGTATCAAAATCCTGCTCCGTCATATCCGGGTTGATCTGGATACCCATCAGGCTGGCGTTGTAGGTTGGCAGCGGCGTCCCCTGGACGGTGGGCGTAGGCGACTCGACCGGGGCAGGTACGGGCGTATTGGTCGGCGGCGGCGTCGGCTGATCGGCCTGGGGCGCGATGGCGGTGCCCGTCTCAGTCGGCGCTGCTGTGATGATCGGCCCCCAGGCCGGGGTGGGCGTCGGCGCGGCCTGCGGCCACGCGTTCGAGTCGTGCGGCGCGTTGGCCGCGTTTGTGCTGGCCGGAGAAGCGGGGATCACCTGAGTCGCCAGCCCTGCGAGTAACACGGCGAGAAGCAGCCACCCTATGCGGTGGCGTTTGACATAGGCAAACATAGACGCATTGTCCTTAGTCGCTGAGTAGACGAATGGAAACCAGCCGCGCGCCCGGTTCGTCGATGGTAACGGCCTGCGCTGGCGCACACTGTCTTTTGGAATATAGATTAAGTGGTGACGATCGGCAAAAAGACCCGGAAGGTGCTGCCCGTGCCCGGCGTGCTCTCGGCGGTGATGCGGCCCTGGTGCTGTTCGATCACCTTTTTGGCGATCGGCAGGCCCAGCCCGGCACCGCGCGCCGCGCGCGCTTTGTCCACGCGGTAGAAGCGGTTGAAGATCAACGCCAGGTCTTCGGCGGCGATGCCGATGCCCGTATCGTTGATTTCGATCACGACCTCGCCGTTCGATTGGAACGTGCGGATGGCGATCGAGCCGCCTGGCGGCGTATACAGCGCGGCATTTTCGACCAGCCTGGTGAGCGCCTGGTGCAGGTAGCGCCGGTCGGCTGCCACGTGCGGCAGGTCGGGCGCTAATTCCAGCGTGACCGTCTGCTGCCGGTCGGTGACCTGCGTGCTGAGGCCGTCGTGAACCATGTGCACGATGTGGTTCAGGTCTACGGGGCGAAGGCTTAACGTGATGCCCGTATCCAGGCGGGACATCGTCGTCAGGCCCTCGACCAGTTTTTCGATGTGGTAAACCTGCCCGACGATACTTTTGAGGTGGCGGGCGCGTTGTTCGGGGTCTTCATGGTGGTGGACCAGGTAGAGCGCGTTTTTGATGACCGAGATCGGGTTGGCGAACTCGTGCGAGGTGTCCGTGATGAAGTCGGTCAGCACGCGGCTGCGCTCTTTTTCGATGGCGAGCAGCAGGGCTTGATTTTCGGCGCACTTCTGATCGGTGATGTCGGTGGCGGCCCCGATGATCCGCACGACGCGCCCCTCGTCGTCATCCCAGATCGGCAGGGCGTGGTCACGGACCCAGCGCGTTTTCCCGTCCTTGCGGATCAGCCGGAATTCGCTTACGTCGGCGTGCCCGGTGTGCAAGGTCGCCATGCGTCGCTGGACCAGGGGTAAATCGTCCGGGTGGCGGAAATGGTCCCAGCCCAGGGTGTTCATCTCTTCCGGCGTGTAGCCGGTGATGCGCACGAACGCCTCGGTCATCCATTCGAGCGTGGGCGGGCCGTCCGGCTCGATGTGAAACGAGTAGGCATAATCGGATACCAGATCGGAGACGAGGCGATACCGTTCTTCGCTGTTCCGCAGCGCTTCTTCGGCCTCGCGGCGTCCCGTGATGTCAACGACGGTGCCTTCGACCACGAACGGCTCGCCTTCTTCTTCGACCAGCGTCACCTCGCCCAGGACCCACACGACGCTGCCATCCTTACGCTGCCCGCGAAGCTCCAGATTCGACAGTGCCCCGTGTTTTTCAAGGGCATCCAGCATCGCACTGCGATCCCCGATCGTTACGTACAGATCGTTTACATTGAGCTGCAACACTTCGGCAGGTGACTCGTACCCGAAAATGTGGGCGAACGCCTCGTTGCAGTTCAGGATACGCCCGTCCAGCGCGGTGCGGAAAACGCCGGCCAGGCTGCGCTCGAACAGCATCCGGTACCGCTGCTCACTTTCGCGCAGCGCCGCTTCCGCCGTCTTTTGGTCGGTAGTGTCGCGCGTGATGGTGACGACACGGTTGACGTGCCCCTCGGAAAAAATCGGGATTTTGCGCGTCTCGGTGATCAGCCGCATGCTGCCGGCGTGCGTCACTTCCTGCGTGACGAGCATCACCCCGCTGGCGAACACCTGCCGGTACTCATCACGGGCGGATTCCGGCAGGAAGGGGAATAACTCGAAGGGCGTGCGGCCTATCGCGTTGGTTTCCAGGCCGAGTTCCAGGTTCATCACCTTGAATGCTTCGTTGACCAGGATGACGCGCAGGTCCGTGTCGATGACGTGCACCGGGTCGGCCAGTGCGTTGAGCGTGGCGCGGAGATGTTCTTCTGACTGGCGCAGCGCGATTTCCGCCCGTTCGCGTTCGGTCAAATCGCGGCGGGCCTGTTCATAAAGCCGGGCGTTACGCGCGGCAATGGCGGCCTGGGCGGCAAATGCTTGCAGGTGTTCGGCGTCGCGCGCCGTGAACTTGTTGGGCGTGGCGCTGTCCACGTTCAAAAAGCCGATCACCTCGCCTTCGACGTGAATCGGGGCGATGGCATACGCGCGAATCCAGGCGGTGCTGTCCAGGACCACCCAGTCCGGGTCGGCGCTGGTATCCGGGATGACGTGTGGCTGGCCGGTCTGGACCACGTGTTTCATGTGCGGCGTGTGGCTGATGCTGAAAGATATCGATTCGGGTGTCTGGCCAGCCGGATCACGCGCGGCGTATCCCTGCGCGTAGACCACCCGCGCGATGTCGCCGTCGATCAACATGATATTGGCCGCGTCGTGCGGCATCACCGGTTTGATGTTGATCAGCAGGCGTCTGAAGATTTCGTCCAGTTCGAGCGTGCTGTTCAGGGCTTGCGCGGTATCGCGCAGCGCTTCGGCTAACAGGCGCTGCTCGTGTTCGGCCTCTTCGGCGGCCTGGCGCTCGGCGATCTCGCGCTGAAGCTGCTCGTTGGCGGCTTGCAGCGCCGCCGTGCGATCCCGCACGCGTTGTTCGAGCGTCTCCTGCGTTTGAAAAAGCATCTGTTGGGCGCGTTTTTGTTGGGTAACGTCGATGCCCATCGCCCAGGTACGCCAGCCAGGGATGGGGTGTTTCCTGGATACGTTCGACCAGGCAATTGTCCGGCAGGTGCCGTTTTTACACGTCAGCTCTATTTCGAGGTTGTGGAATTCGCCGCCCATTTTTCCCAGCAGCGCCCATATGGCGGCGCGGTATTCTGCGTCGGGATACAACATCTCGAAGGCGCGCGGGTTGCCGACGATCTCGGCGGCGCGGTAGCCGGTCACGCGCTCGCATTCGCGGTTCCACATGACGATCGTGTCGTTTTCGTCCAGCGCATCGACCATCACGGGCAGGTTTTCGACGATGGTCTGCAGCCGTTCCGTGCTGGCGTGCAGCGCCTCGGTGCGCTCGCTGATACGCCCTTCGAGCGCGTCGTGGGCGGTTTGCAGCGCGCGGCGTGATTGGCGTAGATCAGCGATCAAGCGCGGGATGTAGCTGACGCTGACCAGCAGCAGGACCGAAGCGGCCAGCAGCACCCCTTCCAGGCCGGGCGCAAGCGCGTCAGCGGGTACGGCCAGCAGGTAGATGGGCCGCACTGTAAACAGCAGGATCGCCGCGAGCGGCACCCATATTCTGCGGCTTGTGTCGGCCTGGACCGTCCTGACGATCAGCAGACTCGATGTCACATAACAAACCAATGAGGTAACGAGTATGACCTGGATAACCACCGGCCTGTGCTCCAACTAAATGGTGCAGTCCACTGCGGATCACCCTGTACCGGGCAGAGGCGAAGGTATCTGTCTGGTAGAATCATACAACAGGTGTTGGTTTTTCGCTTCACACCACCGCTACAGGCCCGCTTTCCCTTCTATCTATCTTACTCGCAAAGAATAAACGTAGAATAAAAAATCAATTGAATATTAATATTCGGCGCAGCACATTTGACTTTTCGCCGGCTTCGGACTACAAATCAGGTGACAGGTTGGCCAATCGCACACGAGAGAGTGAGAGAATCGGATGGACTATCGCAGACTGGGACGTACCGGGTTGAAGGTCAGCGAGTTATGCCTGGGCACGATGACGTTTCGCTGGACGAGCACCGAGCAGCAGGCGTATCAGGTGCTGAATCGCGCGTGGGAGGCCGGGATCAATTTCATCGACACAGCCGACGTTTACAGTTCGTGGGCACCGGGCAACGGCGGCGGCGTGGCCGAACGTATCATCGGTAAGTGGCTGTGCACCAAACCGCGCGACCAGATCGTGATCGCCACCAAAGTACGCGGGCGAATGTGGGACGGTCCGAACGGCGAAGGGCTGAGCCGTCAGCACATCATGAAAGCGGTCGAAGACAGCCTGGATCGCCTGAACATCGACACTATCGACCTGTACCAGACCCACTGGCCCGACTGGGATACGCCGCTCGACGAGACGCTGCGCGCCCTGGATGACCTGGTTTCATCCGGCAAAGTGCGTTACATCGGCGCAAGCAATCATGCCGCGTGGCTGCTGACCAAAACCCTGTGGCTCAGCGACAAAAACGGGTTTGCCCGCTACGACTCGATCCAGCCGCACTATAACTTGCTCAACCGGGCTGAAGTCGAGCCGGACCTCGCCGCGTTGTGCCTGGATCAGAGCATCGGCATGATCCCCTACAGCCCGCTGGCAGCCGGTTTTTTGACGGGGAAATACACGCGCGAGCAGGTGCCGCAAAGCGGGCGTCTGGCTGGCAGCGACCGGATCGCGCAGTATGCCACCGAATCGAACTTCCGCCTGCTCGACGCGCTGCGCGAGATGGGCGAGCCGCGTGGCAAGACGGTCGCGCAGATGGCGCTGGCGTGGCTGCTGACACAGCCGTTCGTCACCGCGCCGATTGTCGGCGCGAATACCGTCGCCCAGTTGGACGAATCGCTGGGAGCGGTCGGCGTGCGCCTGACCGAAGACGAAATGCAGCGCCTGGACGATTTGACCGCGATGGACCGCAACTGGTTCCGGCGCTGATCCGGCCCGTTCATACGCGGCCAGCGGGTGTGGCTCGTCACCTGCGCTCCCGCCCAATAGTTGCCATGCCACGCACTCGCTTTTATACTGGTTTTTCAACGTCGATAGGTGGCAGGATAGAACAACGTGGAAAGTGCGATTCTCATCGTCGCAGCGCTGGGTGCGCTGGGTGCGTTTTCGGCGGGTATTGTGCTGCTGGTGCTGTACGTGCGTGCCAGCCGCAGCGAGTATGACGACGACGAGCCGGTTGTCTACGGGAATCTCGTGCAGTGCCAGCACTGCGGTTACATGAACCCGATCAACAGCGCGGTGTGCCTGAACTGCCGCCGACCGCTGCCCCGTCCGCGCAACTACCAGCCGCCGCCGCCCATGTCGCGTTATCCGACCCAGCCGCCCGGCTCCAATTACGCGCCGGCGCGCTCGCCCACGCCGCCTCCGCCGTCTCGATTTCCGGCGGGGAATGCTGTCGCGCCGCCAGCCGTGCCGCCGCAGTACTCACCGCCCGCGACGCTGGCCGCGCCGGTCGAACGCGCGCCGGATATGCCGCACGCCTGGCTAGAGGGCATCGGCGGGGCGATGTTGGGCCACCGCGCCATCCTGGCGAAACACGATACGCTCGTCGGGCGCTCGACTACCTGCGACGTGCAGATCTTCGACCCCAAAGTGTCGCGCAAGCATTTTTTGATCCGCTTTGGGAACAGCGCGTTTTTTATGCAGGATCAAGGCAGTTCACGCGGGACGCTGATCAACGGCGAGCGGGTGATGGCGCAGCGCCTCCACGACGGCGACCGTATCGACCTGGGCGACACGAGCCTGATCTTCCACGTTAACCATCATTCGTAACGCGTGTTTGGCGGGGTTGGGGCGGTTGCCTCGCCCCATGCCGCTACGGGATGCCAAGCAGGACCTGCGCGATCCAGCCGGAGCGCCCATCTTGAAACTCGATTTCCCACCACCAGTGATCGCCTGACGGGACCGGCCCGCCGACCACCACGCCGGTTTCGCCGCTGGTCGCCGATCCGGCGTCACACGCCGTCACATCAGGAATCCGGCACAGGTCCAGATCGGCCTTGAGCACGACTTCCTGGCCGCTCTCCCAATTCTCGACGCCGTAGGGGATAGCCGGGCTGGGTGTCGCCGTCGGGGAGGGGGCGGGCGTGACCGGCGTGCCGGGCGTACCGGGCAGCGTCGGCACCGGAGTCGACGTGCGCGGCGGCGTGGGCGTGGCGCGGCGTTCGCCGGGCGGTGGTACGTCAATTGGCTGCTGGCTGCCGGGCAGCGGGTTTCCGGCGGTATCGATCACCACGATGCGCCCGTGCAGGCTGGGCGCGCTCACCCAGCGTACTTCTTCGCCCAGATTGTCCACCACCTGGTACCAGGGACCGGCCCGCGTATCCCGATCGACGGCGGACACGCGGAAATTCTGGCCCGCCTCGATCGCCGTCGCCGGATCGGATTCCAGGCCGCTCGCCTGGTAGGCCGGGATCGGATCGCCGTCCAACACGCGGAACCACATGCCGTCCGTCAGCATCGGGCCGCTGGTCGGGACCGGCGTAGGCGGGGTCAGCGTGCGCCGCACGACTTCGGCAGCGGTCGCCGCCTGGATGGCATCGGTCGTCGCCGCTGCGGCGACCTGCGCGGTGGCCTGCCGCATGAAATCGCTGGTCGCCGTGAGGTCCGCCGGTGGAACCGGCGTGTCGGCTCGCTCGCCGCTCTTGGCGTTGTCATCGCCGCCCGCCGTCGCGATCACCAGCATGATGATGACGAAGATCACCAGCAGCACCGACATGCCGATGCCCGTGATCATGGTGTTGCCGCGCATGAAAGCCCACAGGTCGCGCAGCGGGTTATCGACCGGGATCGTGGGCCGTTTGAGGCGCGCGTCGCGCGGCGCGGCTGGCATCCGCGTACGTTCCACCCGGCGCGGGCGGCCCCATGATTCCATCGGATCGGGGATGGGCGGCAGTTGGGTGATGTTGTCGTCGTTGAGCTGGAGCACGATCACGGAGATGTTATCCGCGCCGCCGCGTTCGTTCGCCAGCTCGATCAAAGCTTTGGAGGCGCTTTCGACCGGCAGCGTGGTAACCGTCTGTTCGATCTCCTCTGGCGACACGTAACGCGTCAGGCCATCGCTGCACAGCACGACATGATCGCCGCCGCGCACCTTGCCGCTGATGATGTCCACCTTCACGGACGGCATGCTGCCCAGGGCGCGCACCAGCTTGCGCGCGTCGGGGTCCCCATCGGGCAGGGGGGTACCGGCTTCGCGCTGCTGCGTTTCCAGGTTGTGATCGAGCGTCAGCTTACGCACGGTGGCGTCACGCAGCAGGTAGGCGGGGCTGTCTCCCACGCTGCCGATGATCAACTCGCGGTCGCGGATCACCGCCGCGACGACCGTTGTGGCCATCGTCGTCGGCCCGTCCGGGCCGTGACCTTCGGCGTAGATCACGTTGTTCGCTTCGGCGATGGCGCGCGCCAATCGTTCGGGGGGATCACCGTCTTCCTGGTCGTAAAAACTGCTGATGATGGTGCTCACCGCGTACTGGCTGGCGAGATCGCCGCCCGCCAATCCCCCGACGCCGTCGGCCAGCACGAAGATCTGCCCCAACCGCTCCAGCACGTCGGGATCGGTCGGGCTGAGATGGCCGATGGCATCCTGGTTCTGTTTACGTTTGCGCCCGATGTCGGTATCCATAGCCACGCTGACATCGAGTGATGTGGAGGGCGACAGGCTCATAAAGGGCACTTCCTCACCATGAACGGCATATCACACCGTCAATCTGTTAGCACTTTGAACACAAACAGCGTATCTCCCAGGCGGATCTCGTCGTTTTCGTTGAGTGGCGTCGCGCCGCGTATCTCCCGCTCGTTGATGAATACCGGGTTGGTCGGCCCGAACGGCCACAGGTGAAACACCGGCGGCGATTCGGGATCGTCTTCGGGCGGTTCCACCGTCAGGCGGGCGTGCTGCCGCGAGATTCGCGGGTCATCCCACTGCACGTCCCCGGCCCGCCCGATCACCTGGTTGGCGTGCACTGCCAGCAGCGTGCCGCGAAACTCAACCGGTTCTTTGATCACCAGCCAGCCCAGCGGCGGCGCTTCCGGCGCGGCGGATTCCACTTCCGGCACGTCACGCGCGTCAGGCTCCGCTTCTGGCACGCCATCCGGCACGCCATCCGGCACGCCATCCGGCGCGTCATCCGGCACGTCAGGCAGCGCCTCAACCTCCCCGGCGGGCGCGGGACCGGATTCGGCGGCCCCATTCGCGGCGCGCGGCCTCAATTCCGTCGCCTGGATTTCCGGCGCCGGCTCGACAGTTTCGCGTGCGATGCCCGCCGCGCGTACGGTATGCGCCGGCGGCTCCGTCGACGAGGCCGTTCCCGGCCCGGACGCGGGCGCGGCCCCTAAGCCGGGCGCGGGCACCGCCGGGGCTTCGCCGGGCGGCGGCCCGTAGGCGCGCCGCTGGCGTTCTTCCAGCGCGCAGAAGGGACATGTTTCATGTGGCGGGTCAAATGGCCCGTGTTTGTTGCAGAATCCGCCACCGGTTGCCATCGATTGGCATTATCCTTTTTGCGGTAACTGTTGCGTTCGCCTCACATTCTAGCACGGCACTGGCAAAAGCGGAAAACCCTGGTTTAAAATCGGGGAGGCCGCCGTGTGACGGCTCTCGCGTACTCTGCATCGAACCGGCGGCATCGCACACCGCCGATCCATGACCTGGGGGTGGTACCATGCACGACCCATTAGCGTTTTCCGATTCGGATATGTCAAAACTGGGCCTGACGCTGGATTTCGGACCTGCCGACCTGGACGATAACCGGGACGGCGCGCTCAGCCCGGCGCAGGTGGCCCGGCTGGAAACCGATCTGCGCTGGTTTTACTGGCCGATGATCATCGGGCTGGTGGCGGTCGCGTTTTTCATCGGCGTGACGAGCGCCGTCGCGGGGACGCTGGCCCTGGTGCCGGTCGTGTTTTTCATGGCAGCGGCGGCGGTCCCGGCGGTGCTGTTGTACGTGCAGCGCCAGGGGCTTGCCGATCAGCCGGTGCTGCATACGACGCTGCGCGTAGGCGGCCTGTCACTCGTGGCGCGGCGCTGGGGCCTGATCGACGAGTCCGAGAGCGGGCTGGGTGGCAACGTCACGCTGCCGGTCGAGGGCGGCAAAAAGATTTTTGCGACCAAACACCTCTACAAATCGCTGCAATCCAACCGGACGTACATCGCCTACTACGCGCCCGTGCGGACATGGACCGGTTTCCGCCTGTTGAGCGTCGAACCGCTCGACGCCCCGGAAGCCAGCGACCGGCGCGAAAAACCGAAGCGCACGCGTAAGCCGAAACGGGGGTAGGCCCGAGAATCCTGCCTGTGAGGCCCTCACCCCTAAATCCCCTCGCCTACTCTGTGGGAAAGGGGACTTGAACCACTGACGGGGTTTGCTCCCCTCGCCTGCTTGGCGGTCCCCACATGTGGGGCAGGGGCACGGGGGTGAGGGCCTTCGGACGTTTCTGATCGTCAAATCTTCGCGCGGCCTGCCGTGCGTGCCGAGAGGAAAACGACCGTGACCGCGAACGCCACCAGCACCAGCAGCGACCGCCACACGTCCAGCAGCGAGTCGCCGGTGATCATCACAGCCCGCAGCGCGCGGGTGGCGTTGGTCAGCGGCATGACCTCCGCGATGGGTTGCAGCCAGCGAGGCATATCCGCGACCTGCCATATCACGCCGCCCAACAGGCCCTGTGACGTGATCACCAGCGGGATGAACTGCAACACCTGGAACTCGTTTTGCGCGAACGTGCTCAAAAAGATGCCCAGGTTCACCGACAGCACGACCAGCAGCGCCTCCACGACGAAAATATTCAGCAAGTTGCCCGCGTAGTGGATGTCCAGCACAAACACCGTGAACAGCAGCGTCACCACACCTTGCAGCAGGCCGAAGACCAGGAAACCCAACATGTAGCCGATGATGATTTCGTGCGGGCGGATGGGCGTCGCCTGCAGGCGTTCCAGTGTCCCGGCGACGCGCTCGCGCAGAAACGAGATACACGTCAGCAGGAACACGAAAAAGAAAACGAAAAAGCCGATCAACGCGGGTGCCATGTAATCGAGCGTGTCGTACTGCGGCCCGCCGTGCAGGTACGTTGCGTCCAGCGTGGTCGTGAAGTCGGCAGCGGGTGACGAGGCGCTCGCCGCCGCCGGGGACCCGGCCAGCGCGAGCGTGTTGGCGGCTTGCAGCGCGACACGTTCGAACATCGTGTTCAGCCGTTCGGCGATCATCGGGTTCGAGCCTTCATACTCGATGTGCAGCGCCAGCGCACGTGTCTGGATCACGCTTTGGGTGAAGTCCGGCCCGACGGTGATCACGGCGTCTACCTTGCCCGCTTTGATCTGGCGCTGCGCTTCGTCGGCGGTCAGGCTGCGGGTATCGAACTCGCTGAAGCTCTGCATCACGGCGATCAGGCGGTCGCCCAGGTTGACGCTGGTCCCGGCCAGCGAAAACCCGGCGTCATTGTTGACGATGGCTACCGCCAGCGTCCCCTGCTCGGAGCGGATCAGGATGCCCAAAAAGCTGAGCAAAACGACGGGGACGACTACCATCAGGGCCATCGTGCGGCGGTCGGCGCGAATCTGGTTGATCACACGCTGCGCCAGAATCCGGCTGCGGTTAGTGTTCATGGCTGTTGGTGACCCCTTTCCGGGCGGCAAAGTGCAAAAAGGCGGCTTCGAGATCGGCGGTATCTGCTTCGGCGCGCAGGCTGTCCGCTGTGCCCTCAGCGATCAACTGGCCGCTGCGCACAAAACCCAACCGGTCGCAGCGCTCGGCTTCGTCCATGACATGACTCGATACCAGCAGCGTGATACCGCGTCCCGTCATGGCGCGGAAGTGCTCCCAAAACTGGAAGCGGAGCTGCGGATCGACGCCGACTGTCGGCTCGTCCAGCAGGATCAGGTCGGGGCGGTGGGGCAGCACCGTCGCCAGCGACACGCGCTGCCGCATCCCGCCGGAGAGCGTGCTGACGCGGCTGTGGGCGCGATCCGCCAGATCGACAAATGCAATCGCTTCGGCGATGGCGTCTTTGTCGCGGCAGCCCATCAACCCGGCGAAAAACGCGACGTTCTGCCACACGGTCAGCTCGTTGTACAGCGCCGACGCCTGCGTCATGTAGCCGATGCGTGACAGGATCGTCTTATCCGGCATGGGCTGGTCCAGCACGGTCACGCTGCCGGAATCCGGCGTGTGCAGCCCGACGATGGTCCGGATCAGCGTGCTTTTTCCGGCTCCGTTCGGGCCGAGCAGGCCGTAAATCTCGCCGGTTCGCACCTGGAGGCTGAGTCCTTGCAGCGCGTGCACGCTGCCGAACCGTTTATACACGTTGCTTACTTCGACTGCGTGTTCCATTCGTGTTTATCCTTTGGGCGATGTGTCCTGGACATCCGGGTCCGCGATGCCGTACAGCAGCGTATGGGCGATGTGGCCGGCCCATTCGTCGGGCGAATACGCTGAAAAGAGGGTGGTCGCCGCGATACGATCAGTGACCATGTAACCGATCACCAGGCTCGCCATGACGCGCAGCCACACGATCGAATCGATCGGTTTCAGGCCCGGCAGCCCTCTCAGGCGCTCGATCAACTGCATCACGTGTGGGAACAGCCTGGTTTCCAGCAGGTGACGCATGTTCTTCCCTTCAAACTCGCGCATGTCGATCTGCGCCAGTTGGATGAAATCGTAGTGCTGAGGCATGATCGTGAAAACCTGTTGCAGCGCCCGGTACATGAAGTCCGGCGCAGTGGTGACGCCTTCGAAGGCGTCTGTCAGCGCGCCGAACAGGTCCGGGTAGGGGTTGCGCTCCTCGATCAACGCCTCAAAAATCGCCTCCTTGTTGGGGAAGTGGTTGTACAGCCCGGCGACGGCGCGGTTCCCGGCTTCGCGGGCGATGGCGCGCATGCTGGTGCCGTGATAACCCTGCGCCACGAACAGGCGGCGGGCGGCGTCCAGAATGTCGATGCGGGTCTGGTCACCTTTCGATAGGGGTTCGGTCATCGATGGTCCTTTCAGGAAACAGCTTTCAGCGGTCAGCGATCTGTCGTCAGCATACCGGTAGGGGCGCTGCCGCCCATCGTTCGTTCATTATCGATTGTGTCAAAAAAAAGAACGAACGACCGTTCATTTTTAGAGTATATACCCGTTTGGAGCGGTGTCAAGCAACCCATTCGTGATAACCCTAATCATGAAACAGCAGTCTGGTGTATGATCAGGGATACGCGCGACTGGCGGGTGCCGCTCGCCGCTTGCTTACAGCTTTTCGCTGACCGCTGATCGCTGAAAGCTAAACTCAAAGGAGTGGCCGCGATGAAGATTTTCATAAGTTATAGCAGCCAAAACCGGGCCGCCGTCAAGGCGCTGGTCGCCGACCTGATCAGCCTGGAACATGACGTCTGGTTCGATCAGGAACTATCCGGCGGGCAGGTGTGGTGGGATACCATTTTGAGCCAGATTCGGGCGTGTGACCTGTGTATCTTCGCCGTGACCGGCCACGCGATCCGCTCTGGCCCGTGCAAGCTCGAATACACCTACGCCTACGAACTGAACAAGCCGATCCTGCCCGTGCTGCTGTCCGAGGACGTGACGATCACGCTGCTGCCCGTCATTTTGCAGGAGCGGCAGTTTGTGAACTACATCAACCAGGACAAAGCCGCGCTGCTGGCCCTGAACAACGCCATCCGCAACACGCCGCCCGCGCCGCCGCTGCCGCAGGTCTTACCGGACCCGCCGGACGCGCCGATCTCGCCGCTGGCGGCGCTGCAAGCCGAGATCGAGCAGCCGGAGCTGTCGTATGACGAGCAGGTCGGGCTGTTCCACCGCATCAAGGACCACATTGACGACCCGGAAACGCACGACGCGGCGCTGCTGCTGATGCAGGAGCTTGAGCAGCATCCCGCGCTGCTGGCGGCGGTCTTCAAGGAGATCAACACGTACCTCTCGACCGTGACGCCGGGCCGCGTGCCGCGCGTCGAACCGCAACACGACGTGCCCGCCGCGCCGCCGCCCGATCAACCGCCGCCCGCCGGACTGGCTGCGATCAGCGTGCGCCGCGTCAGCTCATGGGGAGCCAGGATGCGCGAATATGGCGTTCGCATCGATGGGCAGAAGGTCGGCAGTGTGGGCAACGACCAGATTCTGACGTTCGACGTCACGCCCGGCCCGCACAGCGTGCACGTCCAGGTGGACTGGATCAAGAGTGATGTCCAGACGGTTGACCTGGCCCCCGGCGAGACGGTCCACCTCGTGACGAAATGGCAGCACGGCGCGTTGGGCGGCAAACTGCTCCTCGAACGGGACTAGCCGCCGCCGGGCGGTGCCCATACACTCACGTTGATCGATTCGGACAGGGCATCCAACACGAGATCGCCGTACACAAGAACCGTCCCGTCCTCACCGGACGGCACGACCGCGACCGACCCTTCCAGCGCGGCGGAACTGTCTTGCGTCGGTTCTTCGCTCCACAGCGGATTGCCCGCGTAGCGCGTCCAGGTGATGCCGTCCGGACTGGTCGCATACCCGTACCCGGTGAACTGCGTCCCGTCTGCTCCCTGGTAGAGCATGTGCCAGCCGCCGCCCGCCTGCCACACGTCAAAGTTGGTCAAAAAATGATCCCAGGCGTCCGCATCGCCGGGCTGGAAGATAGCATCCGACTCGGCAAAGGCGCGTTCAGTGGTGGCCGGATCGTCGTAGCGCTGCCAGGTCGCGCCATCGGGTGAGGTCGCCAGCCCGTACAGTGTGCCGCGCGTATCGCCGCCGCCGAAATACATCCGGTAGCCGTCACCGGCAGCCAGCACGACCGGCCCGATCACCCAGCGATTATCCCAGCGGCGCGACCCGCCCACATCCAGCGCTGGCGCGTCGTCGACCGTCCAGGGGCCATCCGGCGTGGCAGCGGTCGCCCGCCAGATCGCGCTGTGGGAATAGGTGCCCGTTGCCGGGAACAGCGTGAAATACAGCATCCACGTATCGCCCACGACGATCACGGCGCTGGCTGCGACGCTGGCATACGGATTCATGGTGTCCACGTCTGCCCCGACGATCAACGGATTAGCGGCGTCTTTGGTCCAGGTGATGCCGTCCGGGCTGGTGGCATGGCCGATGGCAATCGGGTCGATAAATTTCTTCGTGCTGCCGTTATAAAACATGTGATAGACGCCGTCATATTCGATCACGTCGCCCACCGCGACGTAATCCGAGTCCCAGGCTCCTTCGTCCCCGATGGTCAGCGCCGGGGACGCCTGGGGCGGGTTCAGGTCGCCATCCTGGCGGGCGAAACCGGTCCCGGTCAGACCGAGCACGGTGATCAGTGTGAGGACAAGCGCAATGGCGCGCCCGACGGCGCGGGTAGTTGTGTGGCGGTGCATGAGTACCTCCTTAGTGTGGTGACTGGTGATCGGTGAGTAGTTGTTGGTAGTTAGTTTTTACCGGAAGCAGGGCGCGCGGTCAACTGCGGTACCCTCCGAAGGGTACATCCGGCGATAATCGGCTACAATGGGGGCGTATCCGTTAACGCGCTGTGCCCAAGGAGCCTCTCCCATGCGCAGACAAATGTGGATGCCCGAAATCGGCGTCTGGGGTCGGGGCAAAATCGCCGCTCATTTTGCACTGGCCGCCCATGTCGAAGGCCAGATTACGACTGATCAGTTACAGGATGCCGTGCAGCGCCTGACGCGCCGGCATCCGCTGCTGACCGCGCGAGTCGTGGCTGAACCAGACTACACCTATTGGTTTGATACCGACGATACGGCTCCCATCGAAACTCGGATCGTGCCACGCGATGACGATTCGACGTGGCTCACTGCTGCCGCTGAAACCGTCGGCCCGCCGTTCGACTCTGAGCGGGGACCACTGGCGCGTGTGACGCTGGTCCAATCAGCAGATCGGTGCGAAATCATTCTGGCGGTGCATCACTGCCTCGCAGATGGATTATCGGCGGCGTATGCGCTGCACGATTTGCTGGTCTTACTCGGCGATCCGGCGGCGGACCTCCCGGCCCTGAATGTGTCACGCTGTCCGGCGGATCTTTTGCCGCGCTGGATTCGCACGCTGGCCGGTATCGTTCCGATACGACTCGTCTTTCCGGCCCTGCGCCAATCAGGACCGGTGCCTCCCATCCCCGATTTCACCACCAAAACCGGCGATTTTCACATCCTCGCGTGGGCGCTATCGCCGGAACGAACGCACGACATCGTCGCGCGGGGACAGTCCGAAGGTGTCACCGTTAACAGCACAATTTCGACGGCCTTCGTGCGGGCCTGGGCCGATGTCACGGGCGGCGAATCGCACAGCGTCTCTGGCCCGGTTTCCTTGCGCGATTATTTCACCGAACCGGTTGGCATGGCGCTCGCACTGATGGTCTGGACGTTTAACAAAGTGACGTTCCCCAATGCGCTGAACGTCCCCTTCTGGGATCAGGCACGCCAGTTCCAGCGCGATTTCACGCGGCAGATTTCCACTTTCAAACTCACGTTTCCAATCGCGGTCGGGCATCGTGTGGTGAGCCGCTATCCGCTGGAACGACTGGTAGCCGCATTTGACATGGAGGAGGCAAACAGCCATACGGTCTCAATCACCAATCTGGGGCGGTTGCCGGTGGAAGCTGCATACGGCCCCCTGCGTCTGGTGGGCTTCTACGGGCCGCTGCTGGATGCCGACGACAAGGAAGTGGTGATCGGTATCGCCACCACGAACGGGTCACTCGCCTTTGCGATGACCTTTCGTGAGCCGGTACTCGCGCCCGCCACCGCCGAGAAAATCCGCGAGGCCGCACACGCACAGCTTGATGCGGCGCTCTCCTGAAGGTGATCGCTCCTGGTGCAGACGCCTATACCCGCCGGATCATGACCACGCGGCGATCAGGCGCGAGTCCGCGTGCGGTTTCGTCCGCGACGATGGCCCGCAGCCCGGCGCTGAGATCGGAATCCGGCAGCACGGCGAAACCCAGCCGCGCGTAAAAGGGCGCGTTCCAGGGGATATCACGCTCGGTGGTGAGGGATACCGAGGGCAGGCCGGAGTCCGCTGCCCAGGCGCAGACCTGTTCGACCAGCGCCCGACCGAGTCCGCGCCGCCCGTGATCGGGATGCACGTCGATCTCGTCCAGGTGGGCGTGACCGTCCACCAGTGAGACGACCGCAAACCCGACCGGCTGATCGTGCGCGTCCGCCGCGACCCACAGCCGCCCGGCACGCAGGTAGTCGCGCAGTGTGTCCGTTGACATCACCTCCGCCAGCACGTCAGCGGGCCACCCGGCCCCGGCGAACAGCGTATTCGCCGCGCGTTCGATGTCCGGCAGCGCGTCGATGTCGCTGACGCGGCCTGCGCGGATCGTGTAACCGGATTCCACGTTTATGCTGCTCCTGGCGGGTGTCATACCTGACGCTGGGCTGATTATGGCCCAACCCGCCGCCGGAGTCCAGCGACGGGGGGGAAGGGGGGAGTATCTCGCGTTAGGTCAATCGGGCAGCAGCGCCTGCAACATGAGGGCCGGGTTTTGCAGCAGGCCGCTCAACGCGCGGCAGGCAGCACCGGTCACCGCCGCCGGTTCCGGCAGTTCGCCGGGTACGACGTTCAGACGCGCGGCGGCCTGCGGGACAGCCTGCTGCTGGATCACCTCGCGCAGCGGCCCCAACGCGATTTCCCCCGCCGCTTTCAGCTTGTGCCCGACGATGATCGCTTCCGGGTCGATCAGGTTGATGGCGTTGACCAGTCCCAACCCTAACGCCCGGCTGGCGTCGCGCAGCACGTCACACGCCAGCGGATCGCCCTGCTGCGCGGCTTCGATCACGTGGTCGAAGGTCAGGCCGGCCAGTCTGGGTCCGGCGGCGGTCGTGAGCATGGTGTCTGCGCCCGCCGCGTGAGCCTCCTGCACCTGCCGGATGATCGCCGGGCCGCTGCTGTATAACTCGACGCAGCCGTAATTGCCGCACGGGCAGCGCGGCCCGTTACGGTCGATGCTGGTGTGGCCCAGTTCGGACGCGATCCCGCTGCCCGTGAAAAGCCGCCCGTCCAAAATGATGCCGGACCCCAACCCGCTGTGATTCTCGACGTAGACGAAATTATTGTAAGGGCGGCCCGCGCCCATCCAGTGCTCGGCCAGCGCGTTGGCGTTGGCGTCATTTTCGAGCCAGACGGGCAGGTTGAACGCCTGTTTGACGAGTTTGCCCAGGGGGAGGTGGCTCCACTCGCCGAAGTCCGGCGGGGCAAAGATCACGCCTTCTTCGACGCTCAAGGGGCCGGGCGACGTGATGCCAATCGCCAGAATGCGCGCCAGGTCGATGCCCGATTCGACGATGGTCTGCCGGATCAGGTGAATCAGCGTGTCGGCGGCGCTGCTGCCGAGGCGCGTGGTGACCGGGCATACCAGCAGGTTTTGCACGTGCAGCATCATGTCAAACAGGGCGATGCTCAGGTCCGTGCGCGAGATGTTGACGCCGATCAGGAAATGGCTGGTATCGGTAAAACTCAGCATCATCGGTCGCCGCCCGACGGTCTGCTCGCCGTAGCCGATTTCGTGCACGATGCCGGCGTTCAGTAATTCGGCGACGATGTTGGTCAGCGTGGCCGCCGTCAGCCGCGTATGAGCCGCCAGGTCCTTGCGGGAAACCGGCTGCATGCGCCACAACGTCTCGAGCACGGCGGCGCGGTTCTGCCACTTCACCGACTGGAGGTTCGCACCTCGGCGATTTGTCGAACGCACAGCACACCATCCTTATGGTTACCTGCGGTCCGGGGTTTCTCCGGCCAGCGAGGCCGACAGTTTGCGAGGAGGGGTGTGGATGGGTTGACTTTTGATCCAAACTGTATTACCATTTTATCAAATTGATTAAGTAAATACAAGCAGCTCATTTCCCCCTCGTACAACCTGCGAGCTGAGTCACCTGAACCGCTAGCTGACGATCTGGCGTATGGCCTGGTGAAAGGAGTTTCGACCCCTGATATTTACCCAAACCATCCCGATATATACCACACTCTAGATTGGCGTTTAGTTATTCACAAGGAGTCTGACCCATGTTCAAGAAGTTCTTATTGTTGGTGATTGTTGTTGTGCTGGCGCTGCCGTTGGCCGCGCCACTGACCACGACGAAGGCGCAAGCCGACCTGCCCAAGATCGGCTTTTTGCCGGGCGTCGTCGATCCCTTCTACCAGGTGATGGAACTGGGCGTGAACCAGGCCGTGGCGGACTTCGGCCTTGAGGTCGTGACGCAGTATCCCGAGTCCTGGAACGTGACCGTGCAAACGCCGATTCTGGATGCGTATATCGCGCGCGGCGACCTGGATTACATCATCATCGCCCCGGTTCACACCGAGCAGATGATTGCCCCGCTGCAAGCGGCGCTCGACGCGGGCATCAAGATCATCACCGTAGACACCTATCTGGGCGACAGTGACTATGTCAACGGCCCGGTGACCTTCCCGCTGTCCTACATTGGCTCGGACAACGTCGAGGGTGGGCGCATCGCGGCCCGCGCGCTGATCGATGCGCTCGGCGGCGAGGGCAAAGTCTATCTCCAGAATACGACCCCCGGCACCAGCTCGGTCGAGGATCGCAGCAAGGGCTTCCAGGAAGTGGTCGCTCAGAATCCCGGCATCGAGTTTGTGGGCGAAGAGTGGTGCGAAGATGACGCCACCATCGCGGCCCAGCAGACGGCTGCCATTTTGCAGCGCGAGCCTGACCTGGGCGGTATCTTCGGCGTGAACGTCTACAGCGCGCAGGGTGCCGGTAACGCGGTCAAGGCTGCCGGGCTGGAAGGGGCCGTGCAAATCGTCTCCTACGATGCCACGAAGGACGCTATCGACAACCTGCGGAATGGCATCGTCACGATGGTGCTCGCTCAAAAACCGTACGACATGGGTTATATGGGCGTGGAATTCGCCATGGCCGACTGGCGCGGTGTGACCAGCCTGCCCAAGCGTGTTACGACGGGCTTCGCCGTGATCAACCTGGGTAACGTGGATGATCCTGAGTATTCGCGCTTCATCTACCAGGTTCCGTAATACGCACTAACGGCTGGGTAGGGGCGGCGCGCCGGGTTCCGGTTCAGTGTCGCTCCGAACAGGATTTGCTCAGGCATTGAGCGAACGACAAAGGGGTATGGGCATGTTCTCATACCCCTTTTTGAAAAAACGCGTTTTCATCTAGAATAAGTATCTAACCGTAAATTCGTTCTGGCAGGGGCGCTGCTTCGAATCGCAGGCTCGCCTGCGCCCGGCAATTTATGGATAGATTGTAAGGTCAAAAATCCTTTGGTGTGGCGTTAGGTCGAATTCGTCAAGGAGAATGTTTCATGGCGCTGGATGCGAAAGCGTTAGTATCTGCGGAGGGCCGAAAGCAGCGCACCACCCAACAGCAGTTTGTTCTGGTGGGGAGTAAACTCTGGTCCTGGCTTTTTTTGCTGCTCCTGCTGGTCTATTTTTCCTGGCAAGGCACGGGCTTTTTCACCATCCGGAACTCGCAGAACATTCTGGTGAACATCGTGTCCATTGTGTTGATGGGCCTGGGCCAGACGTTTGTGATCATTGCGGGCGGCATCGATCTATCCGTCGGCTGGATCATGGGGCTGTCGTCGGTCGTTTCAGCCAAAACAATCCGCGATTCGTACAACGCCGGAGTGGCACCTGAAATCGCTATTGTGTTGGGGTTGGGAACGGGCCTGGGAGTGGCTTTATTCGCAGGACTGGTCAGCGGCGTGATCGTCGCCAAGCTGCGCGTGCCACCGTTTATCGTCACGCTGGGCGTGTCGTTTGTAGCGCGTGGAACCGGCTTTTTGCTGGCCAAAGGCAATGTCATCAGCGGTCAGCCAATCCAGGTTCGCCAGCTTGGCAACGAGTCTCTGCTCTATTACCTCCGAGGCAAAGGGGGCGGGCTGTATTTCTTCCACAAGCCGGACCTGGTCGGCGCGCAGGTCCGGCTGTTGGATCGCGTGTTTACGTGGCCGGTTCTCATCGCCGCCATAGTAACCCTGGTCGCCATGTTTGTGCTGGCCAAGACTCAGTTTGGGCGGCATACCTATGCGATTGGCGGCAACAAAGAGGCGGCGCTGCGGGCCGGGGTGCCGGTTGACCGCCACATCATTTTGTTGTACATGTTGTCGGCGGGCACGTCCGGGCTGGCCGGTATCATGCACGCCTGGCGCTTTTCGGGCGGCGCGGCAGACGCCGGAGACGCGCTGTTGATGATGTCTATCGCGGCGGTGGTCATTGGCGGCGTCAGCCTGTTTGGTGGCGAGGGGCGCGTGGTGGGAACGTTGATCGGTGCGCTCATTCTGGCGGTGTTACAGACCGGCCTGATCATGACGAGTGTGAAAACGTTCTACCAATACGTAGTGGTCGGCATCATCGTTATTCTGGCCGTGTTGATGGACCAGGCCCGCGATCTGATCGCCGGACGAGCGGAAGCAGGGTAGGTGCGATGGAACCCCTTTTGAGTGTCAAGAATCTGGTCAAGCGGTTCGGCGGCCTGACGGCGGTCGATCACGTGAGCCTGGACGTCTATCCGGGCGAAGTCGTCGGGTTGGTGGGCGACAACGGCGCGGGCAAATCCACGCTGATCAAGATGGTATCCGGCGTGTACCAGCCGACTGAAGGCGAAATCTATTTTGACGGCAAGCTGGTCGATATTGCGCGGCCATCCGACGCACGGGAAATGGGCATCGAAACGATCTACCAGGACCTCGCGCTGGCCGGTAACCTGGACGCGAGCGCGAATATCTTCTTGGGCCGCGAGCGCAAAAAACGCTGGCTGGGCGGCGTGGTCCGCACGCTGGATGAGAAGTTCATGGCGACCGAATCACAGCGACTGCTCGATACCCTCGACGTGCGGATTCCGTCGCCGCGCGCCAAGATCGAGAACCTCTCCGGCGGGCAGCGGCAGGCAGTCGCTATCGCCCGTGCGTTGTACTGGAACGCCCGCCTGATGATCATGGACGAGCCGACCAACAACCTCGGCGTGGTCGAGCAGGCCAAAGTGCTCGACCTGATCCGCCGCCTGCGCGATCAAAACGTGCCCGTGATCTTGATCAGCCACACCATGCACGACGTGTTCGCCGTCAGCGACCGGATCGTGGTGATGCACCGCGCGCGGAAGGTCGCCGAAAAACGCACCAAAGACACGAACAACCAGGAGATCGTGCAATACATGGTCGGCGCGCTGGATGATACCCGCGAGCAGCCGATCGGTGTATAATGGACACATAGGGCGGGGGACTTCCCTCGCAGTTACCAAAGATACACGACCCGCACCCGCTCATCGAGCGGGTGTTGTCGTCTGGGCTGAAAGTCGAGTGAACAATGTAGCTGACGCGAATGTCCGGCGAAAATCCCTGTCTGACGTGCGGCGCGTGCTGCGCGTTCTTTCGTGTGTCGTTTTACTGGCGCGAAGCCGATGCCGCGCAGGGCGGCAGCGTGCCCCCCGAATTAACCGGGGACGCTGACGGCTTCCGGCGCTACATGCTCGGCACCGACCGGCGGAATCCGCGCTGCGTGGCGCTGCAAGGCGCGGTCGGGACGCTGGTGAGCTGCGCCATTTACGAGCGGCGGCCCTCGCCCTGCCGCGAATTCGGCATCGACTGGCACGGCGGCATGACGCCGCCCGGCGAGCTGGACCGCTGCAATCACGCCCGCGCCGCGTATGGCCTGCCGCCGCTCACCACGCAGGATGTTTCGCCGCCGCGCGAGACGCCCGCGCTCCGACCGCCGCGCGCGCGCCCGCGTGCCGTGTGGCGGCGTCCCCGGTAAGCGATCACCCCGGCGGCGTGAGGCCAGGGGGTGAGGCTCACCGCCCCAAAATCTGCTGACACGGTTTGCTCGCACCCGCGCCGGGCTGAATGGCGGGTTTGGGTCCGGCGTGGTATGCTCCGCGCCCGAAGCCGCTCGAACGTCACAGGACAGGTGTCGGATGGAAACCCGTGCAAGCTCCCCGTTGCAGCCGCTTTCCCGGCAGTGGATCGCGGCTCTGCTGATCGTGCTCAGCCTGGGGATCGCGGCGCGGGTAGTCATGTTATCGCAAAAAGTGCTGTTGGAAGACGACGAAGCCGCCACCTACCTGACCGTGACCGGGCACCAGGACGATTTCGCGCGCGCCGTGCAGGCGGCGGCTCCACCTGTCGCGGTGTGGGTCGAAACGCGCGACTGGCAGCGATTGCTGTCTATGGACGAAACGTTCATTTTGGGCGACATCCGGGCTGTTCCGGCTCACCACTATGATCGACACCCCCCGCTGTATTTTCTAATTCTACACTTGTGGATGGTGATCGCGGGTGTCACGGCCAGTTCGGGCGCGGCGCTCAATGTCGTGTTCGACGGCCTCACATTTTTCGCGCTGCTGGCGCTGGCGGCCCGCGTTCTGCGCGACCGGTGGCTGGCGCTGCTGGTCGCCACGATCTGGTTGTTCAGCCCGGCGTCGATCATCACCCTGTTGATGGCGCGGCCCTATTCGCTGCTCAGCCTGTTGGGCGTGTTATTTGCCTATGAATTGGCCGTTACCCTGTACACGCCGCACGAACGCCCGCGCTGGCGTTGGGTGGCGGTTCTCACGCTGACGATAGCCGCCGGGATGTTGACCGCGTACATCTTTGCGTACGTGCTGGTCGCGGGCGGCGTGGCGCTGCTGGTACGCTGGGCCTTCCGTGACCGGCGGCCTGTGATGATCCTCATTGGAGCGGGTGCTGTCGCGCTGCTGCTGTTTGTCGCAGTGTTCCCTGATTTCGCCAACACGTTGTGGTCTGATCCGTCCCAGGCGCTTTCAGGCAGCGAACGGGCGCTGCGATTGGCCCACATCGAAGAATGGCCGCTCACGTTACTGCTGGATGACGTGCTGGTGCGCCACATACCCCGCGCCCTGCGGCTGGCGGCGGTGGTCGCAGGGGCAGCGGCGGCAGGCTGGGCCGCAGCATCCGCCGTGCGGCAGGCGGGCGGCCCGCGCCGGGTGTGGAGTCGTTTCCGCCAGGGTGATGACGCCGTGTATGCACACCTCTACCTGCCGATCATCGTGATCGTGCTTTTTATCGTCCAGGCCGGGGCCTACCTGACGCCCTTTGTCCCGCAACATGCCAGCGCGCCGCGCTACCTGGCGCTGGTGGGTGTCTTCTGGGCCTTCGTGCCGGTGCTGGTGATCCTGCCATTCCGGGCGCGAATGACGCGGTTTGCCTGGATCGCGCTGCTGGCGCTGGTGGCTGCCGGGATGCTGCTGTCCGGGCTGGCGACCACCGCGATCCAGGTCCGGGGGTTCTGGCGTGATGCTGACGAGATTCCGTCCGGTGGCCGACCGGTGCTGATCGACAGCGTGGAGCGGCTCGAGCTGCTGCCTATCGTGTTTGCGCTGCCCCCCGGCACGCGCGTATTCGCCGCGTCGCCAGACTACCTGCTCGATCACCCGGACGACTGGCTACCCACGTTGGAACAGGCCCCCGCGTTGTACGTGCGCATCCACGGAGACGACACGGCCATCATCGACCTGATCCGGGCGCACGATCTGGCCGCGCGGGAGCGCCTGCTGTTCCGAAAACACGGCTTCGAGATCGCGCCGCCCGGCCAGACTGATACGCCCCCGGTTATGTCGTCAATTCCTGCTTCAAGAACGCCTTGACCGCGTGCAGCGGCACGGCAAAGCCCACGTCCGGCCCGGCGATCATGGTATTGATGCCGACCAGCCGCCCCTCGACATCGACCAGCGGCCCGCCGGAGTGGCCGGGACGCATGTGCAGGCTGATCGCGATCCAGTCGTGGTGATTGCGGGGCAGCGCGGGCAGGTCCACGCCGCTGCCGATCACGATACCGCCCGTCACCGCGCCTTCGACGCCCCAGGGATGCCCCACCGCCAGCACCCACTGGCCAGGGCGCAGGTCACGCGAATGGCCTAACGCGATGGTCGGCAGGTCTTCCGCGATGACCGACAGCGCCGCCAGGTCGCGGTCCAGGTCCGCCGCGAGGATCGTCGCGGGCAGCGTGCGACCGTCCGGCAGCGTGACGTCCAACCTGGGGCGACCGATCACGCCATGCCGCAAATCCTGCGCCACGACGTGCGCGTTGGTGACGATCAGCCCGGCTGGATGCCAGATCGTGCCCGCGCCGTTGCCGCTCGATCCGTTGTGTATCTGGACCAGAGCGCAGCGGGCGCGGGCCGTCACGGCGGCCAGTTCGTCGTTGAGTTGTTGCAGCATGGTTGTCATGATGATTCTCGTTTTTCCTGACCCGATTCGACGATTCCGCCGCGCGTCTTAGCCGCGCTCGCCAATCGTTACGCGGAATTCCTGCACCTGGCCGCCACGCACGATTTTCACCGGCACGGTCTGCCCGACGCGGCTGCCGCTGAGCAGCGCTTGCAGGTCGTCCATGTGGCGCACGCGCTCGCCATCCAGCCCGACGATAGTATCACCCATCAGCAGGCCGCCCGACGCGGCGGGACTGTCCGCCTCGACCGTGATCAACAGCAGCGCGGTTTCCTGCTCAAGCAACGCGGCCAACCCGTCCGGCAGGCGCACCGGCTGCGCGCCGACGCCCAGGTACCCCCGGCGGACGTGGCCGTGTTCGAGCAGCGTCGTCACGACGCTGCGCAGCGTCGATCCCGGCACGGTGACGCTGATGCCGTTCAGCAGCGCGGACGTATTCAGTCCGAGCATCACTCCCGCCGCGCCGACGAGCGGCCCGCCCGAAAAACCGGGGTACATCACGACGTCGGTTTGCAGGTAGTGGTCGATCTCGCCCCCGGTGGGCGTGCGCCACGCCTTGCCGAGCGCGCTGATCACGCCGAGCGTGGCCTGTACGGTGTGGCCGGGACGGCCCAGCGCCAGCACCAACTGCCCGACTGCCAGCGTACCGGCGTCGGCCCACTGCGGCGGCTGCAAGCCGGATGCGTCGGCACGCAGCACGGCCAGGTCGGTGCTTGGGTCGCGCCCGACGAGCGACGCGCTCACGCGGTCGCCGTTGGGCAGCCCAACCGCCAGCTCGTCATCACGCGTGACGACGTGATGCGCCGTGACGATCACGCCGTCTGCCGACCAGACAATGCCGGTCGCGGGCATGCGCTGGCGTCCTTCGACGCGGACAATTCCCGGCGCGGCGGCTTCAACCGTCGCGGCCAGGTCGTTCGAAAGCTGTTGTAAGACGTTGTTCGCCATGATTCTGATCTCCTTGCCAGTTGGGGCGTTACTGCATCGTGTTGTTATGTCTACTGGCAAGGATACGCCGCGCCGCGCGGCGCGGGATCGCCCGATCCGGCATCACGCACCCTGCCAAAACGGGCAGGTACCCGCGCAACCGGCCAGGATCACGCCCGATCCGTGATCGGGACTTCGATAAGCGGTCCGCGCGCGATGCGGTCATCCATGTGCTTTACACACTGACTGCCGAAAAGAACCGTCCTAAGAAGCTGCTGGGGTGAGTGGTCAGGCGGGTCGTGTGAGCGAATCCGCAGCGGGCGGCGAGCGCCTCCCACGCGGCATAGGTGAGCGGGTAGGGCACCCAGCGGTTGCCGCGATCCGTGTCGTATTCGACCAGGATCAACCGTCCGCCGGGCCGCAGGACGTCGTGTAAGCGCTGCACGACCGGGCATTTTTCGCGCACGAAATGCAGCGCGTTCGCCATGACGATGCCATCCAGGGGCGGCAGATCGAACGGCTGCGTGAAGTCGGCGGTATGGCACTGCACCGCCACCCCCGGAAACCGGCTGTTCACGGCCTGCCGCGCGCGTGCCAGCGCGCCGGAGTCGCGGTCGATGGCGTGGATCGTCGCTTCCGGCCCGACCAGGTCGGCCAGCGCCAGCGTGAACGCGCCGCTTCCCGCGCCGACGTCAGCCCATACGCCGCCGGGGCCAGGGATACCCGCCCGCAGCAGCCGGACGTGATCGGTGTGATTCATGGCTCAGGCTCCAAAATCGTTGACCGTAAACCGTAGACCGTGAACCGTTCAGGGGCGCGATGTCCACAGAACAGCCAACGGTAGACGGTCAACAGCCAACGGTTAACAGACAACGGCCAACGGCCAACGGTCTACTACGGCCAACGGAAAACGGTCAACAGCCAACGGTTCACAGTCTACGCTCTCATACCGTTATCAGCCCCAGGCGGATCGCGTTGACGACCGCTTCCGTGCGGCTTTGCGCGTGCAGCTTGCCCAGGATGGCGTTCAGGTGAAATTTGACCGTGTGCTCGCTGATGTCCAGCCGGTACGCGATGGCCCGGTTCGAGAGTCCTTCGGCCAGCAGGCGCAGCACGTCCGTTTCGCGCGGGGTGAGGTCGTCGGCAGGCGGCGCGGGACGGGCCAGCGACTCTGCCGCCAGCGCCGGATCGAGCACAACCAGGCCCTGCACGACCGCCGCCATCGCGGCCAGCAGATCGCGGGCCGGTGCGCTGCGCAGCAGCAGCCCGCGCGCGCCCGCCGCCCATACCCCCGGCGCGGGATCCGCATCCGGCAGCAGCGCGACGACCGGCGGCCCGCCGCTGGTCGCGTCGGCCAGCCGCACGGGATCAGAGTCGGGGTCCCAACCCAGGTCCCACAGCAGCACGTCGGGCCGGAATACGGCCAGCGCAGCGGCCAGATCGTCGTCCTCGGCCATCTGGCCCGCGACGGTGCAGCCCGCTTGCGTGCCCAACAGCGCCGCCAGCCCGGCCCGCGCCAGTGGATCACCGGCCACAATCAACACGCGATATGCTTCCATGTTGACGATGGTAAACCAAGCATGGACCATCCGCCAACCGGGTAGTACGGTTCTCATATTCCACGCCGGGGCAAAGCCTGCTATACTGGTTTTAAAGAGTTATGTTAATTAGTTTTCGTTAATGGTTTGACAACGCGGTGAAAGGAAAACGATGATGCACGGAGATTACCGGTTGATCCAGGAAGAACCGCATACGCTTATCGTGCAAGTCGTCGGAAAATTGACGCCGGACATGGCGCGCGTGATGCTCGATCACGTGCAGAGTTACGCGGCGCAGATCGAAGGTGGCATGGCGACGCTGATCGATCTGAGTCGCGCCGCGCCGGTATCGTCGGCAGCCCAGGCGTGTTTGCTGGCCCTGATGCGCGTTGACGCGCCCGGTGTCGAAGCGATCTTCGGCGTGTCGCCGTTGCAGCGGCTGCTGCTGTCGGCGTCTCTCAAGGCGTCACGACTGGCGGATCGCTGCCGGTGTTTTGACGACGAGCAGAGCGCGCGCCTGTGGGTTACCCAGCGCAACCGGGTATAACCGCAAACGGGTTTGCTTACTCCCCCCAAAAACGAACAGGTCCGGATCGCGTGATCCGGACCTGTTCGTGAAGAGAATTGAGAAACCCTGGTGTTACGTTGCGTCTCGATGGTAGGGCATGGCATGGTCAGACATGTAGTGGAGGGCCTTGTCACCATGCGTGTGCGATCTGGTTCCGAACTACGAGCGGCTTGAGGGAGTATGTGCTTATGAAACCCCTCCTTCCAAGCATGTAGGACCGGAAACGTCGTTCACAACCTACAACTTACACGGACGATAGGTGAAGAATTACGCTTACAAACTCAACCGATTGCTAGCCACCAATACATCTTCGGACGATACAGAACGAGAATTAAGGTTTGATGGTGCGATAATTGACGTAACTGACGCGCCTTAATTCTATAGATATTTTATGCCGGTTGTGATCGCGTGTCAAGCCGCCTATAGCGTTCGCTTACGATCACTGTTTCAGCAGCCACCGAATCCGTTCATACGACAGCAGGTAGTGAATCACCACCACCACGCCCAGGACAACAGCCCACTGCGCCCGGTCTGCCGCCGCCAGCAGCGTTACCGCGCCGCCGAAAAATACCGCTTCGATCAGCAGCCGCACCACGCCGGGCACCGGCACCGGGGCCGGACGCGGATCGTCGTTGACGCGCAGCGTCCCCCACACAATCGACGCGCCGAGCACCAGCCCGAACGCCCATACCCAGCGCCCGGTGCCGTGATGCTGTGTCCAGCCCCAATAGGCCAGCGCGGCCAGCGCGGCCATTTCCAACACAAAACGCAGCGCCAGGTTGAGGGGATGATCGTGCATGGTCGTCTCCTTGACGGTGAGCCGTCCGCGATCTGTTTTCGCGGGCCGGGCCGGTCCTACGGAGAATATACACAAAACGGCGCGGAGCGGCTCATCCCGGCGTCTGCCGCCAATCCATGCAGCGCTCGACGACCCACAGCGATCCGGCCAGGATCGCGACCAGCACGATCAGGTCAACCGCCAGCGGGATACGATCCGGTTGGGCGAGCACCGTCTGCCGCAGCGCCGACGCCGCATACGTGGCGGGAGACAGGTAACCTAACGTGCGAACCGCCGCCGGCAGCCGGTCGGGCGGGATGATCACCGGGCCGAAGCCGAGCAGCACAAACGTGATCAGGGAGCTGAGGTTGCCTACGTCCTCCGGCAACCGCACGCTGATCCCCAGCAGCGCGCCCAGCCCGCACAGCGAGACGCCGATCAGCGGAATGACGACCACGATCCAGGGGCTGATCGCCAGATCGACATCCAGGATCAGCGCGCCCGCCAGCAGCGTCAGCA
>CAYMTN010000018.1:36071-41650 GCA_964393335.1 uncultured Anaerolineaceae bacterium
CAGCACCAGGAAGGCGGACACGGTCGCCAGGATCAACGCCACGCGGTAAACGGGCAGCGTTGCGAAAAAATCGAGCCGCCCGACGAGGCGCATGTAGGCGAAATGAGTCGAGACGCGGTCAAATGTGCCGAACAGCAGCGACATGATCATGTTGCCGGTCAACACGTACGCGACGGCGTTCGCGCCGCTGTCCCGCGCGAAGACACCCAGCGCGGCGGTGCCCATCACGGGCGCGACCAGCCCGGTCAGCAGCGTGATGCGCCACGACCGGCGGCGCGGCGGCAATCGTCACGGCCAGCATCAACAGCCGCCGCTGCCCGCCGCTGATGCGCGGGGGCATGCGGTCGCGCGCCGGGCCAAGATCGAGCAGGTCGAGCAGGTGATCACGCTCGGCGCGTGCATCGCGCCGCGATAGCCCGCGCAGGTGGGCGGTGAAATACAGCGTTTCGCCTGCCGTGAGGTTGTTCAGCGCCATGCCTTGCTGCGGCATGTACCCGATCTGGCTGGGGGTGTACAGCGGGTGGATGCCCAGCGGCTGCCCAAACAGCCGGATCGACCCGGCGCTCGGTGCAAGCAGGTTCGCCATCTGTTTGACCAGCGTGGTTTTGCCCGCCCCGTTATCACCCAGCAGCCCGAAGATCTCGCCCGGCGCGACGTGCAGCGAGATGCCGTCATTGGCTGGCGTGGCCTGCCTGGGATAGCGTTTGATCACGTCGCAGACGTCGTACACGGTCATCGGCTGTTACGGCGCACCGTCCAGGCGCAGCGCGAAGCGCACGATCACGGCGGGCGCGGGGCGGGCGTCGTCTGCGCGACAGGCGTCGATCACACGCTCGACCTGCACCTGCCGCCCGCTGGCGGACTCGGCCTGGATGCGCAGCGTCTCCCAGACCGGCTGGCCGAAACGTGGCGCGATCTCGACCGGCGGGGCGGACTCGTCGTGCGACCACACGCCCTGCACGATCACCGTATGCCGGGTGGGGGGCACTTCCGGGCGGCCTTGCAGCCAGTTGCGCACTTTGCGGGCGCGCAGCAGGGGCGGCAGCAGCACGCGTGCCCAGGTCGGCATCATCTGGCGGCGGAAGACGCCGCGCGTGCCGCTCAGGCCGTCGCGCAGGCGCTGGCGGTGGATCGAGAATATGCGGTCCGGGATGGCCTCCGGCGGGAAGTAACCCACGTCCACCGATTCGACGCTGGTATGCGGCGCGCCGCCGGTCGGGTGACCGGTGTACAGGAACAGCAGGCCATCGGCGCGCGCGTAGGTGTACACGCCGACCAGGTCGTCGATGGCGATTTCGACGCCGGTTTCTTCCCGTGTTTCACGGATGGCGGTTTCCGCCGGGGACTCGCCTGCTTCGGTGCCGCCGCCGGGGATGGTCCACACGCGGAAATCCTCGCGTTTGAGCAGCAGGATGTCGTTTCCGTTGCGGACCACGCAGTCCGCGCCTAACATCAGTTGCATGATAACTGACCCTTATGGAGAATGCATGTAGGCATGGCAGAACGTAGGGGCGCTGCTTACGAACCCCAGGTTCGCCTGCGCCCAATTGGTTCGGCTTCAGGGTTCTCCAACACGATCGATTTGTTCGCACTTAGAGTATACCGGCAAGGGGGCTGATTCCGCCCCCCTGTCAGGCAGTCGTGGGGCAACCGTGCGGCACGTGGCCGATCAGGCACCGGGCCGGAATACCGGCTGGCGGACGACCGTTTTGAGTTTTTCGGGGGCCGTGCGGCGCGGATCGCTCAGGTAGATTTCGTGGTGGTGCTTCGCGCCGTGAAAATCGTAGCCGTTGGCGGTGATCCAACCGTGCAGGCGCTCGATAGTCGGTCCTTCGGCGGCATACGGCCCGATGTGCATGATCTGCGCGGCCAGCCCTTCGTGATAGGACTCGAAGCGCAGCCTGTACAGGGCGGGCGGGTCTTTTTTGGCGCGGACGTCGGCGAGCGCCTGCTCGACCATCGCGGCGGTGATGTGATCCGGCTGCATGATCATGGCGGTCCACAGCCAATCGTCTTTGGCGTCCATGCTGAAGCGGGCCATATCGGCGCACCACCACAACCCTTCGAGCGGCATGACGGTGTAGTCGATGCCTGCCGCGCGTTTGCTCAGGAACTTGAGCGCGTATGCCACGCCGTACAGCGTTTGAATCGCGTCCCGGTAGGCTGGCGACGTATTCGGGTCGCCGGAGCCATCGATCATCAGGAAGTGCAGCGGCGGCACGTCCACCAGCGCCACCGCGTTGACCGGTGGAAAATACAGGGGTTTTAGGTCGCCTTTTTTCAGGTCGAGTTTGGTCACCATCACACATTTGCCTTTCTGGCTGGTTGTCAGTTGCCGTGACTCTACAACCTCCAGCCAGGGGAGAGTCAAGTGGAGCGGGGCGGGCGCGGGAAAAACGCGCTGGTGCGGTGCATGTAGTCGGCGTATTTGGGTTTGTCCCGCATGTGGCGTTCGAGCATCGCCACGCCAGAGACGTACACCAGTAAAAACGTCATCAGCGCCGGGCTGATGATCGTCAGCGCGCCCCAGCCGGTGCCTGCCGCAATCAGCCAGAAGCCCCACCACTGCGCCGCATCGCCAAAATAGTTCGGGTGGCGCGTATACGCCCACAGCCCGCTGTCCAGCACCTTGCCTTGATTGGCGGGGTCTTTTTTGAACTGCGCCAACTGCCAGTCACCGCCCGCCTCAAACACGAACCCGATCAGCCACACCAGCGCGCCCAGGCCATCCAGCACGGTAAAGCGTGCGGAGTCGATGGCCTGCGCGGCCAGCAGCGGCAGCGAAATGATCACCATCAACACGCCTTGCAGGATGAACACCTGAAAATAACTGACCCACCAGTAGCGGTCCGGCCCGAACTGCTGGCGGAAATTCTGGTAACGCGGGTCTTCGCCGTGCCCGATATTGCGCCGCGCGATGTGGATCGACAGCCGCAGCCCCCAGATCGTCGCCAGCGCGCCGATCAGCAGCTTGCGTCCCTGGAAGCCATCTCCGGCCAGCGCAAAGTACACCCAGGCCAGCACGACAAAGCCGAGTCCCCAGAAGATGTCGACGATACTGGCGTTTTTCAGGATCACGCTGGCGATCCAGATGACGGTCACATAGGCCCACACCACCAGCGCGCCGGTTCCCCATATTTCAAAAAAAGACATGAGTCCCTCCAATAAGAGTAGCGGTCAGCAAACAGCGATCAGCGAAAAATGAATCGATTGCGGCGGTATTGTCGACGCGCAGAGTCGCCTGATGCCGTGATATACAAACGTGATCGCAGCGGCGCGTCAGCGCACGTCGATCGGTTGCAGCCCAACGCGGACCAGGCCCAGTCTGCCGCGTCAGTTGCGGACGATCACCGGCACGCCCGGCGCGGTTGGCGGCCTCAGTTCAAACAGGATGTTGCGATCGTGCACGTCGCGGTAATGCGCGCGGTAGTGATTGAAGCGCGCGCTTAACCACGTGCGTAACCACGCCGTCAGCGGGGCATCAAGCGCGGTGCGGTGGCGCGGGTCGAACTCAAAACGCGCCCATTCGTAGCCGTGCACGTACTCGCGGACGCGCACCTTGCCGGAAAACGTGAGGCCGGAGAATGAGTCGGGATTCAACTTGACGCCGCGCAGGCCGGGCACGCGCTGGTCGAAAAAGTACTCGCCGCCGACGAAACGCCCGTTCAGGTAGGTGCGTTCGTCGAGGGCTTCGACCGCGAACACGCGACCATCCCCGTCACACACGCAGAACACCGCTTTTTCTTCGCCCGCGCCGAGGAACGTCGAAGCCCACTGCGGATCGGGGAAGGCGAGCCGCGAGTCATCAAACCGCAGCGCGTCGAGGGTCGCGTGGTGGTGGGGCGAAAAGTCGCCCGCGCTGATTTTAGCGACGTCGCGGATCACGCCGCCGACCATGAGTGGGAACATGATCTTCTCAGGCGGCTTCGGCTGGCTCATAGTACAACACCATAAGCTGCTGGGTTCGCAGGGCAACCTCAGCGTACATATGCCCGTTTGTGTCGCTGAACTCCACTTCAAACACGTCTGGTGCCAGTATCTCCACCACAGTCCCTACCTGGCCCCGGCGCAGGTTATATTCCGGTACATCTTCCACCAGGGCGACCACGTCCAGGAGCTTTATCATTGGGTGCTACCTTTCTTCCAACACGTAACATGTTGTCATGTGTCAAGCTCCCTTTCCGCGCGCTCACTGGTCGCCCTTCACGCCCAACACCATCCTGATCGGGAAACGCGGCTCCGGCAGCTCGGCCCCGAAGGACGACGCAAACCGGGCCGCCATGTCGAGCATGGCGTCGCGGCTGGCGTCCCCGTCGATGGCGATGAAACGATCGCGCACGATGAACGTCACGAGGTACGGCCCGCCGCTGCCCGACCGATCCACGACGGTGGTATCGACGTTGCCGGAGGTCCACACCTCGACACCCGGCTGAAATTCCAGGTGATTGACGGCCATCCATTCGCCGATGGTGACGTAGCTGGACGGCGACTCGGTGATGCGGATCAACTGCCCGGCGGCGTTGTAATACAACATCTGCGCGACCACGCCGCCCGATGGCGCGTTCATGGCGATAAATGAGTCGTCCTGCGTGCTGGCGTCCAGGCCGTAGACGCTGTCTAACTCGTACCCGTCCGGCGCGCCGCGTGGCACGATCGGGTCAAAGGGCAGATCGACCTGCTTGATCTCGTCCTTGACGTTGTACTCGGTCTGCGCAAAGGGATCGCGCAGCGGCACGTTGGACGGATCGGTCACGGGTTCGACTTTGGGCACCGCAAAATACGGCGCGTCGATCGTGGACGCCGCCGGGGTCGGGTCGCCGGTAGCCTCGCCCACCGTGTAGGTATACCGCGCGGTGGCGCACCCGGCCTCGTTGGGCGGGCGCGTCAGGTTGAGCACGATCAGGTACGCGTGGTCGTACGCGCCAAAATCGACCGTGACCGCGCGCCCGGTCGGCAGGATGTCCGCCGTCGTGCCGCGCATCCCAACCACGATGCCCTGCACGCCCTCGTCCGGGCTGTCAAGCGTGATCGCATACGTGCCGGTCGCGATGTCCAGCCCGATGTAATCCATCGCGTAACGCTGCACGCCATCCGCCGGGGACGATTCGCCCGGCCCGCTGATCGTTTCTTGCAGCCGCGCGACCGGGTAGGCATCCCCGGCGGCGAAGTTCCGCAGCAGCACGTCGAGCGCCAGGCGCTGCACCTCGTCGTCGAACGTGGTGCCGCGCGCGGCAAACGCGTCGTCGAAGGGGGCGAATCCCGCGCCGTCCGCCATACGCAGCCAGATATCCAGCACCAGCCCCGCGCCGTACGTTTCGGCCAGCATCTGGTCGAAGACCCACATCCCGTACCAGTGCAGGCCGGATTCGACGCGGTTGACGCCGCCGTAACGCAGCATGCACGTGTCCGGCGATTTGAATACAGCCCCCGCCGATACCAGGTTATCGGGCAGCGACGGGTAGACCTGCGTTTCCATCCAGTTCGCGGTGGCTTCGTACCACCAGCGCATCGGGTGATTGCCGTTGATGGCGATTTGCAGCATGTGGTTGAATTCGTGCGCGGCGATGATCTTCACCCAG
>CAYMTN010000019.1:0-41075 GCA_964393335.1 uncultured Anaerolineaceae bacterium
TACGGCTGCAAATCTCGCTCACCAGATCGTACTCGTAACCCATCACCTCGCCGGTGTTGGGGTTTTCGAACTGGAAGGGGGTATAGAGGTTTTCGACTGCGATCACAAGCGTTTGGCCGTCCAGATCAGGCAGATCGGGGTAGACCGGCCCGGCGGCGCTGGCTGGCACCAGCGGCAGGGCCATCACGACAAGCACGATGATCGCGAAAATTTTGGTGTATTTCGGCATGGCGAATTATCTCCTCAAATGCTTTCAAAAAACGGGAATGCACTTACGTCCCGTAGTGTAGTGCTGAACAATGTCTTCTGCAACCGTTCCGGCGGCGGATTCCAGTCGAGGCGCGGGTTACAGCAGCGCGGCAGCCTGGGAATCGACCATCCAGACTACGTCACCATCGGACGGCTGGACCAGTTGCGATGGGTAAGTCTCCGGCATATACAGCCCGCGCAAGACGGCGCGCAGCGCTTCCGCTTTTGGTGTGCCATCCACCAGGAAGATCACGTGTGCGGCGGCGTTGATCGCGCAGGCCGTCAGCGTGACACGCCAGGAGTCGAGCTTTTGGACGTAATTCTCGACCGCCCAGCGTTGCTGTTCGTGCAGCGCCTGTGTGCCGGGGAACAGGGACGCGGTGTGCCCGTCGCCGCCCATCCCTTGCAGCAGCAGATCGAAGCGCGGGCGCGGTTCGCTGAAGAACTGGTGCAGGTCTTGTTCGTAAGCGGTGGCCGCCTGCGGAGGGGGCAGCTCGCCCTGAACGCGGTGAATGTTTTGCAGCGGCAGCGGCACGTGGTCCAGCAGTGCTTCACGGGTCATGCGGTAATTGCTGTCCTCGTCGTCGGGCGGGACACAGCGTTCATCACCCCAAAACACGTGGACGTTCGACCACTCGATACGCGGCGCGAACGGCTCACCGGCCAGCAGCTCATAGAGCGGGCGCGGCGTTGACCCGCCGGATAACCCGATGCTGAACCGTCCGCGAGCGGCGACGGCTTCGGCAGCCAGCGCGGTCACCGTCTCGGCGGCGGCGTGTGCCAGTGCGGGTGGGTCCGGGAAAATCTTGATAATACTCATGCTGGTTATTTCCTGTGTTCGCACTCTTGCCTCCACGTGCGCCCGTCGCGCGTCATGAACCGGTTCGCTTCGGCGGGTCCCATGCTGCCGGACGTATACGTTACCAGTGATGAACCGTCCGACTGCTCCCACGCTGCCAGCACCGGATCGATCAAGCTCCACGCGGTTTCGATTTCGTCGCTGCGCGTGAAGAGCGAAGCGTCACCGTTCAGCGCATCGAGCAGCAGCCGTTCGTAGGCGTCGGGCAGTGGGCCGTCCCCAAACGACGACCGGTAGTGAAACTCCATATCGACCGACTGTGTTTCCTGGTACGATCCGGGAACTTTCGCCTCGAATTTGAGGTGAATACCCTCGTCTGGTTGGATGCACAGCGAGAGAATATTTGGCGTAAAACACTCGTCGGGCATTGTGCCAAACATCATGTGCGGCGGGCAGTTAAACTCGACCACTACTTCGCTGACTTTGCTCGCCAGCGCTTTGCCGGACCGCAGGTAAAATGGTACGCCCTGCCAGCGCCAGTTGTCGATGAACAGTTTGAGTGCCGCATAGGTCGGTGTTTGTGAGTCAGGCAGCACGTCTTTGAGGTCACAATAGGTTTCGTACTGTGCGCGAACGGTATTTTCGATGGCAATCGGACGGATCGCGCTCAGGACCTTGACTTTTTCGTTGCGTAATGCCGTGGCGTTAAATGAGGCGGGCGGCTCCATCGCGATCAGCGCCAGAAGTTGAAGCAGGTGGTTTTGAAACATGTCCCGCAGTACACCCGCCTGATCGTAGTACCCGGCGCGATGGCCGACGTCAACCGTCTCTGACACGGTTATCTGCACGTGATCGACGTAGTTCCGGTTCCAGACCGGCTCAAAGATCGTGTTCGCAAACCGGAAAAACAGGATATTTTGGGCGGTATCTTTTCCGAGATAGTGGTCGATCCGATACACTTGATTCTCATCGAATACGCGGTGGACGGTTTCGTTTAACTCGTGCGCCGAGGTGAGATCACGCCCGAACGGTTTTTCGATGACGATGCGCCGCCAAACGCCCGGATATTTCTCCATGTGGGTTTCCCCCAGGTTTTCTACGATGGGCACGTACAAAAACGGGGCAACGGCCATGTAGTACAGCCGGTTGGCGGGTCCATGTTCGACTTCGTTGAGGAACGCGTCGAGTTTCTCGTAGTCCTCGCGGGTTTTGGAATTGCCCGGCTGGTACCAGATGGTTTGGGCGAAGGTCTGCCAGGCATCGGCGTCGAATTTTCCCGTGGCGTACTGCTGCACGCCCTCGCGAAGATGGCTGCGGAAGTCCTCGTGTGAAAACTCGCTGCGCGACGAACCGACGATGTTAAGATGGTCTGGCAGACGGCCCCGGCAGTAGAGGCTGAACAGCGCCGGGATCAATTTGCGTTCGGTGAGGTCGCCGGATGCGCCGAAAATCACGATGGTTGTCGCCTGATCGGCATTCGATTGGCTCATAGACGTGCTCCCTTTATGCCTGATGCGAGTCCATCCAGAATATAAGGTCGCGCAACGGCTGGTGCCTAATCAGACACCACCAGCCGGTAGATGACAAAGCCGTGCGTGGTATCGTGATAGACGGTTGTAATGGTGACCCGGGCCTTGCGCAGCATCGTGATCCACAGCGCCGCCGTTGGCGGGTCCGGCGCGACGAAATAGCGGCGCGTGCCTGCCGGTGCGTTGATCATGTCTCCGGCCAGGGCTTCGGGCAGCGGCGTATACCACAGCGTTACGCCTGGCGATTCGCCCAGGTAAAAAGCTAGCTCCCAACCCAGCCAGTGGTCGTAGACGATCTCGCCGCGTAACGCCGTGTTGAGATAGTCGGCCAGCAGGTCGATCCCGGTGTGCTGGCCCTGGTCGCCGCCGCTGGGGACGCGTCCCTGAAGCGCCGTCACAGTGGCGGGCAGCATCACCAGCGCGACCAGCAGCGTGACGCTTAGCGTGGTCAGTTGTCGCTTCCCGGCCAGGATGGGCACGCGCCGCGCCAGCCACACCAGCGCCCGCGCTGCAACCAGCAAGACGAATGGCACCAGCGTGTGCAGATAGCGGTCGTAGGTGTTGAAGGCGACCAACCAGTGCCCTGCCAGAAACGCGATGCCAAACCCGGCGATCAGCCAGTCTGCAGCAGCGGCGCGCGTGCGACCGCGGAGGGCGTCACCGGCCAGCCGGGCAGGGATCGCGACCAGCAGCACGGCATTCAGCACCGGAGTCCCGGCCATCAAGCGGAGCCAGCGCGCCCATTGGCTGAGACGCGGCCATAACTCGGCAGCGCGGATCAAACGACCGGGATTGTTACGCGCATAACCGAGTTGAATGAAACTGCGCGGGGCGCGTCCCAGGTCCCACACCACGAGGATGCAGGCTCCCAGCAGCAGTGGCCACGCAAAATCTCGCAGCCGCTGCACGACATCGTGCAGCCGCCACTGTTCCTGCGCGTTATGCGCGATGCCCAGCGCCAGGATCAGTGGCACAAACAGCAGGGCGTTGGGCTTGGCAGCGGCCACCAGCGCCGCTGCGATCCCGGCCAGCCACCACCGGTCATGCGTGGCACACACTGCCGCCGCGAGCACCCAAAACGTCGCCTGGACGTCGGTGAACGCGGTCGCGGCAAATGTCAGGTCGTAGGGTGAGAGCGCCCATAACAAGGCCGCCAACGCGGCTGTACCCTGATCGCGGTACAGCGTCCACCCCAGCCGGTAGAGCAGGGCCAGGCTGACGCCGCTGAACAGGACATTTGGCAGGCGAGCGGCGAACTCGGTTGCGCCCAGCAATCGAAATGACAGCGCGGTGGCATAAAGCGTGAGCGGGGGTTTATCGAGATCGGTGTCGCGCAGCAGCCAGTCGCCCTGGTTGATCAGCCGCGCCTGGGCTGCGTACAAAGCCTCGTCGGGATGCAGGCGCACATCGACGCCCAGCATCAGCACACGCAGCGCCAGCCCGATCAGAATCACAAGCGCCGGTACCAGGACCGGCGCGCGTACGTGTTCACACGCGTGTTCACACCCGTGATCAGAAAGCAAAACGGCGGTGGCTGAACCCGCGCCGGGCGGCGTCATTCCGTGAATCGGTACCGGAAGAGAGTCCATAGCGCGATTACACCATCCCGCCAGGTGATCTTCTTGCCTTCGTCCCACTCGCGCCCATTGTACGAAATCGGCACTTCGTAGATGCGATGCCCGCGTTTGAGGACTTTCGCCGTGACTTCCGGCTCGAAATCAAACCGGCGGGAGCGGAGCGGGATGTCACGAATCACCTCGGCCTGGAAGACTTTGTAACACGTCTCCATGTCGCTGAGGATCGAGTTGTACAGAATGTTGGTCACAAGCGTCAGGCTGCGATTGGCGACCATATTCCAGAAGAACATCGCTTTGCGCGGCCCGCCCAAAAACCGTGAGCCGTACACCACACTCGCGATCCCCTCTTCGATGGGGCGCAGCAGCACAGGATAATCGCGCGGATCGTATTCCAGGTCGGCGTCCTGAATCAGAAACACGTCTCCGGTTGCGTTTTTGAAGCCAGTACGTACTGCCGCGCCTTTGCCCCGGTTGCGCGCGTGGACGATGATCTTCAGATCGTCGCCCGGATCGATCTGAGCCAGAACGTCGCGCGTGCCGTCGGTTGAGCCGTCGTCCACCACGAGGATTTCGTGCGCCAGTTCCACCGCACGCACGCGCCGTACGACTTCCGCAACCGTGTCTCGTTCGTTATAACACGGGATGATGACGGAGAGCTTGTTCTTCAAGATGATATCCTTTTGATACAACACCCTCGCAACGGGGCGACATTATAACGGAGCCTGCGCACCATGACAATAGCGGCTGGCGTCGCGAGAACATCTGGCTTGGCGTAACCTCTGGGGCAGGGTAAGCTATGCTACCATAGTACTCTATTTATCCGGTTTGTGGAGGGAGACTTTGTGAGCGATTCCCCTACTTTGACCATACGCGGCCAGCGCAGCGACGATCTGGAACAGCTTTTCAGCCTGTTAAACACTGACTCAGTCGTGTTGAACTCGTTTGAGCTGCCGTATGGAACGGAAGATGCATTCCGCGACCGGTACACGAACCCACCCGCCGGGACCCACACGCTGGTCGCTGAAACTGGCCTGCCAAGCGGGCGAAAACGTCTGATTGGTGTGGCCCGGCTGTGTACGACATCTCGCCGCCGCCGTTTTCACAGCGCGGAACTCAGCCTGATCGTGCATCCCGATTACCAGCAGACGCCTGATGAAGCGGCCCTGTTGCGGGCAGCGCTTGATCTGGCCGATAACTGGCTGGGACTGCGGCGTATTGAGGTGGTGATCTTTACCGACCAGACCGCGCGGCTGGTGCTGCTCGAACAACATGATTTCGAGCGCGAGGCAACCATGCGGCGTTACGCCGTGCGTGGCGGCGTCTACGCCGATGCCTATTTAATGGCGCGGCTGCACGTGACACCGGCCAGCCATCCGGGTGAGGTCGGGGAAAACGAGGAGCAGGCATGACCAAAAAAGCGGATTTCTCCGCGATCACGATCCGGGGCATAGAGGCTGCGGATTGGGAAGACTCCGCCGCCATTCGTGACAGCGGTAATGTCATCTTCAATACGCTGCAACTGCCGTATGTGTCGCGTGACCAGGTGCGTGACCGCCTGGAGAATCTGCCCGACGACCGGCACATGCTGGTTGCCGTTGTACGGGACAGGATAGTTGGCCAGTTGGGGCTTCACCCAGGGACAGGGCGGCGCGCGCATATGGCCAGCCTGGGCATGATGGTCCATGCCGATTACCAGGGACGCGGGGTCGGCACCGCTTTGATGGCGGCGGCGGTTGATCTCGCCGAAAACTGGCTGAATATCAGCCGGATTGAGTTGACCGTTTTTTGCGATAACGAGTCTGCGGTGGCGCTGTATCGTAAGTTCAAGTTCGAAGTCGAAGGCACGCTGCGTGATTATGCGTACCAGAATGGCCGTTTTGTCGATACCTATTTGATGGCTCGCATCCGGACTGAGGCGGCAGAATGAGTGACCAGTTGATCTGCAGCGGGATCGGCCTGTGCCAGCCGGGAAACAGGCGAACATGAGCGTTCACCATCCCTCAGAACTCGCTGCGGCGCGCGGCGAGCCGAGTTACGTCTGGCGCGACGGGCAAGAGCGCCGCCTGCGCATGATCGGGCATTGGGCTGATTTGGGCGGTTCCGTTGTGCTGGAGGCGGGTTGTGGAGTCGGCGCATACAGCAGCCAGATTCGCCGCCGGTATTCGCTGTTTGTCGAAGCGTTCGATCTCGAATTCGAGCGCGTGCGACAAGCTCGCGTGGATACGCCGCACGCATTGGTCAGCGCGGCTGAGTCACTGCCCTATCGGGATGATCTGTTCGACACCATTATCTCGAACGAGGTGATCGAACACGTCGCGGATGACCGTACGGCGGTGGCTGAGATGGTGCGCGTGCTCAAACCGGGCGGGCGTATCGTGTTGTTTTGCCCGAACCGCTGGTATCCCGTCGAGCAGCATGGACACTATTGGAGAGGCGAGTATCATTTTGGCAACACCCCGCTGATCAATTACCTGCCGGACCGCTGGCGTAATCGCCTGGCTCCCCACGTGCGGACCTATTCCGCCGGGCGACTCCGCCGCTTGTTTGAGGGGCAGCCGGTGCGGGTCACGCACCACGCGCGCATCTTTGGGGGTTATGACAACATCATTCAGCGCCACCCGCATATCGGGCGCTGGATACGCGACACGTTGTATTTGCTCGAACGCACACCCTTCCGTGTGTTTGGGCTGTCTCACCTGCTCGTCGTCGAAAAAATCGCTCGTGAATGATGGACGCGCCGTTATCCGAGCGGATCGGTCGAACGGACCAGATGCAGCCCGTACTGCTGGGCATAACGAGTGAACGCCTGGTCCGCCATCGCTTCAAAGTCGATCTCAGGGTGCGCAACGGACGACATACAATCGATCAGGATGCGCCATTTGGCGATCTCCGCGCGGTCCCCTTCAAAATAGCGTAAGACCGAGTTGATCGTCTCAAGCACGCAGTGGCTTTTGGCCTGTCCGGCAACGTAGATCAGATCGTATGAGCTAAGCATACTCAGGAAGTCGGTGTTGATCGTGCCTTGTGGCTCGTCGGGAACTTTGACTTCCGGTTCGAGCAGGGAATAATGCTCGGTTTTGGGGATCAGCCCTTTGGTCAGAAACTCAGGTCGTGACTGCCGCGCCGCCGCATGATACGCAATAGCTTCGTACAACGCGGGCGTAATCGTGTGACCGGGTGTTCCGATCATGGTGTGGTACGGCCAGATCATCAGTTCTTTTTTCGCCTGTGTTTCGAGCGTATGGACGTATTGGAGCGACCATTCCCGCTCAAAAACCGGCTGCCAGCGCCCTGCGTCCACGTCCGCGCCGGTGATCACGGTAAACGGATCAGGATACTGCCCGGCATCGTCGATCCACCACGTCGGGTAAAAAATCTGCGTGGGAATGTGGCTGTCCAGCGAAACGGCAATGGCGGTCAGCGCGCCTGCGTGATGGAAAATCCACTCGATCGTGCGTCGTGTGTCGTCCACTGCGCCCGGCACACTCAACGATCCGTCGGGATGGATGAAGTCGACCTGGGGATCGACCAGCAGCAGAATGACGCGTTGTTGTTCGTTTTCTGCCGGTGACAGCCCGGCCTGTTGGCCCTGGCGAATGGCTCTCGCCGTGTCCGGTATGAAAAGCGTACCGACCTTGCCTGAATGGTAAAAATCCGGAATACCTGTCATGGTGTGACCCCGTATCGTGCGTTCAGATGAACAGTTAATAAGGAAGCTAACCATTCTCGTGCAATTTGGCAAATACTGCTTGATCCGTTAATGTTACATATTGTGGGTATGAAGATTATATGCTAAAGTATTAATGAAGACTTAAAACTGTAAAGGCTCGCGGTTACTGTAGCTTCATGCCATTTGAAGGCGACTATCGATATGCCAGCCGACACTTGAGTTAACTGCATGAACTCATTATCCCCATTCCAGCATCCGGAGATTGTCTTGGCTGTGTTGTGCGGCGCGGCAGGTGTGATCTGGATTGCGCGCAGGGGCATGCGGCAGAGAACCGGGAATGTCGTCGTCAGTGACCGCGCGCGTTGGGAGATGGTCCGCGCGTTTACGGCTTCGTTGGATCTGGATGAAGTCGGGCAGATGATTGTGCAGTATGTCTACGGCGCGATCCCCTTACGCGCTGTGTCGCTGTATCGGTGGGAAGCCTCGCAGCGCCAGTTGCACGTGGTGGCGCATATCCCCGGCAGGACTTCCGCCCTCCTGGAGCGGCTGGGCGACGGCCAGGAACCCACGATTCAGACCGCGCTGGTTTCCCAACAAGCAGCCGATTTGGTTCTCACACAGGGTCAGCCGCAGCCGGTGATGGTGTTGCCGCTGGTGGTGCAGGGCCAGGCCGCCGGCCTGTTGGCAGTGTGGCCGGAACCAGGGCATGTGCTGACGTCTGAGGAGCGGCGGCTTGCCAATGAGATCGCGCAGCAGGCCGCACCCGCGCTGCACAATGCGGCGACGTACACGCTCACCGACGCCACACTGCGTGAGCGGGTCATAGAACTCTCCACGATTGAAGTCGTGTCACGGCACATCTCAGCCACGTTGGACATCGAAATTATCACCAGCGACGTGTTAGCGGCGGCAATGTCGGCCATCGATGCCGAACGCGGTAGCTGCGCCCTGGTCAGCAGCGAGCAGCATTATGCGCTTGTATCTCGTTTTGATGAGCGCGGCACCCAGCTTGAAGTGCCGCACGTTGGCAGTATCGGGCAGGACATCATCAGTTATGTGCTGCGCACTGGTCAACCGGTGATCGTGCCGGGTGAGTCGGGCTACCATGCTGATACGACCGCGTTTCCGTCACGGTTGTGCGTGCCAATTCTGCGCGAGGAAAAACCGATCGGTGCGCTGAGTTTTGAAGACACGCGTCCACACGTATTTACCGAGGCCCACCTTCGGTTTGTAACAATGCTGGCGGAACATGCCGCCGTCGCCCTGGAAAATGCGCGACTGTTCAGCGAACGGCATCGCCAGATCGAGACGCTGGTCAATCTACGCAAGCTGTCGCTGGAATTGCTGGCGGGGCGTGACCTGCCATCGGTGATCAACACGGTTGTCGACCACGCCCAAAACATCACCCATGCGGCTGATGTTTGTTTGTATTTGTGGGACGAAGGCGGCCTGAATCTTGCAGCGCGGTACGCGCACGGTACGCCATCGTGCCGTGCGGCGGATGAGCAACCGATCGTGGTCCGGCAAGTCATCGAGACGGGACAGCCGCATTATTCCGAGCCGATTCCCGCGCAGCCGGTGTATTATCCGCTCAAACCGGCGGGGTTCGAAGCGCTGGTCTGCGTGCCAATCCGGCGAACCGGGCAGCCAACCGGCGTGCTGGCCGCTGTGTTCACCGATCCCCATTATTACACCCAAAACGAGATGCAGACGCTTGAGCTATTGGCGAACCAGGCGGCTGTGGCGATTGATAACACGCGGTTGTATGAAGCCGTGCGTACTGGACGCGACCAGCTTCAGGCCATCCTGGATTCGACCCGCGAGGCCGTGCTACTGTTTGATCGTGATGGGCGGCTGCTCAAATTCAATCCGGCAGCCGAAGACATGGTCGGGTATGTTCTGGCACCGTATCAGGGGCAAGGTCTTTTGACGTGGCTGCGGACGATGGGCGCGGCCCGTCTCAAGACCCAGACCGGTTTCACCTTGCGTCATCTTCGCCAGTATATGCTGGATGTACGGCACCACCCGACCCGCGTCATACGTCGCCAATTTGAACAGGCCCGGCAGGGTGAAACTCGTTTCATCATCGAAACCGGCTCGCCGGTACTGGATCAAGCGGGGGAGCTTGCCGGGTGGCTGCTTGTCTGGCGCGACAACACCGAAGAACGCAAGCTTGAGATGGTGCGCCAGGAACTGAGCAGCATGATCGTGCACGATCTGCGCAATCCGATTACCTCCATCACCAACAGTCTCAAAATGCTCAAAGAACTGCTTGACGAAGGGGCAACCGAGACGGACATGATTAACGAGGTCCTGGAGATTGCCCAAACCAGCGCCGGAAATATGCTTAACCTGGTGCAGTCGCTGCTGGATGTCGCCCGCCTGGAACACGATTCGATGGCGCTACAATGCGCGAGTCTGCCGTTAGTCGAGGCAATTGATGACGCGCTGGCCGCTGTAATGGGCCTGTCGATGGGTTCCGGCGTCGAGATTGTGGTCGATCTGGATGCCGATCTGCCCCCAGTGTGGATCGATGATGAGAAGATTCAGCGCGTGCTGGTGAACTTGCTGGATAATGCGTTACGTCATACACCATATGGTGGCCTTATTCACATCGAGGCTCACCGCTGCCTGGACGAAAACGCCGTGCTTGTTCGGGTGGTCGATTCCGGGTCGGGCATTCCGCCGGAGGCTCGCAGTTGCATTTTTGACAAGTTCACTCAACTCGATCACCAATCGTTGCGCGGGCACAAGGGCACGGGTCTTGGCCTGACGTTTTGTAAGCTGGCTGTCGAGGTACACGGAGGGCGCATTTGGGTTGAGGATGGCGAGGGCACCGGCGCTGCGTTTTGTTTTACGCTGCCCGTTGCGCCAGAACACCACAACCTGTCTGCGGGTGAGTGTCGTTAGCTGGGGGGGTGTCAAGGCTGTGCTGCACTGGACGGCGCTGGTATGAGCACGCAAGGCGATCTGTCTCACAGGTCAGACTGTCAACACGGCCTATGGCCACGGTGTGCACCCTGACTGTTCCGTTGGTTGTGCTTCCAAACTTTGAAGGGAGGTGATCGCGGCCATGTCTCGACGTTTAAGAACACCGATCTTCTCCTGGGGATTCGGCCTGCTTACCCTGGCCGCACTTCTGGCGGATATTCCCGATTCCGGCCATCTGAATAGTTCACTGTGGCTGTTCTTTGCCGGGCTGGTGGCCTTGATGCTGAATCTCGGCTCGATGCTCAAAGAAGGGGTGGTATCGCCTGCCTCGACAGCCGCATTGATGGCCTATTTGACACTGGGAGAGGAGACGTCGGCGGCTGCGGCGTTGTGGTGTGTGACGGCTGGCGCGCTGATCGGGAGTCTGGTCTGGCTGCTGCGCACGATTCCCAGCGGGCACTCGCGGCGCGAGTACGCCCGCGTGATTCGCAGTATCACCGTCGGTACGGCGCAGTTGACGTTGGGCGTTCTCATCGCCGGGGCTGCATATAAGGGTGTGGGCGGGCATCTGCCGCTTGACCGGTTGGACAGTGCGGATATTCTGCCGTTGGGCCTTCTTGTGACGGTGTATTTGGCCGCGTACTGGGGCATCATGTTTCTCGAAGCCTATTTTTCGCGGCAGCGAACACCGCGTATTGTGGTAGGCAGTTGGGAAGGTGGCATCGAGATTGTTCTGCTGCCGCTGCCATTTGCCATCGTAGGTGCAGTGGCCTATCACGAACTCTCTCAACTGGCCTTCGTGATCTTGATCGGTGGGCTGCTGGTCGTTGCAACGGGCATGAACCTGCTCAGCCGGGCGCAGACGCGCTACAGGCGGCAGGTGCAGGAACTTTCGGCGCTGTCAGCGGTGAGCCAGGCGATGCGCACCGGCATGGACCTCAATGCGCTGTTGGATGTGGTGTATGGCCAGGTGTCGCAACTGCTGCATGTCAGCAACTTCACGGTGGCGCTGTTTGATGCCAATCGTGGCATGGTGTATTTTCCACTGAATGTCGTGAATGGCCGGTCGGTGCCGCTGGATCCGCGCGAGGCGCAAAACGGGCCGCTGGAGTATGTCATTCACGAAAAATCCCCGCTGATATTGGTCGATCAGGTGCCGCGCCGGGCCGGGCTAATGGGGCTGGCCCCGCCGCTGATGCCGGTATATTCATGGTTGGGTGTACCGCTGCTGGCGTCCTCTGACCGCGTGTTGGGCTGTATCGTGGTGTATCACAGTAGGCCGGACCGTCACTTCACCCAGAAAGATCTGCAACTGCTGGCGACGATTGCGGGGCAGGCGGGGACCGCCGTTGATAATGCTCAGTTGTACATGCAGGCGCGTGATCGTGCTGTGCAACTGGCGACGCTCAACAACGTGGTGACGATTCTGAGCGGCACGTTGGACGTACAGCAGGTATTGGACCTGGTTGGATCGTCGGCGGTGGCGGTGGCGGGCTGTAATGCGGTAGCGCTGTACATGTGGTGGGATGACAGGGGGCGCTCGCCAGTGCTGGCCCGGCATACGGGCCTCAGCGAGTCGTTCGTGAGGACTCCTCCCAGACCGCTGCTGCTCGATATCAACGATCTCCAACGCCGCCGCCAGCCGTTGATCGTGACTGACGCCCACATCGACCAGCGCATCCAGGACGAGGGCGGGGTGATGATGCGCGAGTACAAACGCGCGTGGGCCGAATTCTTGCTGCGCAAAGGCGACGAGCTGCTCGGCATCCTGGTGTTTTTCTACAATGACCCGCGTGCTTTTGGCCCCGAAGAAATCGAATTGCTGCGCAACTTCACGAATCAGGCGTCGCTGGCAATCAGCAATGCACGCCTGTATACACAGACGGATGAAGCGCTCAAGCGCCGCGTGGAACAGCTATCCGTGTTGGCCGATATCAGCCGCGAGTTGGCATCGACGCTGCACATGCAGGGACTGTTTCAAGTGGTGTTGGATCGCGCCATCGAGGCGACTCAGTCACGGACCGGCGCGCTGCTGCTGCGTACCGGCGAGCGAGATGATGAACCGGTGCTGGTCGCCAGCCGGGGATTCGCACCAGATGTTTTCGTGCGTTGCAGCCCGCTGGCCGGCGCGGTGGCACAGACGTATGACACGGGCCTGCCGCTGCTCATCACGGATGAGGATGAAGCAGACGATATGATGGTGGCCGCTGGCACGCGTGCGCAGCTCACCGTGCCGGTTATGCATGGCGATGCCGTGCTCGGCGTGATTGCGCTGGGCAGCGATCATCCCAATGACTACAGCGCCGACGATCTGTCATTTGTGACCCAACTGGCGAACCAGGCACGGATTGCCATTGATAATGCCCGGTTATTCCGCCGCATTGAGATCGCTCGCGACCGCTTGCAGGTGATTCTCGATAGCATGAAAGAGGCGGTCGTCCTGATCGGCGCTGAGGGCCGCATCACGCTGGCGAACCCGCGTGTTGCGGCGTTGTTAGGTCTTGATCCCCAGCAGATTATCGGCGTACCGCTCACCCACCTGATCGAAGAACCCGCGCTGCGCCTGGCCGAACGCCTGGGTTTTGGCCCGGACGCACTGCTGAATCTGGTGCACATGCTGGGTGAGGGGCGTTGGGATGAATCCTCGCGTGATGGCAAGCGGGTCACGTTCCTGGTGATGGCGGGCGGTAAACAGCGCTTCTTGGATCGAACCGATGCACCGGTGCGCGATGAAACCGGTCATGTGATCGGCTTGCTGATGGTATTTGCGGATGTGACGGAGGAACGCGAACTGGCGCAAGCCCGCGAGGACCTCGGCAGCATGATCGTGCACGATCTACGGGGACCGCTCACAGCGGTGACGACCAGCCTCAAACTGCTTGGAGAGATCGCGCCACCCGATGACCCGGTGGGGCGGGCGGTCAAACAAACAACCGACACGTCGGCGCGGGCGGTGCGCAAACTGCTGAACCTTGTCGATTCGCTGCTGGATGTTTCCAAGCTCGAAAGTGGCATGATGACGTTGGAGTGCGAGCCAATCGAGCTGCTGCCGTTGTGTGACTCCGTCGCCACGGAGCTGATTTCGCTGGCGCGGGAATTGGACGTTAACCTGATCGTGAATGTGCCCCCTGATCTGCCCCTGTTGGATGCCGATGCCGAAAAACTCGAGCGCATCGTGCTGAACCTGGTCGATAACGCGATCAAGTTTACGCCGTCAGGCGGGCGTGTGATGGTCCGGGCGTACCCGCCGGGTGAAAATGGAGCCGAGCCGGACATGGTCCGGGTGGATGTGAGCGACACCGGCCCTGGTATCCCGGACGATTACAAAGAGCGCCTGTTTGATCGTTTCGCGCAGTTAGATGGCCAGCGAGGTCGCCGCCGGGGAACCGGCCTGGGGCTGACGTTCTGCCGGTTGGCGATTGAGGCGCATGGCGGGCGCATCTGGGTGGAAGATAACCCGAAAGGTGGCGCGATCTTCGCGTTTACCCTGCCTGTAACCGACCTGGACACGATGGACTCGCCGTTGTAGGCGTTCAGGGTGCATCGTCGGATGCCAGCAGGCGGACCAGGGTACGCAGCAGGTCGGTGACGGTGATCACCCCGACGAGGTGGTCTTGTTCCACGACCGGCATGCCGCTGAACTTGTGGGCGAGCATCACCTGGATCGCGTCTTGCAGGGGAGCGTCAGGCGCGATACAGATCGGATCAGGGGTCATACAGGCGCTGACCTCGGTGTGACTGAGCAGCATGTCATCCTGCCAGCGTTCGCGCATGACCAGCGACGAATGGACCGCCAGCCGTACATCCCGGTCGGTGATCACGCCACACACGCGGCCTGTGTCGTCCAGAACCGGCAGGCTGCGGCAGTTGGCGTCGGCCATGCGTGCTTGAGCCGTTTGCAGGCTTTCGTCCAGCCGGATGGTGATCGGGTTTCGCGTCATCACGTCACGAACCAGCATCGGTTATTCCCTCGCGGCGAGGTGGCGTTCCACAAAGTCGCGCGCCGCGCCAATCACCGCCCCGTCGCCACGAACCGGCGACTCGATGATCAATGGCCCCTGGTAATGAACGTCCGCCAGCGCGTCGAATACTGCGGGCCAGTCGATGATACCCTGACCGAGTGGCAGATGCCGGTTTTCTCCGCTGCCAAAATCTGACAAATGCACGGTCGTCAACCGGTCGCCCATCGCGCGGATGATACCCGGCGGGCTTTGCGCGGCTTCAGCGGCCTGAAACGGGTCGAAGGTAAAACCCAGGGGCAGATGCGCGTCACGTACCCGCTGGATGTGCTCAACACGCCGCAAATAACACCAGCTTACATTTTCGATAGTCACCGTGATCCCGGCTTGCTGTGCGCGGGTACCTAACGACCATGCGGTTTCGGCAAACCGGTCAAAGGCCGCCGGATCGTCGAGTTTGTCGCAGAAGCCGTGCCACGTGATCGCCTGCGCGCCCAGTTCAGCAGTCAGGTCGATCAGACGCTCGAACAGCGCGTAACTTTCGGCAGCGCGGCGCGAATAGGGCGACCACAACTCGAAGTGGCGCACGTCGTTGTGGACGGAGTGCGCCGTCAGGCCGAGACTATCCAGGCGCTGTTTGAGTCCGGTCACGAATGGCGGCGTGTACTCGCCGTGTGTCTGGATGTATACCTCCACGACCGGAAAGCCGTGTTCCGCAGCCACGACCAGCGCATCTTCCGTGTGATAATCGGGAAACAGTGCGCCGGTGCTTAACCCGATCGGGTTGGCGTGCGTCACCGCAGCGCGCTCCTGTATACGTCGATGGTTTCACGAGCGGCACGTTCCCACGAGAACCGCGCGGCCCGTTCTGGACCGGCAGCCGCCATCGCGGCGCGCAGGTGATCGTCGGCCAGCACCATGCCGATCACGTCGGTCATGTGTTTGACGTCGTGGGGATTGAAGTAACGCGGTACGTCAGCGCCGAGTTCGGGCATACTTGATTCGCGGCTGCTGACGACGGGCGCGCCGCAGGCCATCGCCTCCAGCACCGGCAGCCCGGCCCCTTCATACAGGGATGCCATGACGTACACGGTGGCGGCGCGAAACACAGCCGGTAGATCGTCGTCCGGCACGTAACCCGGCAGCAGCACGGCATCTTCGAGATTCAGCTCTTTCACGCGCTCAAAGAAACTCTCGTATAGCCAGCCTTTTGCGCCGACGACTACCAGCTTCAGGCGATGATCGTCGCGGCGGAGTTCAGCCAGGCTTTCGGCCAGCCGGGCCAGGTTTTTGCGCGGCTCAATCGTGCCAACTGCCAGCAGGAAACGCTCCGGCAGATTGTACTTGGCGCGTACGCGTGCCACTTCGCGGTTTGATACGACACGAAAATGCGGCGCGGCTGCCTCGTGCACGACGGTGATTTTGCTGTCCGGCGTGCCATAGTAGCGGATCAAGTCGTTTTTGGTCGCCTGCGATACGACGATGATCGCGTGCGCGCGGCGCACAAAGAGCGGCATCGCCGCGTTCAGGAACCAGTAATTCAGGCGCTTGTGGTGCTGCGGAAAGAGTTCGTAGATCAGGTCGTGCACGGTCATGACGGATGGCACGCCGCGCAGTGGCATCAGCAGGTGTTCAGTCGCGTGAAACAACGTGGCATCCGGCACCAGCCGGTTAAAGGACAGGTGCGCGAGCTGGCCCATCCACACGGCCATTCGCCAGGGCTTGTAACCCAGCCGAATCGCGCGCTGGGGGACGCCGTCCCATTCGGCCAGGCGCTGAGCCTGCATGGTCCGGTTATAAAACAGGGTCGGCGGCGTGTTCATTTCGTTGATCAACGCCTGGGTGAGCGAGCGGGTATAACGCCCCAGCCCGGCCCGGCTGTTGATGGCCGCCGACACGTCGATGTAGGTCGTCACGTCCGGTAGACTCCTCTGCAAGCGCGCGTGGGTTGTTCGCGATGCCGGATCACGGCCCACACAAAACGCGGCAGGCGCAGCATCCGCCGCCACCGCCGGGGCTGTTTGTACAGCCGGTAAGCCCATTCCAGCGCTGTTTTTCGCATCCACAACGGCGCACGCGGGATCACACCGGCGACGAAATCAATCGCGCCGCCGACGCCGATCGCGACGGACACATTCAATCGCGCGCGGTTGCGCGCAACCCAGATATCCTGTCGAGGTGCGCCATACGCCACGAACAGGATATCCGCGCCGCTGGCGTTCACACGTTCGATGATCGTATCCTCTTCTTCGGGCGCAGGGCTGCCCGCATACGTTCCGACGACTTGCAGACCGGGGTTGTCCGCCACCAACCGCGCCGCTGCCTGTTCGGCTACACCGGAAGCCGCGCCCAACAAAAAAAGCCGCCAACCTTCATGCGCGGCCCGCTGGGCGATCAGCGGCAGGCCATCCGACCCGGTGACACGTTCCGGCAGGCGATGACCCAGGTAACGCGCGGCGAACAGCAGCCCGACTCCGTCGGCCACACACAGATCGGCTTCGCGCAGCACTTGCATGAAGTCGGCGTTTTCTTGCGCGATCATGACGAATTCCGGGCTGGCCGTGCAGATCTGGTACGTGCGATCACCTTGCGCGATCCAGCCCGCGATAGAATCCAACATGCTCTCAAACGTTGCACTGTCAATCGGCACGCCCAGGATGGTCAGGCGCTGTCTGCCCGGCGTGTGCGTCATCGTACCACCACTCCCTTGGCGGGGCCACACGGGCGCATTGTACCCTGATGCACGTAGTTTGGGCGAATGCACATACCAGTAATGTTCGTAACAAAGAGCGAGCTGGACGAACAGCTCCCGGTACATTCCGCATCGCACATTCAACCCGGGTGCGTCCGTGACTCGATCACAAGTTGCTTTCGGTCCATGTGCGGCTACAATAAACGGGTGGAGGATAGAACTATGGGCGATGAGCGTGACTTGCTGCCGGATAACATGCCGGTCGAAGACGGGCCTGACGAGGCCGATTATGAGTATCCGCTGCTCTCCGCCGAGGATTTCGACGGCGAGCTGGAGGCGCTCGAAGCGTACGCGGTTGTCGAGGACGACGAACAGGCAGCGGCTGGTGCGGAGTTGGCAGCCGAAGCGGGCATGCCGGATGATGGCGATGAGATGGACGAATTTGTCCAACTCGTGGCAGAGGAGCCGGATTCCGAGGCGGTGCCGGAGCAGGACCTCGCGTCCGGCGTTGAGGCGGAACAGCACGCTATCGTGGCGGCACGCCAGGATGCCGGTGCGGGTTCCGATTCGGCGGCGTGGGACGATGAAGACCGCTTGCGCCAGCCGCGCGCGCAGACCTTCCGCCGCCGCCTGCGTAACCAGGTCGGCATGCTGCCCCTGGCGCTGTTTTTGCTGGCGTTAGGCGGTTACCTGATCGCCCGCAAGCAGGACACCGGCGGGCTGCCTGATTTTTCAACCTTGGCGCTGGCCGAGTTTTCGGTTCTCGCCGTCGGGTTTACGACCATCTTTCACGCGCTCCTATCAGGCCGTCGCGAGCGCGGGCTGTTGTTTGTGGGTCTGTGGATATGGGTTACGGCGGTTATGTTGGGCGTGGTCGTCTATGGGATCGACGAACATCCTGACGCCGCCGAATGGTGGCCGCTGCTGCTGTGGTCATTGGCGCTGACTTTGCTTGTCACGTACGTGATCGAACGCACGCACGATGCCCGCCTGCTGCTGTTGAGCGTTTTGGTATTGGTGGCAGGTGCGACGGCTTACTGGGTCACCAGTGACCGGATCGCCGACCAATGGCTGACTACGGCATCCGACTACTGGCCGCTGCTGCTGTCTGTGGTCGGGATCGGGCTGCTGCCGCTGGCCTTCCGCCGCCGGGCCAGCTAGGGGAGGACGCATGCCGCCGCTTACGATTGCGATTGACGCCAGCCGGACGACGGCGGCCCAGCGTACCGGCACGGAAAATTACGCGCTGCAATTGACCCGCGCGCTGGTGGCGCTCGATACGCCGCACTATTTCCGGCTGTATTTCCGTGATGCGCCGCCGCCGGGATTGTTCCCGGATCACCCGCGTGTGACGCAGCATGTGATTACATGGCCGCGCCTGTGGACGCATAGCCGTTTTGCGGTCGCGCTGTGGCGTGACCGGCCCGATATTACCTTTGTCCCGGCGCACACGCTGCCGCTCTGGTTTCCAGGGCCAGCCGTGGTGACGGTGCACGATCTCGGCTACGTGTACTTTCCTGACGCGCATCCGGCGGTTTCGCGCCGCTATCTGGAGTGGTCAACGCGGCACAGCGTTCGCCGCGCGACTCGCGTGCTGGTTGATTCGCTGGCCACATCCAAAGACCTGGCCGCGCATTATGACGTTTCGGAAAACAAGATGAGTCTGGTGTATCCGGGTGTGGACGAGTCGCTGGCCCCGGTGACCGATCAGGCGGCGCTGGCGGCTGTTCGGGCGCGTTACGGACTGCCGGAGCGCTATCTGCTGTTTGTTGGCACGCTCCAGCCGCGTAAAAACATCGCGCGGATCGTGCAAGGATTCGCGCGCTGGCGGGCGGGCCAACCGGGTACGGATGTGGCGCTCGTGCTGGCCGGGCAGCGGGGTTGGCTGTACGATCCGGAGTGGGCGGTGGGGGCGGAGGGTGTGGTCCTGCCGGGTTACGTGGCCGACGAGGATATCGCCGCGCTCTACAGCGGCGCGCAGGCGCTGGTCTTTCCCACGCTGCACGAAGGGTTTGGCTTCCCCGTATTGGAGGCGATGCGCTGCGGCACGCCGGTGATCACCAGTTCGTTGTCATCCCTGCCTGAGGTGGCCGGAGATGCGGCGCTGCTGGTGAATCCCCGCGACGTCGAGGCGATTGCCGGGGCCATTGGGCGCTTGTTGGCGGACGACGCACTGCGCGCCAATCTGATCGATCAGGGGTACCGGCAGGCAGCCCAGTTCACCTGGGAACGGGCCGCACACCAAACGATCCGTGCGCTCGAATCGGCTGCCGGTCGTTCATCGTCATGAAATTGTCAGGGTAACGAAGTTTGCGAGATGAGATACGCCTCTTTATAATCCCGTGAGCACTGTTTCTGGAATAGGCGAGTACACTTAGGACAAACAACATGCGAAAATTGACCATTTGCGGCCTGGTTGCCGTCACGATTGTGGTTCTCATGCTTGGGTCAGCATTGGTGGCGGCCCCGGCGCGGGTAGCCGAAGCCAATGCAGGCACTCAATGGAATGCCACCTACTTCAATAACACGTCGCTCTCCGGAAGCCCCGTATTGACCCGGATTGACGACAGGATCGACTTCAACTGGGCTTCGGGATCCCCTGATCCGGCAGTCAATGCCGACAACTTCAGCGCTCGTTGGACCAAAACCGTGAATTTCCCGACGGCAGGTAGTTGGACGTTCCAGGTTGGGGCCGATGACGGCGTGCGCATGTGGATTGACGTCACGCCGATTGTTGACGAGTGGCACGGTAACCCCGAAGGCTACAAGACCTACACCGTGACGGTTGACAATCTCACGGCGGGAAACCACGATCTCAAGGTCGAGTACTTCGAGGCCACCGGCAACGCGGGGGTGCAAGTTGAATGGTCGTATGGCGGCGCTGCCGCCACGACGCCAAACAGCACCATTTATGGCCCTGCCAACTGGAACGCGTCGTATTTTAACAGCACAGACCTGTCAGGGAGCGCGGTGCTGACACGCGTTGATGGCGATATCAACTTCAACTGGGGAGCCGGATCGCCGGGCAGCGGCGTGAATGCCGATAGCTTCAGCGCTCGCTGGACGACAACCTTCAGTTTCCCCAATACCGGCCATTGGCGGTTCCAGGTGGGTGCCGATGATGGCGTGCGTATGTGGATTGACGTCACCCAGATTCTCAACGAGTGGCATGGCAATCCTGAGGGATATAGAACATATGACGCCGACGTCTATGCACTCACTGCCGGAAGCCACGAGTTGAAGGTCGAGTATTTTGAGGCGACTGGCAATGCCCGTATTGACGTGCGCTGGTGGTTTGTGGAAGGTCCGGGCGAGGGTGGCGGTGGCGTCCCTGCCGTTGTCGTGCCGACGGCACCCCCTCCGGCGACCGTGATCGCGGCTGTGACCGGCGATAACGTCAACGTCCGGTCCGGTCCGGGCCTGGGCAATCCCGTGATTACGCAGGTGTTTTACCCCGATAACTACCGGGTTGTTGGCGCGGTGGCCGATCTGTCCTGGCTGCTGATCGACCTGAGGAATGGCACGGAGGGCTGGGTCAGCAACGAGTGGGTCTGGTTGTTCGCCAAAGAGCCGGAGAAAAACGAAGATACAACCGGCGGCGGCCAACCGGACTTTGTAGACGACATTCCCCGTCTGGATGTGCCGATTGCTCCGCCTGCGGACCTGCCCGCAGTCGGCAGCCCTGGCCGGGTAGTCCTGGCCGGTACGGCGACGGATACGCTTAACTTGCGCGATGGTGCGACTCTCTACGCCTCCAAGATCATCGGGTCGGTGCCACAGGGCGCGACGTTTGATGTGCAGGCGCGCAACGGCAACGGGTCGTGGTACTTGATCTCGTACCAGGGTATTCGCGGCTGGGTCAACGCGTTGTACGTGAACCTGGCAGGCGGCAGCGCGAGTGAACTGCTTGTCAGCAGCGAAGTTGTGCCCGCTCCACCGGCAGGCACGGTTTTCGTGCCGGAAGAGGAGCCGGGGGTACCGGTGACGGTGCGCGGTCGCGCAAACGCGAACCTGAAGCTCCGCGACGCGGCCAGCCTGTTTGGGAATGAGATCGGCAGCGTGCCGGCCAACGCCGAGTTTGTGATCCTGGGCCGCAATACCAACGGGGCGTGGTACCTGATCTCGTTTGGAAGCGCGCAGGGCTGGGTCAGTGCATCGTACGTGACGCTGATTGAGGGCACGGTCCCCGATCTGCCGATTCGCTAGACACACGCGGTTCAAGGCTGGTTATAGTCCGCCCCTCATCGCGGTTTGATGTGGGGCGGTGTTTTTCGGATGACAGGTATGGGAATCGATTACGCCATTCAATATGACTGCGAACCCAAGCGTGCCTTGACGCTTGAGGGATTGATGGTTCGCTTGAAAGCGCGCGATAGGGCAGATGCCGTGATCCGGTTATACCGCGATCAGGGCGACTTCCGGTCACCGGCTAACATGGGTTTTGAGATGATGCGGCGCTTGCCGGATGGCAGCGAAGAAACCGAAGTGATCGTCGTCCAGGATTTGCTCGACATAGCCGCAGAACTGCCCCCCTGGGAGCCGTACTGCATCGACTGCCCGGCCAACCGCGCCGGGGGGCCGTTTGGCTGCGTGGGGGCGATCAATTATCCGCTGTCGGAACAGGCCGAGCGCTGGCTGCTGGATCAACTACCGGACAACAATCACCCGCTGGCGTTTATGCTGCTGCAAGGCGCGATCCGCGAAATGGGTTACAGCGGCGCGTCTGTTGCGCCGCTGCGCGCGCAGACCGGCGTTTTTCTCGAAGCGTCGCAGCCGCTTGAACGCGATCTCGAAGCCGTGCGCGTTACCGGCGACCAGGTGTTTGAGTTGCTGTTTATGTCCGGGCCGATCTATCCTGCGCATGGTTCCATGCTGTTGCAGTTTTTTGGCGGCATTTCACCGGACCTGGATGCTGACGTGATCATGCAGTTGGCTGCGCCGCCAGCACTGGATTGGATCGACACGCACATCCCGTTTTTACACGTGGTGCAGCGGTCGGACGACGTGACGATCCTGGCACTCAAGCAGTTTTTTTACGCCGTGTACATCGCGTACCGGCTGGCCGTGCCGGTGCTGCTCGACGTGTAGACCGGGTGGGGCCAGCCTGCCAAAAACGGTATACTTACTGCTATGCATATCGAGCACCTCTCGTTACAAAACTTCCGCAACTACGCGCGCCTGGAAATGTCGCTGCCGCGCGGGCCTATTTTGCTGCATGGCGCAAATGCGCAGGGCAAAACCAGCCTGCTCGAAGCGATCTACTACCTGGCGACGGCGCGTTCTCCCTACACCACATCTGACCGGCAGTTGATCAACTGGAACGCCGACCGCGATCTGCTGTCGTTTGCTAAGATCGGTGCAGAAGTTATCAGCAAAAGCGACATGCTCAACCGGGTTGAGATCACGCTGACCGAAGGGCTGCCGGGCACAGGCGGCGCACGGTTGAATAAAGAGATCCGCGTGAACGGGGTGGCGCGCCGGTTGATGGACCTGGTCGGGCAGGTGAACGTCGTGATGTTCCTGCCGCAGGACCTCGCGCTGGTCGAGGGACCGCCTGCCGAACGCCGCCGCTACATGAACGTGACGTTGTGCCAGACGGACTCTGATTATTGCCGCGCGTTAGGCGTGTTCGAGAAGGTGCTCAGCCAGCGTAATGCGCTGCTCAAACGGATAGCCGATCACGAGGCCGGACAGGACCAACTGGATTATTGGGATATGCAGCTCACCGACTCCGCCGGAGTGATTGTTGCCGCGCGACAGCGGCTGCTGCGCGAGTTGGAAATCAAGGCGCGCCGCGTGCATTACGAATTGACCGGCGGCGGCGAAGACCTGGAGCTGCGTTACCAGCCCGGTTTTGAGCCAACCGCCAACAACAGCGGGCAGCTTTCGTTTGAGGTATTGGGATTGGACCTCAACCGCCAGCTTGACGCCAGCGCAATCGCCGGGCAATACGCGGCGCGGCTGGCCGAGACGCGCGGAGAGGAAGTCGCGCGTGGGATGACGCTCAGCGGCCCGCAGCGCGACGAACTGCGTCTGCTGTTTAACGGCCATGACCTGGGGTTGTTTGGATCGCGCGGACAGGCCCGTACGGCCGTGATGGCGCTCAAATTGGCAGAACTGGAATGGATGCGTGATACAGTAGGGGAATGGCCGATCCTGCTGCTGGATGAGGTGATCGCTGAACTGGACGCGGCGCGCCGTGCGTACTTGCTGGATCGTATCAATGGCGTATCGCAAGCGCTGTTGACGACCACTGAGCCGGAGATTTTTACGCCAGGGTTTTTGCAGCGCGCGGCCCGGTGGCGCGTTCACCAGGGGCAGATCGTGGCCGCTGCCGATCCGGGAAAGTGATTCCTCAATCCGTGCCATCCAACGGGCGCTTGCCCGGAATCCCGGCGCGGCGTGGATACCGGGGAGGTGTGGCGGCGACCTTTTCAATCACGACCAGGTGATGTGTTTCGGTCACCTGCGGCAGTTCAACCTGGATCACTTTTTCCACGTGCCCACCCACAATACGCAGCGCGTTTTCCGCCTGCCGTACTTCCGCCACAGCGTTTTCACCCTTGAGCGCCACGCACCGCCCGCCGACTCTACACAGCGGCAGCATGTATTCAACCAGGACCGGCATTTGTGCCACCGCCCGCGCCAACGCCAGATCATACTGCTCGCGTGAGGCGGCATCTTGCCCGGCGTCTTCGGCCCGCGCATTAAGGACATGCACGTTGGTAAGCTTGAGGAGTTTCACGATATGTTCGAGAAACGCCGCTTTTTTGGCGGTCGCTTCCAGCAGCGTCAGCTCGATGTGAGGATACACCAGTCGCAGCGGCAAACCGGGGAATCCCGCGCCGCTTCCGACGTCGATCACCCGCAGACCGCGCTGCAAGGGGACGGCCCGAATCACCGTCAGCGAGTCGAGAAAGTGGCGCATTTCAATCGCTTCTGGATCGGTGATCGCGGTCAGGTTGATGTTTTTGTTCCATGCCAGCAGGTGATCGGCGTACAGGCTGAAGGCACGTTGAATCTCAGGTGTCAATTCCAGACCTAACAGCTCGTGGCTGCACCGGGTGAGTTGGTCGACCTTCATGTGTCTCCTGTAGAAACGGGTTGGTCAGGCTGGTGATCCCAGGACGGACTCGACGGCTTGATCGAGATCGGACGCGTTGCAGGCGGATAGTATCCACCGGATCAATAGGGCCGCCTGCTGGGCCGGGGACGCGCCGGACACGCCTATCTCCGTGAGTTGGCGAGCGCTGGACAACGAGCCATTATAGCAAGAAATGGAGAGGGACCAATAACGTAGCGACGTGATCATTCGAGTACAGGCCGCCCGTTGGCGTGGGGACGGTTTGGCGTTAAGATCACGGGACCATCTACCGGGGGAGGGCAGGGACATGAAATATGCCGGGACGATTGTACGAGTCCAGCGCAGCCGTGCAGGTGTCACCGTGATCGTCGAAACAGACATAGGACTGCGCGGCGTGGAGCTGGACCGGGACCTGTGGGCCGAGATTGTACGGGATTTCAACGTGACAGATGAAGCGGCGATGGTCGGGTGGGCGGTGGAATACGACCCGGCGCATGGCGACCTGCAAATCACCGGCCCGGATGATGATCCGGTCAGCGAGGATGAACAGGCCGGAGCGAATGATCACCAATTGCCGGAAGACGCGTAAGAACCGCCGGTTGAACGTGGGTCACCCGTCTGCCAGCCAGGACGCTGCTGCCTTACAATGAAGATCGGGTATCGTTCACCAAGTGGATCAGGGTAGCAGTGTTATGCGATCACTTTGGCAAATATGGAAGCGTCGCCGCCGCTGGCAGCAGGTGTTGGTGGCGCTGCTGGTGCTGATGTCCGCAGGCGGGTTCGCGTTTTATGCGTGGATTCTGGCCGATCTACCGGATGTTCATGCGCTCAAAGCGGGGATGGCGCTGCCCAGCACGCGTATCTATGACCGGCAGGGCCGACTGTTGTACCAGATCGCCGATCCGCAGACCGGGCTGAACCGTGTGCTCACGCTCAGCGATCTGCCCGCCTGCATGGCGGAGGCGACACTGGCAACCGAGGATTCCAACTTTTACCACCATCCCGGCGTCGATGTGCAGGGTGTGGCGCGCGCCTTGTGGACCAATATCAAGGGCGGTGAGGTGATCGCTGGAGGCAGTACCATCACCCAACAGGTGGCACGCAATCTGCTGCTGGACCCGGAGCAGCGCGCAGAACGCACCCTCCATCGTAAGCTGCGTGAAAGCGTGTTGGCCCTGGAACTGACGCGAACCTATTCGCGTGACGAGATTCTCGCGTTTTACCTGAACCAGACCTACTACGGAAACCTGGCATACGGCGTGGATGCCGCAGCCCGGGCTTATTTCGGCAAAAACGCGGCAGACCTGACGTTGGCCGAATGCGCGATGTTGGCCGGGCTGCCGCAAGCCCCGGCCAGTTATGATCCGTTGACGAATCCTGAAACCGCCAAAGCCCGCCAGCGCATCGTGCTGGATTTGATGGTCAAACACGGCTACCTGGCGCAGGAAGAGGCCGACCAGGCGTATGACGAAGCGTTGCAGTATGCGTCAACGCTGTTTCCAATTGAAGCGCCGCACTTCGTCGCTGCTGTATGGACTCAACTTCAGCGGGATTTTGCTGACGAGCTGTACCAGGGTGGACTGGAAGTCACCACGACGCTCGACCTGAGCTGGCAGCAGGTGGCACAGGAATCGGCGCAGCGTCACCTGGATCGTCTGAATAATCCCCCGGCGGGTGAACCGGCGCACAATGCCCACAATGCCGCCCTGGTGGCAATGGACCCCCATACGGGGCAGATTCTCGCCATGCTTGGCAGCCCGGATTATTTCAATGACCGGATTGACGGGGCGGTCAATGCGGCGCTCGCTCCGCGCCAGCCGGGATCGGCACTCAAGCCGTTCACCTACGCGGCTGCATTCGACCCGGAAGGGCCGGCCCCCTGGACGCCCGCCACCATGATCCTGGATGTCGGTACGCCGTTTGTTACGCGCCGGTTGGAGAGTTATACCCCTGCGAACTACGGGCTGGTCGAGCATGGCCCCGTGCTCGTGCGTGAGGCGTTGGCGTCGTCGTACAACATCCCGGCAGTGGTGGCGCTGGATCATGTCGGCCTGGATGCGCTGGTCCGGCTGACGACGCGCCTGGGGATCAGCACGCTGACCGATACCAGCCGGTTCGATCTGTCGCTGACGCTGGGTGGCGGCGAAGTACGTTTGTTGGAGCTGGCCGCCGCCTACGGGGCGCTGGCAAACGGCGGCTACCGCGTCGATCCGGTTTACATTCTGGAGGTGCGGGACCGGGATGGCCGCGTACTGTATGAGTGGACGCCCCCCATTCATGATCGTCCCGTGCTTGATCCCCGTGTAGCCTATCTGATCACCGACATCCTCAGCGACAACGATGCGCGCATCCCGTCATTTGGCCCGGCCAGCGCGCTCAATATCGGGCGGACGGCGGCGGCGAAAACCGGCACGACAACCGATTTCCGCGATAACTGGACGGTGGGTTACACCCCGAATCTGGTGGCCGGCGTATGGGTCGGCAACGCGGATAATTCGACGATGGTCGAAGTCAGCGGTATCAGCGGCGCAGGCCCAATCTGGCACGAATTCATGCGGCGCGTGCTGCTCGGCCAACCGGAGCTTGAATTTCCAGTGCCGCAGGGGCTGGTTCGGGCCGAAGTGTGCGTTACATCCGGGCTGCTGCCAACGGAATACTGCCCGCGCACGCGGTGGGAATGGTTCATCGAGGGCACGGTTCCCCAGGAGCACGACACGTTTTACCAACCGTTCACGCTGGACAAACGGTCCGGGCTGCTGGCAGACGAAACCACACCGCCGGAGGATCGCGAGCAGCGCGTTTACCTGATCTTGCCGCCCGAAGCGCAAGATTGGGCAATCCGCCAGGGCATTCCTCAACCCCCGGTTGGCGCAAAGATCGTGGGCGGCGAAACGGTGCCGGTGCGCTTGCTGTCACCCGATCCATACACCGTGTTTCGCCTGACGCCGCTGTTGCCCGCCGATCAACAGCGCATCCGGCTGACTATTGCAGTGCCGACGCACACGGCCAGCGTGACTTATTGGCTGGATGGGGCGGAACTAGTCGTAGTCGCTGACAAGCCGTTTGATTATTGGTGGGTCCTGCAACCCGGCGAGCATGATTTGTATGCGGTTGCCACCCTGGACGATGGCAGCACGGTCACTGCCGACACGGTTCACTTTCGGGTGGGGGCCTGGGTCCCCCCGGATGAACGACCGGCGTCGGGTGCAGCGGAGTAACTGCGCGCGATCAAGTTCCTTAGTGAGATTGGTCCTTGCCCTGACGCCTGCTATACTAAACGAATGCAGGCGTTTTGGTGCAAGTATTCCGGAGGGATATGCGGCATGGTTCAATACCCACCTGACGACCTATCCGGTTTTGACACCCAGCGTGACGATCCTGAGGACGAACAAGAACCCGAATCGGATCGCCAAGGCGATTCCTCGGAGTCCATTGAAGGAGAGGAAGCATCGATGCCCAGCGACAATCACGACGGACCGATTCCGCCTGAGCAGTTGCATCTGCCGGAGGGGTATGATCATGAACGCGATTCCAAATATATCCCGACCCAAATGGACCTTCAACGAGCGGCGCTCAATGCGTTGGACCGGGAAACCGCGTTTGTAGTGTATTATCACGATCAACCCCGTGTGATTGCGAACCGCCTGGAAGAGCTGGCGGAAGTGGCGCGCGCGGCGGCCAGCATCAAAGGTGATCACCAACCGAAGGCGATCCGTCTTGGGCTGGCGCTACAGGTCGAGTATTGGTGGAGCCGCAACAAGCTGACGAGATGGAAAGACCTGGTTTCACCCATGTTGATCCAGGCGCTTGATCTGCACGACAGCGAGTTGGAGAGTGAAATCTACCGGGCATGGGCGACATACCTGTATATCACGGCGGAAACGGATGTCGAAGCCGCCCGCAACGCGATCAGCGCCGCCGAAGATTATGCCAGCGATTCGGGCCGCGAAGACCTGCAGCTACTGATGCGGGCTGAGCGATTCAACATCGACGTGCTGGATATAACCCTGGACCAGGCCTGCGCCCAGGCCGCCGACATACTGGCCGGTGCGCGTCGCATGCGGTTCGATTACGTGCGGGGGCGGGTATACAGGTCGCTGGCGCGGGCATACGCGAAGGCCGGTTTGCCGGTCGATGTGTTCAACTATGCTCAGCAGGCGTTGGCGGTCTTTTCCCTGGAACAGGACTACAGCGCGATGGCAGCGTGCATCAGTATGATGTTTAACAGCCTGTACAGAAACCGCCCTGCTTCAGACAGTTATGCAAACCAATTGCTGGCCTACCTGGACTCTCTCGCGCTACGCAGTGTGAGTCCGCAGGTTCCAGCCGGTTTTTATTATGCCCATGCACTGCGCTGCTTCCGCCGCGACGAGTATGACAGTGCCAGGGAATTCATGCTGAAAGCCTGGCTCCACTACCGCGTGATGAGGTTCAGGCTAAGCCTGATGCGCGTCGAGCACATGTTGGGCTTGATCCAGACAAAGCGCCATCACTGGTGGGCAGCGGAGCGCTACTTGACGGCGTGCAGGGATTTTTACGAGCGCATTGGCGACCCGGCCCACGCAATCCATGCCCGGCATGGGCTGGCGTTCATCCCATTTGAGCAGGGCGATTACCCGCGCGCGCTGGCGGCGTTGGAGGATGTGCTGCACCATGCGCAGCGCCTGGAGGAGACTGAGTCACGTGTTCGCCTGGTCAAACTGATCACGGATGATATAAACGAGGTCAAACGCCGGATCGACGGCGGTGCTGCTTCCTGACATAAATACAGCAGGGCGAGCCAGCGCCCGCCCCACCGCATCGCTTACCCCCCGTTCTTCCCGGTCGGGGATTTACGGCCCGCCACCAAATCCGCAGTCGCCTGCGTCAGGGCATTCCGGCGGGTTGAAGGACGGCCCGACAGCGAACGTCAGCGCGGCAATCGAATGCACAGCGGTCGGGGCCGGTGTATGAGCGGCGGGCATCAGGGCAAGGACCGTTGCGGAGAGTGCGAACACTACGGCCAGTGCCACAACAGCAACTTTACGCTTCGACATCACATTTGCTCCTTATGTCTGGGCGGTGCTCAACAGTCCACCACAGACCGCAGGAGGTCACGGCAGTGACGGGACGGTTGGCTTTCCACCGAATGAACGAATGTGACGCGCGTCAACTGTCTATAAGAATGCCTGAAACGGGCGGGGCCTTTCGAGAGGCTGGCTACCATTCACCGGACAAAAACCGGACAACGGTCAGCATGTGAAAACAAAAGACGCCGCTGAGAGGCGGCGCGTTGAGGAAAGAGCGTCCGGATTGGGTTGTTAGCGCACGCGTGAGGACGACTCCAACCGGGCGCGAGTGGCGCGTAGCGCGTCGCGGGTGCGCACGGTTTCGTTGCTGATGCTGATCTCGCGCATGTTGTGCCACCCGAAGGTGGTCATGTACTCGACCGTGAGCGTGCCGCGATAGCCGTGTTCCTGAAGGTCCTGCAGCAGTTGCTGGATGTTGATCGTGCCCTCGTCGTGGGGCGTTTGCAGGATGCCCCGTTTGGCCTGCCGGATTTGCACATGCGCGACATGCTCCATCAGCGGCTCGATCTCGCGCCGGACAATGCCCTGGTACACGAAATGAGCATAATCGAGCGTGACGCTCAGCCCAGGCACGGCCTCCAGGAGCAGCATGGCCTGTTCGGGTCGTTGGGCGACGGAGTCCATGTGCGGCTCAAATGACAGGCGCAGGTCGGTATCTTCGACCGCTTGCACCATGCGCAGCAGGGCCGGGACGGCGCGCGCCAGGCTGTGATCGACGCCGTCTTGATGGATGACGCCAGGTGTGACCGTGATCCCTGGTGTTTCAAGCGCCAGCGCAAACGGCACCAGCCGTTCGAACAGGGTGAGCTGGGCTTCGCGTTGGGCCGGGTCGGGCGCGTTGGTACGCGGCAGCATGATGTACAGGTCGGTGATAGTCAGGTCGAGTTGTTCGAGCAGGCGCAGGATATTTGATGCTTCGGCTTCGGGGTAGGCGGCAGCACGATCCGTATTCAGATGCGGACCGGTCCCCAGGTCCACGTGGCGGAATCCCAGCCGGGCAATTGTGCCAACCGCTTCCTCAAACGACAGGTTATTATAGGCCCATGCGTGGCAGGCTATTTCCATGTTGTGCATAACAAGAAATCTCTTTGGGTGGCAATATCACACGCCTATTATATGCCGGACTTTGCCACCGGACCACTTCCCTCACGGCGTCAGCACGATCCGCAGCGTATAACCTTCGCTCAGCCTGGGCACGGCGATCAGCAGCGGTTGTACCAGTTCATAATGACAGTCGCCGCGTACGGTTAGCTGCACGACGATCGTCTGTGTACGTGCGGAGTCGTCCGTCACGCTGTCGATGACACGATGCGCCGCATCACAGCCGGTCACGACCTGTACCGCGCCTGCCAGATAATGCCCGGAAAAATCAAAGGGCACGCGCGTCACCGGGGAGGAGCACAGCCCGGACGCGTCTGCCCGGTCGTAGAAGGCAGTCAGGTCACCGGACGTTGTCCAGACCCATGTGACCCCATTCAACGAATACAGAAACTCGTAACAAACTCCGTCCAACAGCGCCCCGGCATTTTCGTACGGTTCCGTGATCGTTTCAAGCGGCGGTATCGCGCTGGGCAAGGCGGGGGAGTTGGTCGGCGTGTCGGGAATAGGGACGATGGTATAAGTTGGCTCGGCGCTGGACGTGTCGTGTCTTGCTGCCGGCGAACACCCCGCCAGCATCACGACGACAAGCGATAGGCGGGCCAGCCAGTTGATCTTTCGCTGCATACGTGCTTTTCCCTCACCTGAATCTCAAACCCGATTGTAACGCAAAACAGCACCGGCAGGCGCGTTCTCAGGTGGACATCCGGCACAGGCAGACGTATACTCTGGCAGGTAGCGGCGCCCTGGCGATGTGGGCAACCGGACATGCTTTCCACGAGCGGTTTACCGGCATTCAACGACATGGTGGAACATAACATGAATACAACTCAAGCCTATGTTGTGATTGAGGGTGTGATTGGGGTTGGCAAAACGACTCTGGCGCGCATGTTTCAGCGCGAGATCGGCGCGCAGCTCGTTCTAGAGGTGTTTGAGGAAAACCCGTTCCTTTCCGATTTTTATACCGACCGCGCACGGTACGCGTTTCAGACACAGATTTTCTTTTTGCTCAGCCGCTATCACCAACAGCGCCAACTGGCGCGACTCTCTCGCCCGCTGATCAGCGATTACATGTTTGACAAAGACCGGTTGTTCGCACAGGTGAACTTGAGCGGGGATGAGCTGGACACGTACTACAACGTGCAGGAAGCGCTGGCTGAAAACATCGATCTGCCCGATCTCGTGGTGTATCTGCGGGCGGATACCGATACGCTGATGAACCGCATCACGGCGCGTGACCGCCCGTACGAACGTAACATGGAAGCCGCCTACATCGACAGCCTGCGCGGGGCGTATGAGCAGTTTTTTAGTTCCTACGGTGCCGCGACGGTTCTGATCGTGGACACCAACGATATGGACTTTGTCCAGAGTCCAGAGGATCGTGACGCTATTTTTGCTCGGATTCGCGGCGCATTGGGTGAAGGGCCGCGCCAGCCTTCGCTGCCGGGCATGGGGGCAAGCCATCCATCCGTGATGGTACCCCCTGGGGAGCAGTTGTCCCTTGAGCAAACAACGCGTCGTCTGGCCGATTTTCAACAGTTTCACCGCCAGTTGGACCATGTGAAGCGCTTCAATACCGATCCGTACTTCAATTTCATGCTGCTGCAAGAAGAAATAGGTGAGCTGGCGCGGGCGTATACCCGGCGGTGGCTGGCAGCCCATTCCGGGCAGCCCGACGAGTCGCTGCCAGCGATCCGCGAAGAACTCGCCGACGTGCTGGCTTACCTGCTCAAGCTGGCGAATTATGCCGGAGTCGATCTCGAAGAGGCTTACCTCGAAAAGATGCGCGTGAACCAGGGGCGCGACTGGCGCAGGGCTGACGGCGACAAGAGTGTAACCCCTCATCCGGCACGCGAGAAGGGGGAAAACGCATGATCCAGCCGGTGGGTCCTGAGAAATTTTTCGTGGCGATTGCCGGTAATATCGGCGTGGGAAAATCCACGCTGACCGGGATTCTGGCCCAGGCATTTGACTGGAAGCCGTTTTATGAGGCGGTGGACGAGAATCCCTATCTGGCCGATTTTTACGGTGATATGCGGCGGTGGAGCTTTCATTCGCAGGTGTTTTTCCTGTCGCGCCGGTTGCAGCATCACCGTCAGTTGGTTGATCATCCTGGCTCGGTCGTGCAGGATCGCAGCGTGTACGAAGATGCGGAGATTTTTGCGCACAATCTGTTTGAACAGGGACAGATGTCTGAGCGCGACTACCGCGCTTACCGCGACCTGTACGAAGGCATTCGCGCGTTTTTGCCACCACCGGACCTGCTGGTCTATCTCAAAGGCAGCGTCGGTACATTGGTGACGCGCATCAAGCTGCGCGGGCGCGACTTCGAGCGTGATATTTCGCCGGATTATCTGGACCGGCTCAACCGCCTGTATGACACCTGGATCGACCGGTGGGATAGCTGCCCGGTGCTGATCGTTCCGGCGGATGACATGGATTTTCAGCACGACGAAGAAGCCCGCCGCGCCATTATCGACGGCGTGCAAGAGAGCCTAAAACCTGCGCCCAAACGGTTTCTCAAAGTCCGAACGGGCGTAGGTAGCAGGCCGGGGTCTGTGTTAGAATAAGGCGCGTGCTCGGAAAAAAGTAAAGGGTACAGGGAATGCAGGCTCGGCTCAGCGAGAGATTACGCCTGACAATTGTCTACCGGCTGGCGCATGAACTGAACGCGCAGTTGACGTCTGCCGAGGTCTTGCGGCGCGTGCTGCACGCCACCGCCGAGGCGTTGGGAACCCCGCACGCAAGCATTGTGGCGCTGAAGGAAAAAAAACTCCAGGCGGTCTATGCGTTGGGCGGCGGCAGCCAAGCCGATCCCTGGCCTGTGATGGAGCATGTGCTGGCTAACGGATTAGCCGGATTCGTGCTGCATAACTACCGGACCGTAATCGTCAACGACATTTCCACGAATCCGCTGTGGATATCACTGCCGGACGAGCCGCTGTCTCCCGCGAGCGGATCGGCCTTGTGCATTCCGCTGATCCATGCAGGCGATGTCGTCGGCGTGATCTCGCTGGCTCACCCGGCACGCAGTTATTTCACGGCGGACGCGGTGAACCTCACCAGCACTATCAGCGAGATGGGCGCAGCGGCGCTCTCGAATACGCTGCTGCTGGAAGCGTCGCGGCAGGCTCAACAACGTTACAGCACGTTGTTCGACGATACCATCGTGCCGATCATCATTACCGACCTGGAAGGTGACATCCGCGCGCTGAACCGCCGCGCCTGTGACTTTTTGGGCTACGGGCAGGAAGAATTGCTGCGGCGGGACATCAGCGCGATTCACCGCCTCGGCACCGGTCCGATTGGCGGCGACCGGTTTGATCACCTGAAACGCGGGTTCGAAATTCGTTTTCAGTCGGTCGTATGGACCAAAGATGGCTCCCAGCGCCCGGTGCAGGTGTATGCGCGGCGTATGAGCCACGCCGGGTTCAACGGGGAGTTCATCCAGTGGATCGAGCACGATTTGACGCCGCAAGTTGCGCTGGACCAACTGCGCCAGGACCTCAGCGCGATGGTGTATCACGACATGCGCGGGCCACTTGGCAACATCTACACCAGCCTGCAAGCGCTCCAGGTCATGCTGGCCGACTCGAATACGAACGTCCGCAGTCTGCTGGACGTCGCAGCCCGCAGCGAGCGCCAGGTCCAGCGTATGATCGATTCTCTGCTGGATGTGCAGCGGCTCGAAGAAGGCAGCAAACTGCTAAGCCGGGCGAGCACGGCGCTCAATGACCTCATCGCCTCGGCAGTGGAGCAAGTGCAGCCGTCCGCCGAGGACAAACACGTTCGCATCCGGTTTGCGCTGGCCGATGATCTGCCGATGTTGTACATCGACGCCGACATGATCGAACGCGTGATGATCAACTTGCTCGACAACGCGATCAAGTACTCGCCGGATTATGGAATCGTGACCATCAGCACGGCGTCAAGCGGCGGTGAGGTCTACATCCGCATCAAAGATACCGGTCCTGGCATTCCCCCGGACGCACAGGCGACGATCTTTGATAAGTTTGCGCGTGTGAGACGACACAACATGCCGCGCGGCGTCGGGTTGGGGTTGGCGTTCTGCAAACTGGCTGTGGATGCTCACGGTGGGCGGATTTGGGTCCGCAGCGGGGACAACATTGGCTCGACGTTTACGTTTGCGCTGCCGGTGGAAGCACCGGCAACTCATGAGCTGCCCCGGTTGGGCGTGGCGGCTCCTTAGCGCGAAAGGAAACACACAGTAATCATGCGCGTGTTTGTGCCCGGCCTGCGGGCTGTGTTGGCGCTTGGCGGGGGAGTGGTCACCGGCATGCTGCTGGCGTCTTGCGGCGGGAATGCCCAGCCGGCGATCATGACGCTGGTGCCCAGCGCCACACTGACCGCCGCGCCAGTTGCGGCAGTGGTTCCGACAGTGACGATCACGCCGCTTCCGACGCATCCCACGACGACGCCCAGCCCTGGCCCGTCGCCCACCAATCCCCTTGCGCCGACCCTGTCACCCGCGCCCGCAACCCTGACGGTGACGCGCGTGCCGACGGTGGCCGGGCTTTCTGTTGAGTATTTCACGACCGATACGGAGTACGCCAAGCCGGGCGATAATGTGACCTTGTTCTGGAGCATTCGCGGCGCGGATCGGGCGCGTATTTATCGCCTGGACGCGGGTGGTGAGCGTATCTGGCGGTGGGACGTGAATACCTCCGGCCAGTTGACCGTTGGCACACGCTCCGCCGACCGCGATGTGGCGCGCTTTTCGCTAGAGGGCGAAGTGGCCGGTTCGACCGTCGAGCAAATTCTGTTGATCCCGCTGCAATGTCCCGAAGTCTGGTTTTTTGACCCGGCCCCTGAATCATGTCCGGCAGAGCCGCCGCAGATCACGTTGCAGGCCGAACAGACGTTTGAGCGGGGCCGTATGATCTGGGTCGAAACGCAGGACCGGATTTACGTGGTTTTTGAGGATGGCGCATCACCGGCCTGGGCGCAGTATCCGGATAACTTCAGCGATGGCGACCCCGAACGCGATGACTCACTGGTACCGCCGGAGGGATTGCAGCAGCCTATTCGCGGGTTTGGGCTGGTGTGGCGTACCAATCCGCGCGTGCAAGATCGCCTGGGGTGGGCCACTACGCCTGAAGTGGCCTTCGACGGCATGTTCCAGGCCGATTCATCCGAGCCAAGCGTTGCAGCCGTGTATTTACGGCTGCGCGATGGCGGGATCATGGCCCTCGACGCTTACAACGACGCATGGGACGTACTGCCTGAAAGCGGCGCTGCGCCCTGATCAACGAACGGGATAGTGCATGTTAAACGAGCCGTCAGTTTTTTCGTCCGGCAAAGCAACCCCCACCGTACCTGTTGAGCCGGAGTCTGGTCCGCGCGATACGACCCTTGAGCAGTTCGAAACGGCTGTGTCGGCGGTGATGAACGTTTACAAAGTGGAATACGATCTGGCTCCCCCGGCCAGTGTCAGTTTTACGGGGCGGCTACGCATGGACAGTGAAGCCGCATTCGGGCAGTTGGATGAGCAGTTCGCCGCGTTGGATCATCACGTTGTGTTGACGACGAACGAGGAGGGGCAGCACGTCGTGATGGCGCTAAGGGGGCGTGTGCGGCCCAGGCCGCGTCCGACCTGGCCGAACGCGCTGCTGTTTGGGCTGACCGTGCTTAGCCTGCTTTACGTGGGGGCGGCGCAGGATGCCGCTATGCGTGACCAGACCAGCCTGGACCTGTGGCGTGGGTGGCCGTATGCGCTGAGCGTTGTTTTGATTCTGGGCACGCACGAATTGGGACACTATTTCGCGGCCCGGTACCATCGTGTGAACGTGACGCTGCCTTATTTCATCCCGCTGCCATTTGGCTTTTTTGGCACGTTGGGCGCGTTTATCCAGCTCCGAGAGCCGATGCGTAACCGCAAAGTGTTGTTTGACGTAGGCGCAGCCGGACCGCTGGCCGGGTTGATCGTCGCCGTGCCGATTCTGCTGATCGGCCTGGCGACGTCCCACGTCGAGCCGCTGCCTAGTGGAGAATACGTGCTCGAAGGTAATTCGCTGATTTATGCCGGGGCTAAGGCGCTGGTGTTTGGCAAGTTTCTGCCTAACAGTCAAGAGGATGTGTTCATTAACCAACTGGCAAAAGCCGGGTGGACCGGGTTGTTGATCACTGGCCTGAACCTGATTCCGCTGGGGCAGCTGGATGGCGGGCACGTCATTTTTACGCTGTTGGGCAAGCGGGCACAGCAGTTGTATATCCCCGTGCTGGCTGCATTTTTGGTGCTGTCGTTTTTCAACTCCGTGTGGTTCCTGTGGACGCTGCTGCTGTTTTTCCTGGGGCGCATCTATGCCGTGCCGCTGGATACGGTCACGCCGCTGGATAAACGGCGGCGCTGGCTGGGTTATGCCACGCTCGTGATTTTTGTGCTGGTGTTTGTGCCCAATCCGCTGCAATTCGTCCAGCCGTGATCTCATGACCAAAAAACGCCTGACCAAAAAAGAACGCGAGCGCCAGGCGACGCTGGCGGCACGCGCGCGGCGGGTGCGGCTGGCCGTTGTGGTGGCAGCCCTGGTCGTGATTGTGGTAATCGTGGCGGTGGACGTGTGGCCGTTTGGCGGCAGCAGCCCGGCGGCGCAGCCGATCACTGATCCGGATGCGCCGCTGGCCTCGTTTTTCACGCCGGAAGTACTGCACTGGCGGTCGGAGATTATGCGCTGGGCGCAGACGTATGGCGTGAATCCAAACGTGATCGCAATTGTCGTTCAGATTGAGTCGTGCGGCGATCCGGTTGTGCTGTCGGGGGCCGGGGCAGTCGGCCTGATGCAGGTCATGCCGTTTCATTTTGACAATGGCGAAAATATGCTCAATCCCGACACAAACGTGCAGCGCGGCATGGGTGTTTTTTATGAGTGCCTGACCCAGTTCTCAGACTGGGATTTAGGGCTGGCCCTGGCCTGTTACAACGGCGGGCCGAGCGTGACGCAGCGTGATTACAGCACGTGGGCCGCAGAGACGCAGTATTATTATCGCTGGGCAACCGGCTTGTGGCAGGACGTTGTCTCGGGGAAAAAATCAAGCGATACACTTGCGGAATGGCTCGATGCGGGCGGTCAGAATTTGTGTGCCCGTGCGTCTGCCGACCTGTTTTCGGCGGTGGCCGAAGCCGATCACCAGCTGGACCAGCCGACTCAACCCTGACTCAGGTCGGGTGGCTGGTCAGGGGTTTCGACCAGTCCAGGGACATACGCCTCATACACGGTTACCGGCAGAGCAAGTGGAGCCAGCGCGTCCATCACCAGGCCGCGTATGATCGGCCAATCCTGTTCATCACCTAATCGCATCAGTGCCAGGCTGCGTAACCCGGCGCGTTCCCAATCTCTGACGAGATTCAGCAGGGCCGTCTCGACAAAACGCAGGCGGGCGGCTCCTTGTGGAGTCTCTCGCACGATCAACCCGACCAGCCAGGGACGGCTGTCGGGCCAGACCCACATTCGGCCTGGCGTGAGCTGGCCCGCCCGGCCCTGTTTGTGGTATTCGCTGACAAATACGGGATAACGATCGTGCAGCGCCGTGTAGAAAGGAGTGGTCGCCAGTCGTCCGGCAGCGTTGAGATCAACTGCCGCCGCGTGGGAGGATGTCAGGAAGATGTCACCGCGCACAAACGAGACGCTCATGGTTTGCCCCTGGCAGAACAAAGAACACCGGAAACCGTACCGCTTTCCGGTGTTTTGCGATCACGAGATGGTAATAACAGCCAGGCGGGCGCTACGCTCCCGGTGTCATCGCCAGGGCGGTATTCGGATCAACACGGATGCCCGGTCCCATTGTGGTGGTGATGACCACGCGGCGCAAAAAAGTACCTTTGGCGGCTGCCGGTCGGTTGCGGCGAATGGCGTCCATGACGGCGGTCATATTTCCTTGCAGTTGTTCTTCGCTAAAACTGACCTTGCCGATCGGCATGTGAATGTTGGCCGTTTTGTCGTTGCGGAACTCGATGCGGCCCGCCCGCGCTTCTTCGATGGCGCGCGGAAGATCTTCCGGCGGCACCAACGTCCCGGCTTTGGGGTTGGGCATCAGGCCCTTGCGGCCCAGCACCTTACCCAACCGACCGATCTTACGCATCATTTCAGGGATAGCCAGGGCTACGTCAAATTCTGTCCAGCCTTCGTTGGCGATCCGTGCGATGACTTCGTCATCAGCCACGATATCCGCGCCCGCTTCTTCGGCAATCCGGGCGGCTTCGCCTTCGGCAAAGACCAGTATGCGGACAGTCTTGCCCAGGCCATAGGGCAGGATCACGGTGCTGCGGATCTGCTGATCGCTGTGCCGGGGGTCGATGCCCAGGCGCAGATGCAATTCGACCGTTTCATCGAATTTGGCCGGGGCGATCTCCTTCGCCAGCTTGATCGCCTCTTCCGGGCTGTAAAGCTGGGTACGGTCGATACGCGCCAGGGACTCGGTGTATTTCTTTCCGTGCTGTGCCATGTGAATCTCCTAAGTGGTTGTAGTGGGCCTATGCCCTCCCACGCTAACGCTCGAGCGAGCTTATGCTTCGATTAACACACCCATGCTGCGCGCGGTGCCTTCGATCTGGCGCATCGCGCCTTCGATATCGATCGCGTTGAGGTCTTTCATCTTGATCTCGGCGATCTCGCGCACCTGTTGGCGGGTGAGTTTGCCAACTTTGTTGCGGTTTGGTTCTGACGACCCTTTGTCCAGGCCGGCGGCGCGGCGGATCAGAAAGGCACTTGGCGGGCTTTTCAGGATGAACTTGAACGAGCCATCGGTGAAGATCGTGATTTCAGCGGGCACGATTTCGCCGATGCGGTTGCTGGTCTTCGCATTGTATTCTTTGCAGAAGCCCATCAGGTTGATGCCGTGCTGCGCCAGGGCGGGGCCGATCGGCGGAGCCGGGTTCGCTTTGCCAGCCGCAATCTGGAGCGTAACAACTGCTTTGACTTTCTTGGCCATGAGGTCTGTTCCTTATCTCGTGCGTACAAAGAGCGCCCCCCGTAAGGGGGCTGCCTTGTCGGTCTATTGCTCGGGTATGCTGGTGACCGTGTCAGGCTTTTTCGACCTGCAAAAAGTCCAGTTCAACCGGCGTTTCGCGTCCGAAGAACGAAACCAACACCCGTACTTTCGCTTTTTCCATGTCGATATCGCCGACTGTCCCGATGAATTCGTTGAAAGGGCCGTCGATGATGCGTACTTTTTGACCGGGCCGGAAGGTGACTTTGATCTTCGGGGCCTCGGCTTCCATGCGCCGCATAATCTGCGAGACTTCTTCCGGGCGCAGGGGCGTTGGTTCATTGCCCATGCCTACAAACCCGGTGACACCCGGCGTGTTGCGCACCACGTACCAGGAATCTTCATCCATGACCATCTGGACCAGGATGTATCCCGGAAAGACACGGCGCTCAATGGTCCGGCGTTTGCCTTCGCGAACCTCGATTTCTTCCTCGGTCGGCACGACAACGTCGAAGATTTTGTCCTGCATGCCCATTGTCTCGATGCGCTGTTCGATGGCGTGCCGGACCTTGTTTTCCTGGCCGGAATAACAATGCACGACGTACCACTTCCGGTCATCGCCGGAATCGTCTTCTTCCTCGGTGATACCGGTGCCGATAACCGCTGCTATGTCGTCCAGCGATTCATTATGCTGGCTGGAATCGTCGGTTTCGTCGTCATCTCCATCCAGATAGACAGGTTCTGGATCGAAGTCTACGTCCTCGTCGTGATAATCATCTTCAAACATTGCAACACCTTCTTACACTGAACGCCAGTGGACGTAGCGTGCTTGGCTATTCGAATGGGGCGGCTAGATACGGTCCCGAACGACAAAATACGCGCCGCTCACCAGTGCCGCCACTGCCGCCGCCACTACCAGGAAAATCCACTCTGAGTCGGCGTGAAAAGCCTGCCGGAACCACCAGCTAAAGAAGCCATCCAACAGGCCCAGCCCGACCGCAAATGCAATGGTAACGCCCAGAACGACCGCTGTCAGGCGCGACGTTTCGTCGCGATCAGGCCAGGTTACTTTTTGCATCTCTGATGCAACGCCCCGGAAGTAGGCTACAATACTTCGCACTACCGGGATTCGATTGATCAGGCCGGTGGATCCCACGCCGCGTTTTACCTGGCGGGCGCTGGGGGTTGGACGATCTTTGCGGGTATCGGCGTTTTGATTCTCGGTTACATCTTGAGTACGCCGCCGCCGGTCAGAAATCGTGGCCGATTTTTGGCTGTCGTCCGATTGGTCTATGCGAGTGCGTGTCCGTGCCACAAAAAACCTCCGGGTATATTTGTCAATCGCCTATATCCAAGACACCGTCGCGGGGACGGTGTCTACATGTAGCGAGCGAGTCGGCTGAGGCAGGGGTGGTAGGAATCGAACCCACAACCTACGGTTTTGGAGACCGTTGCTCTGCCAAATTGAGCTACAC